>NZ_JAAPBF010000009.1 GCF_022695985.1 Streptomyces sp. NP-1717 | reverse complement strand
CGGCCCACCAACTGGCCGCCACGACAGCTCCGGTGGCGCCGGCGGCGGTGCCCGCTGCGGCGGCGCCGGACGGCCGCTTCGCCTTCCCGCGGAGAATCCCCGGAGTGATCGGACCGAGCACCAGGAGCAGGAGTACGACCGGCGGAACCAGCCAGGAGAGGTCCTTCTCGGCGATCGCCACGACGACCGACACCGCGGACACGAGGAGGAACACGGCAATACGCATCCTCCCAGTGTGCAGACCCGCGGACGGCGCACAAGAGCCCGGCCGATTCCCCGGCCGGGCTCTTGGTGGTTCGGAGGGAGAACTGAGGACCGCCCGACGGTGCGAGGCCGGCGCGACAGGGCACTCGCACCGCCGGACGGCGTTCGGCGGAGCCCCGCGACGGGGCTGTGGGGACCGTGGCGACGGCGACGGTGAGCGCCGGACGGTGCTCCTTCATGTCAGGAGGGCCGCCGTCGCTCCCCTCACCACCGCACTGGCTCGCGCGCCGCCACGGTCCCGGGGATGTCCCTCCCACCGGCCACCCCTCACGAGGGCCGTTGGCAGGGACCGCTGTCGGCCGCTCGCCGCCGGGGGTCGGTCCTCGCCCCGGGGCGCGCGGGTGGTTCCCGGGCTGTGGCGGCGCCTGGGCGCGACAGGACAGTTGTCAGCGCCGCCACAACCCGGAGTTCGGTGGGGTGTCAGACCTGCCGGCCGGACAGCCGCTCGACGGCGCGCAGCAGCGCCGAGTGGTCGAGACCGCCGTCGCCCTGCGCGCGCAGGGAGGCGACCAGCTGCGCGACGACCGCGCCGACCGGCAGCGCGGCGCCGACATTGCGGGCGGCGTCGGTGACGATGCCCATGTCCTTGTGGTGCAGGTCGATCCGGAAGCCCGGGGCGAAGTCGCGGTTGATGAAGTTGTCCTTCTTGCGGGTCAGGACGGTCGACCCGGCGAGACCGCCGTTCAGTACGTCCAGCGCCGCGCTCAGGTCCACTCCCGACTTCTCCAGGAAGACCACGGCCTCGGCGCACGCCTGGATGTTGACGGCGACGATCAGCTGGTTGGCCGCCTTGACCGTCTGGCCGGCGCCGTGCGGACCGCACAGGACGATGGTCCTGCCCAGCGCCTCGAAGACGGGCCTCGCCTGGTCGAAGTCGGCCTGCTCGCCGCCGACCATGATGGAGAGAACCGCCTCGACGGCCCCCGCCTCACCGCCGGAGACCGGCGCGTCGAGGACGCGGACGCCCTTCTCCCGGCCCGCCTCGGCGAGATCGATCGACGTCTGCGGGGTGATCGACGACATGTCGATCAGGAGGGCGCCCTTCCTGGCGTGCTCCAGGATGCCGTCCTCGCCGTAGGCGATGGCCTCGACCTGCGGGGAGGCGGGCACCATCGTGACGATGACGTCGGCGCCCTCGACGGCCTCGGCGATCGACGACGCCACGGTGCCGCCGTTGGCCGCGAGCCGGTCCAGCTTCTCCCGCTCCAGCGTGAAGCCGGTGACGGAGTATCCGGCCTTGATCAGGTTCTCGGCCATGGGGGACCCCATGATGCCGAGGCCGATCCAGGCCACCTTGGGAAGAGTGCTCATCGGGGGTGCCTCTCTCGCATACGTGTGTGCGTCGTCCCCGCTCGGGGCGGATGTGTCGGTCCGGACAGTCCTGGCGCGGGGCCGCGCCTCAGCGCGCGGCCCGCGCCTCGGCGGGCAGCCAGTCGAAGGACTCGGCGCTCGGGCGGTCACCGGGCTTGTACTCCAGGCCGACCCAGCCCTCGTAACCGGCCTTGCGGAGCCGGTCGAGCAGGTCCTGGAGCGGCAGCGTGCCGGTGCCGGGCGCGCCCCGGCCGGGGTTGTCGGCGATCTGTACGTGACCGGTCCTGTCGGCGTACCTGTCGATGACCTCGGCCAGCGCCTCGGCGTCCAGACCGTTCATCGACAGGTGGTAGACGTCCAGGAGGAACGCGGTGTTGCCCAGCCCCGTGGCCTCGTTGACCCGGTCCACGACGTCGATCGCGGCCTCGGCGCTCACCAGCGGATAGTGCGGCGACTCCGGCCTGTTGAGCGCCTCGATCAGCAGGGTCGCCCCGACCCGGTCGGCCGCGCAGGCGGCGAGGACCAGATTCTCCAGGGCGAGTGCGTCCTGTGTCTTCGCGTCGACGCCGTCGACGCGGTTCCCGTACAGCGCGTTGAGCGCCGTGCAGCCGGCCGACGCGGCGAAGCCGGCCGCCACGTCGATGTTCGCGCGGAAGCGGTCCGACTCCTCGCCGGGCAGCGACAGCGCCCCGCGGTCGGGGCCGGGCAGCCGGCCGGCGTAGAAGTTGAGCCCCACGAGCCGGGTGCCCGCGTCGTCGAGGGCCTTCTTCAGGGCGTCGAGCTCGGCCCGCGGCGGAGTGGGGGTCTCGATCCAGGGCCACCACAGCTCCACCGCGGTGAAGCCCGCAGCGGCGGCCGCCGCGGGGCGCTCCAGGAGCGGGAGTTCGGTGAAGAGGATCGACAGGTTCACATCGAAGCGCTGCTCGGAGCCGGGCCTGTTCGTGAAGGGAGCCATGAGGGGTATTTCGCTCCTTCCGTATTGCGGAAGTTAGTTTCTGCTTAATGGAAGATTGCCTGGGATTTGTGAGGGCTGTCAAGGGGGCGGCCGTGATTTCGCCGCTCGCGCAGTAGGTTGTGCGCGTGCGACTGAGAGTGGAATTCACGACCGAGCCGTTCGATCTGGACGAGGCCCCCGGCCATGCCGTGGTCGCCCGTGAGGTCATCCGGGCGGCCGAACTGGACGCCGTGGACGTCGGGCCCTTCGGCAACACCGCGGAAGGCGGCGCCGACGCCGTCATCGCGGCCGTCGACACCCTGCTCCGCCGCTCCCTGGAGGCCGGCGCCACCCGCGTCTCGCTCCAGGTGAACGTGATCGCGGAGGACGAGCGGTGACCGGACCGTCCGACCACCCGCTCCTCGCGGCGGTGAAGCCGCTCGTCGACGCCATGGGGGCCGAGACGGTACCTCCGGGCCTGGCGGGGCCGGACGACGTCGTGCTGAGCTGGGAGGGTGAGGAGGTCGTCGCCGTACGCCTTCCCCAGCTCTCCGAATCGCTCGACCACATCCTCGTCGCGCTGGAGCGCCGGCACGGAATGCCCCTGTCGGAGCTCGACCGCAGGACCAAACAGTCCGTGGTGCGGTCGCTTGAGGCGCGCGGGGCCTTCTCCGTACGGCACGGTGTGGAGACCGTCGCGAGCGCCCTCGGGGTGAGCCGGTTCACCGTCTACAACTACCTGAACCGGTCCGAGACGAACTGACGGGCCGGGGGCGCGCCGGCGGCGGCCCGCCCACAGAGAAATTCAACAAAGTGTTGACGAGATGTTCGTGAAGGCGTTAGCTGTCCCGCAGCCCGTCAAGCACAGCCACGGAGGCTCCCGTGACGACCGACCCGCCGCCGGGCCTCACCCGGTTCAACACATCCTCCGACAGCGCGGCCCTGGCCGCACTCCACGAGGTGTGCGCCAGTACGGCATGGGGGAGCGCACTGCTCTCCCACCGCCCGTACGACACCGCCGACGCCCTCTTCGCCGCCAGTGACACCGCGACGGCCGGACTGACCGCCGACGATCTGGCACAGGCGATGGCGGCGCACCCGCCCATCGGCCGCCCGAAGCCGGGCGACCCGACCTCTGCCCGCGAACAGCGGGGCATGGCCGGGGCGTCCGACGAACTCAGGGCGGAACTGCTCGAACTGAATCTGGCCTACCAGGACAGGTTCGGACACGTCTTCCTGATCTGCGCCACCGGCAGGACCGGGGAGCAGATGCGGGACGCGGTCCGCACCCGGATCGGCAACACGCCCGAAGAGGAGCGGGCCGTCGTCCGCACCGAACTGGGCAGGATCAACCGTGTCCGGCTGACCCGACTCGTAGAAGCAGCGGAAGCAGGGGAGTGAACCCGTGAGCACGGAAACCACCGCATCGGTGTCCACACACATCCTGGACACCAGCGCCGGCCGCCCGGCCGCCTCCGTCGCCCTCTCGCTCTCCGCCCGCGGCGGCGCCCGGGAGCGGTGGGTGGTGCTGGGCCGGTCGGAGACCGACGCGGACGGGCGGTGCGCGGACCTGCCGGCGCTGCCGGCGGGAACCACCCACGTACGTCTCGACTTCGAGACCGAGGCGTACTTCCACGACCAGGGACAAGCCGAGGCACAGCAGGACGCCCCCGCGCCACGGGACAGCGGTGCGTTCTTTCCGGAAGTGGCGATCACGTTCGCCGTCACACCCGGCGAGCACTATCACGTACCGCTGCTGCTCAACCCGTTCGGCTACTCCGTATACCGAGGGAGCTAGCAGATGCCGACCATTCTCGGCCAGAACCAGTACGGCAAAGCGGAGAACCGCGTCGTCAAGATCGTGCGGGACGGCGCCACCCACCACATCAAGGACCTCAGTGTCTCCGTCGCCCTCTCCGGCGACATGGAGGAGGTCCACTACTCCGGCTCCAACGCCAACGTCCTGCCGACCGACACCACCAAGAACACGGTGTACGCGTTCGCCAAGGAGCACGGCATCGAGTCCGCCGAGCAGTTCGGCATCCATCTCGCCCGGCACTTCGTCAGCAGCCAGGAGCCGATACACCGGGCACGGATCCGGATCGAGGAGTACGCCTGGGAGCGCATCACGGCCCCGGACGCCGACCCCACGTCCGGCGAGGCCGACGAGATCAAGCACTCCTTCGTCCGCAAGGGCCAGGAGACCCGCGTCTCGCAGATCACCTTCGACGGCGAGAAGTGGGAGATCATCTCCGGCCTCAAGGACCTGACGGTGCTGAACTCGACCAACTCCGAGTTCTGGGGCTACGTCAAGGACAAGTACACGACGCTCCGCGAGGCGTACGACCGCATACTCGCCACCGACGTGTCCGCGAGGTGGCGCTACAACTGGACCGACGACTCGCGGCCGATGCCCGACTGGGACGACTCCTACGAACAGGCGCGGGGGCACCTGCTCCACGCCTTCGCGCGGACCTACTCCCTCTCCCTCCAGCAGACGCTCTACCAAATGGGCTCGCGGATCATCGACAGCCGCGGCGAGATCGACGAGATCCGGTTCTCGCTGCCCAACAACCACCACTTCCTGGTGGACCTCGAACCGTTCGGCGTGAAGAACGAGACTCCCGACGGAGCCGTCTACTTCGCCGCCGACCGGCCGTACGGCCTCATCGAGGCCACCGTGCTGCGCGACGGCGTCGAGCCGCGGATCCCGCTCGACATGACCAACCTGTAGCCGCCCCGCCGTACCCCCGACGCGCGCGCCGGCGTCAAGTCCCAGCAGAACAGGGCGATATGGGGGAAGAGCGGGGGCATCTGCGCACCGACACCACCGCGGACCCGGTCGTCACCCCGCTCGACCCCCGGCTCCGTCCACCCACATGGGAAGAACGAGGACCCGCCATGGCGGCTTCGCGCATCGTCATCGAGAACTGTGCCATCGCGACCGTGGACGCGAACGACACCGAGTACGCCTCCGGGCACGTCGTCGTCGCGGACAACCTCATCGAATCCGTGGGCGCCGGCCGCGCCCCCGCCGGACTGGAGAACGTCGTACGGCGAGTCGACGGCACCGGCCATCTCGTCACCCCCGGCCTGGTCAACACCCACCACCACTTCTACCAGTGGATCACCCGCGGACTGGCCACCGACCATAACCTGTTCGACTGGCTGGTGGCGCTCTACCCGACCTGGGCGCGCATCGACGAGTCCATGGCGCGCGCCGCCGCCCGTGGCTCACTGGCGATGATGGCGCGCGGCGGCGTCACCACCGCGACGGACCACCACTACGTGTACCCGCGCGGCGCCGGCGACCTGTCCGGCGCCATCATCGGGGCCGCCGCGGAGACGGGCGTACGGTTCACCCTCGCCCGCGGTTCCATGGACCGCGGCGAGTCGGACGGCGGACTGCCGCCGGACTTCGCCGTCGAGTCGCTGGAGGACGCGCTCGCCGCCACCGAGGCGACCGTCGACCGGTACCACGACGCCTCGTTCGGCTCGATGACCCAGATCGCCGTCGCGCCGTGCTCGCCGTTCTCCGTCTCCACCGAACTGATGCGTCAGGGCGCGGAGTTGGCGCGGCGCAAGGGAGTGCGGCTGCACACCCACGGCAGCGAGACGGTCGAGGAGGAGCAGTTCTGCAAGGAACTGTTCGGGATGGGCCCCACCGACTACTTCGAGTCGACGGGCTGGCTCGGCTCCGACGTGTGGATGGCCCACTGCGTCCATATGAACGACTCGGACATCGCCGCCTTCGGCCGCACCGGCACGGGCGTCGCGCACTGCCCGTCCTCCAACGCCCGCCTCGCGGCCGGCATCGCGCGCGTTCCCGACATGCTGAAGGCGGGCGTGCCCGTCGGTCTCGGCGTGGACGGCACCGCGTCCAACGAATCGGGCGAACTGCACACCGAGTTGCGCAACGCGCTGCTCATCAACCGCCTCGGCGCCCACCGCGAGTCCGCCCTGAACGCCCGTCAGGCGCTGCGGCTCGGTACGTACGGTGGCGCCCAAGTCCTCGGCCGCGCCGGCCAGATCGGCTCGATCGAGGCCGGGAAACTCGCCGACCTGGTGCTGTGGAAGATGGACACCCTGGCCCACGCCTCCATCGCCGACCCGGTGATCGCCCTGGTCCTCGGGGCCGCCGCCCCCGTCACGCTCTCCCTCGTCAACGGCAGAACCGTCGTCGAGGACAACCACCTGACCACGGTGGACGAAGACGCCGTCGCCCGCTCCACGCGGGAAGAGGCACGGCGCCTGGCGCGCATCGCGGCGGAGGGCTGACGCCCGTCCGCGACGAGCCCGATCGAGGCAGGCCCGATCACGACGAACCCGATCACCGCGGCGGACCGCTCTCACAGGTCCCGCGTGTCCGCCTGCGGGCGGCCGGCGCGGCAGGTCCGGCCGTGGATCGTCCCGGAAGTCCGGTCGAGGGGGACGGCCCTCGACCGGCGGCCACGGAGCCCGAGCGGGGTTCCTGGCAGCCGCGTCCGGGTGGTGGCGCGACGCACGGCGGTGCGCCACCACCCGGGACGGTGACTCGTGTACGCGACCGATCTCCCGCACCTCCCTGACACCCGCGTCGCCGCCGACGCGTAACCGACCGGAGGAACACCCGTGGCAGCCGAGCCCAGGCTCAGTAAAGACGTACCCGCCCCCGACGAGATACCCGGCCAGGACCCCAGGCACCCCGTCGACCGGACCCTGCCGCCCTTCAAGATGTTCACCAGCGGCCTCCAGCACGTGGCCGCCATGTACGCGGGCGTGGTGGCGCCGCCGATGATCGTCGGGCCCGCTGTGGGCCTGAACGCCCGGGACACCGCCTTCCTGATGGGCGCCAGCCTCTTCACCGCCGGCATCGCCACGCTGCTCCAGACCATCGGCTTCTGGAAGGTCGGCGCGCGGCTGCCGTTCGTCAACGGCGTCTCCTTCGCGGGCGTCACACCGATGGTCGCGATCGGCCGCGAACGCGGCGCGGAGGGCATCGCCGTCATCTTCGGCGCGATCATCGTCGCCAGCGTGCTCGGGTTCGTCCTCACGCCGTACTTCTCCAGACTGGTGCGGTTCTTCCCACCGGTCGTCACCGGCACCGTCATCACCCTGATCGGTGTCTCACTGCTCCCGGTGGCCTTCAACTGGTCCCAGGGAGGCGACCCCACGGCCGACGGCTACGGCTCCATGAGGAACATCGGGATGGCCGGCCTCACCCTGCTGATCGTGCTGGTCCTGCGGAAGGTGCTGCGCGGCTTCCTCCAGCAGATCGCCATCCTGCTGGGGCTGGTCGCCGGCACCGTCGTGGCGGTCCCGATGAACATGACCGACTTCGACGCGATCAAGGACGCGGGCCTCGTCGGCTTCCCGACACCGTTCCACTTCGGCGCACCGCAGTTCGAGATCGCCGCGATCATCTCCATGTGCATCGTGATGCTCGTCTGTATGACGGAGTCCACGGCCGACATGCTGGCGCTCGGCAAGATCGTGGACCGGCCGGCGGACGAACGCGTCATCGAGGGCGGACTGCGCGCCGACACGCTGGGCAGCGCCATCAGCCCGCTGTTCAACGGCTTCATGTGCAGCGCCTTCGCGCAGAACATCGGGCTGGTCGCCATGACCAAGGTCCGCAGCCGCTTCGTCGTCGCGGCCGGGGGCGGCATCCTCGTCCTGCTCGGCCTGTGCCCGGTGCTGGCCTCCGTGATCGCGCTCGTACCGCTGCCGGTCCTCGGCGGCGCCGGAATCGTGCTCTTCGGCTCCGTGGCGGCGAGCGGCATCCAGACGCTGGCGACCGCCGCGCTGGAGAAGGGCGAGAACGCGCTGATCGTCGCCGCCGCCGTCGGTATCGGGCTGATACCGATCGCGGCGCCGGAGTTCTACCACGCCTTCCCGAAGGACCTGCTGGTGGTGCTCGACTCGGGGATCAGTACGGGGTGCGTGGTGGCGATCGTGCTGAACCTGGCCTTCAACCACTGGGGCGGCAAGGGGAGTTCGGAAGACGGGACCATGGCCGACGCGCCGGCCGACGCATCGGCCGCCCCGGCGCCGTCGAGTGCACCCGTGGCGCGCCAGCGGAATCGATGATGCGCGCGGAGCGGGCCGGGCGCATACTGCCCGGATGCCCGTGACCCTGCATCACATCGTCGTCGACACACACGATCTGCCCGGCCTCGCCCGCTTCTGGGCGGCGGCGCTGCGCTGGCGCGTGCTCTCCGAGCGCGAACGGGAGGTGGTCATCGGGCCCGACGCGTCCGCGCCGGTCGGGATGTGCTTCATGCCGGTGCCCGCGATGGAGCGCAAGACTGTCAAGAACCGTCTCCATCTCGACCTGACGACGGGCGCGGAGGACCGCGAGGCCGAGATCGACCGGCTGATCGAGCTCGGCGCGCGCCGGGTCGACGTCGGCCAGAGCGGCGAGGAGTCGTGGACGGTGCTCGCGGACCCGGAGGGGAACGAGTTCTGCGTGGTGCGGCCGAAGAGCACGCTGATCGGTTAGCGACGGACCTTGGGGTCCGCGGATCACGGGGGACCGCGAGGAACTCGTTGTCAGAGGCTCGTGCCAGGATTCCGGTCATGGATCTCGCACAGATTTTCGCTGACCTCGACGCACAGCCCTGGGGGGAGTGGGAGCACGCCTACGGAAGCGCCGACGATGTCCCGGGCCAGCTACGGGCGTTGGCGAGCGACGACGTCGAGGAGGCCGAAGAGGCGCTGTACGAGCTCTACGGAAACATCATCCACCAGGGGTCGGTGTACGAGGCGACGGCGTACGCCGTGCCGTACCCCGCCCGGCTGGCGGCGGCGGGGATCAGACCGGCCGACATGCTTCTGCTGCTCGGCTGCATCGCGGAGAGCGAGGACGAGCGGAGCGACACGCCAGGCGTGTGCCGGGTGGCCGTGACCGCCCAACTGCCCCTGATACTGCCGCTGATCGAGGCGAACGACACCGCCGTCCGGCAGGCGGCGGTCTGGGCGGCGGCCAGGACGGGCGCGGCCGAGCAGGTGCTTCCGGCGCTGCGGCGTCGCTGGGAGGGCGAGCTGGACCCGCTGGTGAGGGCGGAGTTGCTCGCGGGGACGGCATGGCTCGATCCGGCGGCCGCGGAGGAGTTCGACAAGACCGTGCTGGGGGAGACGCCCGGGGGCGGCGGCGCCGGGCAGGGGGCGCAGGCCCCGCCGGTACGGCTGGCCGCGCTGCTGGCCGGATCGGACGCGGACCTGCCGTGGACCCCGGTCCATCACGACGCGTTCCTCTCTCTGCTGCCGGCCGGTCCGCTGGTCGCGGACCGGTTCGACCAGGAGCAGACCGAGCCGTTCCGGTACGTGGTGCAGGGGCTGCTGGAGCGGGACACGGACGCGGCGCGGGAAGCCGCGTTCACACTGATCGAGGCCGGGTTGCGGCACCCGGACGCCGACGCCCGCGGCGAGGCGGTCTCGGCGGCCGAGCACGCCTGCGAGGTCTCCCGGGCCGCGACGGCGCGCCTCGCCGGGCCGCTGACCGGGCTCCTCGACGATCCGTCGTCGGCGAGCGCCGTTCTCTCCGTCGTCCACCAGCTAGGGCACCGGGCGGCCTGCGCCGCCCCCGCGCTCGCGGCCATCGCCACCGAGGGCGGTGAACTGGCCGACCGCGCGTTGGCCGCGCTGGTCGCCACCGCCCCGGAGCGGGCCGCCCCGCTGCTGGCCTCGGACCTGGCCCGGCGGCCGAGAGCGCTCGACGCGGCGGCGAAACTGAGCCCCTGGTCGAGGACCGGGGACGCCCGCGCCGCGGACCCCGACCCGTTCCCGTACACACCGGAACTGCTCGACGCCGTACGGGCCCGGCTCGCTGAGGACGACATCGACTGGAACGGGTCGATCCACCTCGGCCTGCTCCTGGCGGGCTGGGGGCACCGCGCGGCGGCGGCCGTGCCCGACCTGCTCGCCGCGCTGGACCGCTATCCCTTCGTCGTACTGCGCACACTGCCCGCCGTCTGCCCACCGGAGGAACGGGCCCGCGCGGTCGCGGCGCTGCGAGACGCCGACCTCACGGGGCAGAACCCGGTCGACATCGGCTCGGCGCTGCACCGGCTCTCGGGCGAGGCGGGAGACACCGGGGCGGTGCTGTCGGCCGTCGTCGAGGCGCTGGCCTCGGGCGGCCGGGACATGACCGAGGCGGCGAAACTCGCCGGGGAGCTGGGTGGTTCGGAGACGGCGGCCTCGCTGCTGCCGCATCTGCGTGCCGCGCTGAGCGACACCGCCCGCGCGACGACCGACCCGGCGTCCGGCTCATCGGAAGCGGGGCGCACCAACCCCGACCTCGACAGCGACACGGAGATCGCCCGCGCGCTGTGGCGGCTCACAGGGAGCGCGGACGAGGCCGTGCCGATCATCGCCGGTGTGCTGGAGGAGGCGGACGGGGACTGGCACCGCTGGCAGAACGTACGCGCCGCGCGGGCCGCCGGCGCGCTCGGTGAGCTGGGCCGGCCGCTCGCCCCGCTCCTGGAGGGCAAACTCGCCCATCGCGACCACGCGGCGGCGGCCGCGCTCGCCCTCCTCGCCGTCGACCCGGCCGGCCAGGACCGCGTCCGACTCGCGGACGCGGCCCTGGCATCGGCCGAGACCGACGCGGACCCGCTCACCGCCCTGGACGTCCTACGGGAGGTCGGCGCGGGCAACTTGACGGACGATCAGCACCGTCGGCTGACCAGGCTGGCGGAGCGGGACGCGCACGTCTTCGTCCCCGGCTTCCCGCACGCCCCGTCGGCGGCGGACGCCCGCTTCCGCGAGGAGGCCCGTGCACTGCTGCGCACGGACCCGCGAAGCGGTCCGACTCCTCGGGCCTGACCGGGTCCCTGTTAGGGGCCCGAACAGGGCCCGGTACGGCACCCCGCCGTGTCGGCAGCGTTCTCGGAGGTGTCCGACTACGTCCCGTACGAGTCCGATCCCGCGCCCCCGCGATGCACCGCTCCACGTGACACCGGCCGCTCCGCGGCGGGCCCGGGCCGATCCCCGAGGGTTCGCCGCGCAGACCCCCGGGGCCCGGGGGTCACTCCCCGGGCTGCCAGTCCGGGCGGCGTCCGCTCAGGCCGATCACCCGGTCGAGCAGCGGCGCGTCGGCCGGTACGGGGACGGGGCGGCCGAACAGGCCCTCCGGTCCTTGACCCGTCTCCGCGCTCGCCGCCGCCGGTTCGAGGAAGGGGAGCACCGCCGCCAGGGTCGCCGCGTCGACCTCGTACGGCTGTCCCGTGCTGCGCGCCAGGTCCCAGCCGTGCACCACCAGTTCGTTCAGCGCCACGAGCCCCGCCACCTCGGCCGGCAGGTCCACGCCGCCGGCCCGGGTGAAGCCCTGCCAGGCATCGGGCGAACGCCAGGTCTCCGCGAGGCCGTCCAACTGGGCCGGGAGGACGGTCCGCCAGCCGTCCTCCAACGGGGGCAGCCCATCGGTGGGCGGCGTGTCGGTCGTCGGTCCCAGCGCCTTCCTTCCCGCGTCACGGAAGGCGAGGGTCAGGCCGACGAGATGCGCGAGCAACTCCCGCACGGTGTAGTCGGGGCACGGCGTGGGCGCCGCGAGGTGCTTGTCCTCGATGCCGTCGATCAGCCCCGCGATGGTGCGGGAGACGGGACCGTGGTCGGGAAGCTTCGGGTCGGTGTGGGTGTCCATGACGGGTAGACCCCGCGGACCGCGCGAACTCATCGGTCCGCCGGGCCCGGGGACCCGGGCCGGGTCAGCGCCTCGTACCGCGTCCCAGATACGTGACGTCGTCGGCGTCCGAGTCCGGCACGGCGATCTCGTGGAAGCCGACACGGTCGTAGAAGGCCCGCGCCCCGGTGTTCGCCGTCAGCATCGACAGATGCACGGCCTCCACGCCCTTGGCGCGCAGCGCGTCGAGGAGCGTGTGGATCAGTGACCGGCCGTGTCCCCGCCCCTGCCACGCGGGCAGCAGATCGATGTGCAGATGCGCGGGATACGCGGCGAGTTCGGCCAGCACCATCCGCTCCGGATCGTGCAACAGGCCGGCCATGACCTCGCTCGGTGTCCGTTCCCCGGCCCCTTCCGGCGCGGGGTACCTGCCGCCGACGGCTGGCAGCCACTTCTCCCGGAACGCCGTCACGAACCTCCCGGTGTCCGCGACCCCGAGCACGTACCCGACGGGACGTCCCTCCCCGTCGTCGAGCACGAACGCCAGATCCGGCTCCAGCTCCACGTAGGGGCCGGCGAAGACGCTGGGCACCAGTTCGCCGTCGGGGTACAGGTGCCGTGAGTCCCCGCCCGCGTCGGCGGTCCGTACACAGATGTCGTACACGGCGTCGCGATCGCCGGGACGGTAGGAGCGTATGAAGGCCATGCCCCGAGTCTGTCGTGTCTGAGAGCGCTCTCGCAACGGTTTGCACGGGCGTCAGCCCATGCTCGCGGCCACCTCACCGCGCAGCTGCGGCAGCTTGTCGTGGATGACGCCGGGGCAGAGCGTCGTGCCGTAGTCCTTGTGCCCGTAGATCTGGCTCGGGGCGATGCCGTACTGCCCGCACACGTACGCGCAGAGCGTGACGAGGACCTCCCACTGCGCCGCAGGCGGCTGCGCGCCGTCGTGGTACGCGCCCTCGTTGGCGATACCGATGGACTGCTCGTTCTGCCCGGAGGTGTGCGAGGCGAGTACGAAGCCGCTGCCGCCGCGCAGGGTGCTGAGGCTGCGGTGCCGCCCCTCGGTGATCCAGCCGCCCCTGCTGACGACGAAGTGGTAGCCGCTGTCCAGCCACCCGTTGTCGTCCATGTGCAGGTCCTGGACCCAGTGGGCGTGCGCGTGGGCCTGGGCGCGGGAGAAGACGGAGGTGTTCGCGCTCACGGTGTGATGGACGACGATCCTGACGGGGCGCTTGTTCAGCACGCTCACGGGGCTTCGGGGCGGCCGGGCGTTCCACTGCGCGGTGGTGTCGATGTCCGGTTCGACGCCACGACCGCCACGCGTGGCGTGGGCCGTGGCGTGCGCGGCGGTGGGCAGCGCGGCGCCGAACAGCGCGCCGGAGCCGGCGAGCAGGACCTGACGTCGGCCGGGCTTGCGAGAGCTCATGGTGGTGCCTCCTGGTCCGCTGTGTTCACCGAGTGTTCGGGGGCGGGGCCACCGGGCGCCGGGAAGCCGCACCGACGGGGCTTCCCGGCACCGAGTCGCGTCGTGAGGAGGTGACGGTCCGGCTAGCTGTTGTTGGCGAGGGCCACGAGCCGGTCCATCGAGCCGTTGAACTTGTTGCGGTCCACGTCACCCGAGACACCGCTGACCCGGCCGGTGGCCGTGTACTGCCAGATCGTCCAGGTGGGGAAGCCTGCCGGGATGTTGGGGCTGGTCGTGCCCCAATGGGCCACCCACAGGGGCGACTTGGCGGCCATGCCGGTCCAGTTGCCGGTGCAGCTGTTCCACCAGCTCGCCGTCGTGTAGATGACGACGTCGCGGCCCGTGCGGGCCTTGTAGGTGTTGTAGAAGTCGTTCACCCAGGTGCGCATCTGGGTGGTGGACAGGCCGTAGCAGGAGGCGCCGGACGGGTTGTGCTCGATGTCGAGCACGCCCGGCAGTGTCTTGCCGTCCCTGGACCAGGCGCCGCCGTTGCTGGCGAAGTAGTTCGCCTGCGTCGCCCCGTTGGACGAGTTCGGCCGGGCGAAGTGGTACGCGCCGCGGATCAGGCCCGCGTTGTAGGAGCCCGTGTAGTTCGCGCTGAAGCGGGAGTCCTTGAAGGTCGTGCCCTCGGTGGCCTTCATGTAGGCGAAGTCGATGCCCGCGGCCTTCACCGAGCCCCAGTTGATCGCGCCCTGCCAGTGGGAGACGTCGATGCCCTGCACACCGCTGGTGTCCAGCGGCGCCGGGCCCGGCGTGGGGCCCTGTTCGAGACGGGTTCCGGCGCCCATCCACGCCTGGCCGGGCCGCACGGTCTCCTCGGGGCCGGGAGGCGCGGCGGACGCCGGTCCGGCGCCGGTCATGAGAAGCGCCGCGACGGTGGCGAGAACGCCGGGGACGAGAACGCCCTTGGATCTGATGAGTCGTCGGTACGGAGAGCTGTGCACGGACATGGCTGCCTCCGGGACGTGGTGGGGGTGTGGGTGCCCGGCCTCCGTCTCTCCGGAATGCCATGGACACGACATGAGTAACGCACGCGTCAACTACGCGCGTAAAGGGGGTACGGGAAGGGCCCGTGGTGTAGTCCAGTGACGCCACGCATGAGCTGCGCCGACGTACCGGAACGCCGATAACTTTCACTCCTGAAGTCACCCGAAGACACTCGAACCGCCCGGCCCGGGACGCGCCGCACCCCCGGTGCCGCGGAGCGGTGCCGGGGGTGCGGGAGTGGTGCCGGGGGTGCGGGAGTGGTGCGTTCCGAAGTGAACTCGCCTGTTCAGCCCCGCAGTTGTTCGTACGCGGGGAGGGTCAGGAACTCCTCGTACTTCTCGTCCAGCGCCACCGTCAGCAGCAGGTCGTGGGCCTGTTGCCATGTGCCGCCCGTGAACGCCTCCTCGCCGATCTCCCGGCGGATCGCGGCCAGTTCGCCGGACGCGATCTCGCGGACCAGGCCGGCGCTCGCCGTCTCGCCGTTCTCGAAGACGACACCCGCGTTGATCCACTGCCAGATCTGGGAGCGGGAGATCTCGGCCGTCGCCGCGTCCTCCATCAGGTTGAAGATGGCGACCGCGCCGAGGCCGCGGAGCCAGGCCTCGATGTAGCGGATGCCGACCTGGACCGCGCCGACCAGGCCCTGGTAAGTGGGCTTGGCGTCCAGGGAGTCGACCGCGATCAGTTCGGCCGCCGTCACCGAGACCTCCTCGCGGAGGCGGTCCTTCTGGTTGAGGCGTTCGCCCAGCACGGCGTCGAAGGAGGCCATCGCGATCGGCACCAGGTCGGGGTGGGCGACCCAGGAGCCGTCGAAGCCGTCCGCCGCCTCACGGTCCTTGTCGTCCTTGACCTTCGCGAAGGCCACCTTGTTGACCTCCGGGTCGCGCCGGGAGGGGATGAAGGCCGCCATGCCGCCGATCGCGTGCGCGCCGCGCTTGTGGCAGGTGCGCACGAGGAGTTCGGTGTACGCGCGCATGAACGGGGCCGTCATCGTCACCGCGTTGCGGTCCGGCAGCACGAACTTGGGCCCGCCGTCACGGAAGTTCTTGACGATCGAGAACAGGTAGTCCCAGCGGCCGGCGTTCAGCCCGGAGGCGTGGTCGCGGAGTTCGTAGAGGATCTCGTCCATCTCGTACGCCGCGGTGATCGTCTCGATCAGCACCGTCGCGCGGACGGTGCCGTGCGGGATGCCCACGTACTCCTGTGCGAAGACGAACACGTCGTTCCACAGTCGCGCTTCGAGGTACGACTCGGTCTTCGGCAGATAGAAGTACGGGCCCTTGCCCAGCTCGATGAGCCGCTGGGCGTTGTGGAAGAAGTAGAGACCGAAGTCGACCAGCGCGCCGGGAACGGCGCGGCCCTCGAACTGGAGATGGCGCTCGTCCAGGTGCCAGCCGCGCGGGCGGGTGACGACCGTCGCGAGTTCGCCGGCGGCCTTGAGGGCGTACGACTTGCCGGACACCGGGTCGGTGTAGTCGACCTTCCGGGCGTAGGCGTCCATCAGATTGAGCTGGCCGTTGATGACGTTCTCCCAGGTGGGAGCCGAGGCGTCCTCGAAGTCGGCGAGCCAGATCTTCGCCCCGGAGTTGAGCGCGTTGATCGTCATCTTGCGGTCGGTGGGTCCGGTGATCTCCACCCGGCGGTCGTTCAGCGCGGGCGGGGACGGCGCGACCCGCCAGGAGTCGTCCTCGCGTACGGCCGCGGTCTCCGGCAGGAAGTCCAGCGTGGACGTACGGGCGATCTCCGCGCGGCGCTCGTGCCTGCGGATCAGGAGTTCGTCACGCCGGGGGGTGAACCGCCGGTGCAGCTCGGCCACGAAGGCGAGAGCCGCTGGGCTGAGGACCTCGTCCTGCCGGGGCAGGGTGTCGGCGTCGACGACGGCCAGCGGGGACGGCGCTGGTGCGGACATGACTGTCACTCCTTACGAGCGGGCCGGCGACCGCGGGGTCACCGTCGGCGGCACTGGGTGCCGTGGCTCCGGCTGCGGTCGCGCGCGCCTTCCGGTGGATCGGGCGCTTCTGACCTGTGGATAGTAGTTTTCTCATGG
Source organism: Streptomyces sp. NP-1717 (assembly GCF_022695985.1). GTDB lineage: Bacteria > Actinomycetota > Actinomycetes > Streptomycetales > Streptomycetaceae > Streptomyces. The sequence continues at coordinate 62,384 of NZ_JAAPBF010000009.1, read as the reverse complement.
TGGAACTTCAATGGTTTGTTGATGTCGAGAATCTCAGAGTCGACAGACCACGGCGCTCAGTGCCAGGGCCTCACTCCTCAAGGTGCGACAGATCCTCCTCCGTGTCGATGTCGTACGCCCCGGCGACATCCCCGCACTCGACGAGGGCGATGTCCCGTGCGTGGGACCTCAGATACCCACGTGCCCCCTGATCGCCTGTCGCATCCTCCGCGACCGCGGCCCAGTGGTCTGCGCCGAACAGCACCGGATGGCCGCGCTCGCCTCCGTAGGCGGCCGCGGCGAGCGTGCCGGGGGAGCCGTACGCGGCCAGCACCCGTGCCACCGCCGCCGGGCCGATCCCCGGCTGGTCCACCAGCATCACCAGGGCCGCGGAACGGACGGAGGCCGCCGTCAGTGAGGCCAGCCCCGCCCGTAGCGACGAGCCCATGCCGCTCTCCCACTCCGGGTTGCCGACCAGTACGCAGCCCGGCAGTACGGCGCGGGCCCGCACCTCGTCGGCGGCGGCGCCGAGCACGACATGGATGCGCTCGCAGCCGCCCTCCCGCAGCGACCGCACGGCGTGCTCCACCAGCGGGCGCCCCCGGTACGGCAGCAGCGCCTTCGGCCGCCCGCCCAGCCTGCGTCCGCCGCCCGCCGCGAGCAGCAGCCCGGCCACCGGCGACTCTCCGTGATCGTTCTGGTCCATGGGTTCTCCCTACCCCGCAGGCCCCCTCGCGCGCCCGTGCGCCCCGCCGCGCGCCTTCCACCGGACGGCCCGTCAGATCGTTTCTGCTGCCCCGACCTGGCGATACGTCAGTGGTACAAGTTGAATATTGTCCATCTGGTGGCGCACGGCCGCTCGGGTGGCGTTTACTGTCCCGCGTCTCGCGGCGCCCGGCGTGTGGGAAGAGGGGCGCCGGCGGGGCGGCCAACATGCCGAAGGCACATGCACCATGGCGTGCGAGGGGGAGAACTTTGTTGCGGAGCGTGGGGCATACGCGAGTGACAGAGAAGGGTGACGATCCAAGACTGAGCGGCCTGCGGTTCGCCGTGGCCCGGCTCAGACGTGAACTCGCCTCGTATCCGAGCGAGTTCAGGGACAGAGGAATCGCGGAGGAAGAACTGGCCGCGCTGGCTTCGATGGTGGCGGGAGGCGATCCGGAGATCCGCCGGATGCGTCGCTCGCTGCTTCTGATCGTGGGTTCGATCGGTTCGGTGAGCGCTCTGGCGCCCACCCTGATGGATGTCAGGAGGGCGGTCGACCTCTTCGGAGAGTTAGGGCACTGAGTACGACCAGGGCCGGGCGCCGACAGCCCGGCGGGCGCCGCCAACCCGGTCTTTCAGGTACCGGGTACCGGAGCCGATGAGCCTCGGCACCGTACGTCCCAGGGGATTGGGGCGTACGGTGCCCGGGCCGCGAGCGAGCCGCGAACGGACGGCCGGCGGACCGGGGTACGGGCGCCCGGAGTCACCCCTGCTGGTGTGCCGCCGCCGTGCTCGCCAGGGCCTCGGACAGGTCCCGCGCCACTTCCTGGAGTATCGGCACGATCCGCTCGGTGGCCGTCTCCGTGACCCGCCCGGCCGGGCCCGAGATCGAGATGGCCGCCGGGGTGGGGGAGTTGGGAACCGGGACCGCCAGGCAGCGGACCCCCATCTCCTGCTCGTTGTCGTCCACCGCGTAACCGGCGCCGCGCACCAGTTCGAGCGCTTCGAGGAAGCCGTCGGGCGTCGTGATCGTCCTGTCCGTGGCCGCTGGCATGCCGGTACGCGCGAGCAGCGCCCGCACCTCGTCGGCCGGCGCGTCCGCGAGAAGGGCCTTGCCCACGCCCGTGGAGTGCGGGAGCACCCGCCGGCCCACCTCGGTGAACATCCGCATCGAGTGCTTCGACGGCACCTGTGCGACGTACACGACCTCGTCGCCGTCGAGCAGCGCCATGTTCGCGGTCTCGCCGGTCTCCTCGACCAGCCGCGCCAGATAGGGCCGCGCCCAGGTACCGAGCAGCCGCGACGCGGACTCGCCGAGCCGGATGAGGCGCGGGCCGAGCGCGTAACGGCGGTTCGACTGCTGGCGTACGTAGCCGCAGGCGACGAGGGTCCGCATCAGCCGGTGGATGGTCGGCAGGGGCAGACCGCTGCTGGCCGAGAGTTCGCTCAGGCCGACCTCGCCGCCCGCGTCCGCCATCCGCTCCAACAGATCGAACGCGCGCTCAAGGGACTGGACGCCGCCGCTCGCGGATGCGGGCTTGGCGGCGTCGGTGGCGCTGGCGCTCGCGGCGCTGGACGTCGGCACAACAACGGTCCTTTCGGGGCGTAGGGACGAGAGGTGGGCGAGTCAGCAGTTTACCGGGCGGTCCGTGGGGTGCCCGGCGGACGAGGCGGCAGTTCCCTGCCACGTTTTCGCCGGTCAGGGGGTTTCTGTCCGGGTGTCGCCGGTCACCCGCCGTGATCGGAACATACGGTGGGCGGGTGGGTCGGATTCTGTCTGGTGAAAGTCGATTTTCGTAGTGTGGAAGTACCTGAGTGTAGTGCAGGGCGCCCGTTCCGGGGCGGGCGGGCCTTGACGGACACCGGTCCGGCATGAAGACTCCTTCAACAGTTCGTTGAATTTTCGTGCGACACGACGACGGAAGTGAGGGCTGCCGGTGACCGACCTCGACCCGTACCCGGGCACGGACCGCACCGTGGACCTGGTGCTGCGCTCGACGCGCGTCGTCACCCCCGAGGGCACCCGGCCCGCGTCGGTCGCCGTCGCGGACGGCACGATCGCGGCGGTGCTCCCGTACGAGCTGCCCGACGGACGCGCCTACGGCTCCCCACCGCCGCCCGGTGCCCGGCTGGTGGACGTCGGCGACGACGTCGTCCTCCCCGGCCTCGTCGACACCCATGTGCATGTGAACGACCCCGGACGCGCCGAGTGGGAGGGCTTCTGGACCGCGACGCGCGCGGCGGCGTCCGGCGGAATCACCACGCTGATCGACATGCCCCTCAACTCCCTGCCGCCGACGACCACGACGGCCCATCTGCGGATCAAGCGGGAGGTCGCGAGCCGCAAGGCGCACATCGACGTCGGCTTCTGGGGCGGCGCGCTCCCCGACAACGTGGAGGACCTCAAGTCCCTCCACGGAGCGGGGGTGTTCGGCTTCAAGGCGTTCCTGTCGCCGTCCGGCGTCGACGAGTTCCCCGAACTCGACGCCGCGCAGCTCGACCGGTCGCTCGCCGAGATCGCCGGCTTCGGCGGACTGCTCATCGTGCACGCCGAGGATCCGCGCGAACTGGCCGCCGCACCGCAGCGTGCCGGAGCCAGGTACGCGGACTTCCTCGCCTCCCGCCCGCGCGACGCCGAGAACGCCGCGATCGAGGGTCTGATCGCGGCGGCCCGCCGACTGGACGCCCGCGTCCACGTGCTGCATCTGTCCTCCGCCGACGCGCTGCCGCTGATCGCCGCGGCCAAGCGGGAGGGCGTACGGCTGACCGTCGAGTCCTGCCCCCACTTCCTCACCCTCACCGCGGAGGAGGTCCCCGACGGCGCCACCGAGTTCAAGTGCTGTCCGCCCATCCGTGAGGCGGCGAACCAGGACGCGCTCTGGCGAGGGCTGGCCGACGGGACGATCGACTGCGTCGTCTCCGACCACTCGCCCTCCACCACCGACCTCAAGACCTCGGACTTCGCGACCGCGTGGGGCGGAATCTCCTCCCTCCAGCTCGGCCTGCCGGCCATCTGGACCGAGGCCCGCCGGCGCGGTCACTCACTGGACGACGTGGCGCGCTGGATGTCGACCGCCCCCGCCGCGCTGGCCGGGCTGGACAGGAAGGGCGCCATCGAGGCCGGCCGTGACGCCGACTTCGCGGTCCTCGCGCCCGACGACTCGTTCACCGTCGACCCCGCCGCGCTCCAGCACCGCAACCGCGTCACCGCGTACGCGGGAAGGACGCTGTACGGCGTCGTCAGATCCACCTGGCTGCGCGGCCGGCGCATCGTCGCCGACGGAGCCATCGCCGAGCCCTCCGGCCGACTGCTCGAAAGGAACAACTGACCGTGGCCACGCCCCCCTTGTCCGCCCCCGCCGCTTCCTCCGCGGAACCCGCCGTACCCTCCTTCACCGGTGACGCGAGCCCGTACGCGGGCGGCGACCCGTACCGCGACTACCGGTCCGCCGAACTGCCCTTCACCCACCTCGTCGACCTCGCCGACCGCAGGCTCGGCGCCGGCGTCGTCGCCGCCAACGACGAGTTCTTCGCCGAGCGCGAGAACCTGCTGAAGCCGGGCCCCGCCGAGTTCGACCCGGAACGCTTCGGGCACAAGGGCAAGATCATGGACGGCTGGGAGACCCGCCGCAGGCGCGGCGCGTCCGCCGCCGTGCCGCACCCCACCGACGACGACCACGACTGGGCCCTCGTACGGCTCGGTGCCCCCGGCGTCGTACGCGGGATCGTGGTCGACACCGCCCACTTCCGGGGCAACTACCCGCAGGCGGTCTCTGTCGAGGCGACGTCCGTACCCGGCTCCCCGTCCCCGGACGACCTGCTCGCCGACGATGTCGTGTGGACAACTCTCGTTCCCCGCACGGCTGTTGGCGGTCACGCGGCCAACGGGTTCACCGTCGGCGCCGGGAGCCGCTTCACCCATCTGCGGGTCAACCAGCATCCCGACGGCGGAATCGCGCGACTGAGGGTGTACGGCGACGTCGCCCCCGACCCCGGATGGCTCGCCGCGCTCGGCACGTTCGACCTCCTCGCCCTGGAGAACGGCGGCCGGGTCGAGGACGCGTCCGACCGCTTCTACTCACCCGCCACCAACACCATCCAGCCGGGCCGCTCGCGGCAGATGGACGACGGCTGGGAGACCCGCCGCCGCCGCGACAAGGGCAACGACTGGATCCGCTACGAGCTCGCCGAGCAGGCCGAGATCCGCGCCGTCGAGATCGACACGGCTTATCTGAAGGGCAACTCGGCGGGCTGGGCGGCGCTCTCGGTACGCGACGGGGAGCCCGGAACGGGCTCGGAGGAGGCGGGCTGGACCGAGGTCGTGCCCCGCACCCGCCTCCAGCCCGACACCAACCACCGCTTCGTGCTCGACGGCCCGGTGACCGCCCGTCAGGTGCGGATCGACATCTTCCCCGACGGCGGTATCTCCCGACTGCGCCTCTTCGGCTCGCTCACCGGCGAGGGAGCGTCCCGACTGGCTTTGCGCCACCGGGAGTTGGGCGGCTGACGCCGGGCGCGCGCTACGCCGCGTGCCCGCCGTCCACCGAGAACTCGGCGCCCGTCACGTACGCGGCCTCGTCACTCGACAGGAACGCCACCATCGACGCCACCTCGTCGGCGGCCCCGAACCGGCCGAGCGCCGTCATCGCGCTCTGACCGGCCGCGTACGGGCCGTCGGCCGGGTTCATGTCGGTGTCGACCGGCCCCGGGTGGACGATGTTCGCGGTGATTCCCCGCGCGCCCAGCTCCCGGGCCAGCGCCTTGGTCAGCCCGATGAGGGCCGCCTTGCTCGTCGCGTAGAGGGTCCCGCCGGGACCGGGCACGCGATGGGCCATGCAGCTGCCGATGGTGACGATCCGGCCACCGCGTGCCAGCTTCGTGGCGGCGGCCTGGGTGGTGAGGAAGACGCCCTGGACGTTCACGGCCAGTAGTTGGCCGACATCGGCCACCGGGAAGGAGTCCAGCGGGCCGAGCAGACGGATTCCGGCGTTGTTCACGAGGATGTCGAGCCGCCCGCCGAGACCGGCCACGGTCCGCTCCACGACGCCCGCCGCCTCGGCGGGGTCCGCCGAGTCCGCGCGCAGCGCGAGGCCGCGCCGGCCGGTCGCCTCGATCTTGCGCACGACCTCCAGGGCGGCGTCCTCGTTCGCCACGTAGGTGATCGCGACATCGGCGCCCTCCTGTGCGAGCCGCAGGGCGATCGCGGCCCCGATGCCCCGGCTGCCACCGGTGACCAGCGCGGTGCGGCCGGCCGGAGCGGAACTCGTTACAGACATGTGGTGCGTCCTTCGGTCGATAGCCCGCGCGACGGCGGGCGATGAATGGGGTGCGGATGTCTTCGATCAAACCGGCCGGGCGTGCGAGCCACCGGCGGGAATCGGACGACGACTGACCGGGGAGCGTTGGCGGGTTGCGCGGCTCGTGTTCCGCGCTCGTCCTCAATCGCCGGACGGGCTCCAAACGCCCCCCGGGCGGGCACTTCTAGCCGTCCGGCGTTTGAGGACTCCGCCTGGCGCGGCGGATGCATTCAGCCGGTCCGGGTGGGCGCCTTTAGCCGTCCGGCGTTTGAGGACGCCGCCTGGCGCGGCGGGCGCATTCAGCCGGTCCGGGTGGGCGCCTTTAGCCGTCCGGCGTTTGAGGACCCTGCCGGGCGCGCCGGGCGTACTCAGTCCGTCCGGGCGGGCACTTCTAGCCGTCCGGCGCTTGAGGACACCGCCGGGCGCGCGTGGACGCCACCAGCCCGTCCGGCGCTTGAGGACAGAACACCAGCCCGTCCGGCGATTGAGGACGGACCCCTGCCCGGCAGTGACCTAGGTCGATGACGCCGTGACTTTGGTAGCCCTCGTCGGACAGCAGCCCGCATCCCGTCCGTCACCTGCATAGATTGGTTCGTATGACCCGTACGGAATACCCCTGGCTGCTGCCGTCGGCGATGGCGGCACCCGACGACCCCGGGCCCGCCGGAAAAGGGGGCGGGCGGCGGCGCCCGCGGCGGACCGTGCGCGACTGGGTCGTGGACCTGCTCGCCTTCCTCTTCGCCGCCTTCATCGGCATGGTCGCGCTGGACGCCGCCGACCAGGCCGGCAACAGCGAAGGTCTCCTCATGGCCGACATGCTGATCGGCCTGGCGGCGTGCTGCACCCTCTGGGCGCGGCGGCGCCGGCCGCTGGCGCTGGCCCTCGTACTCGGCGCCGTGCAGGTCGTGTCGCCGCTGGCGGGCGGCGCCGCGTTGGTGGCGCTCTTCAGCCTGGCCGTGCACCGGCCGTTCAAGCCCGTGGCCGTCGCCGGGGCCGTGGGCATGGCGGGCATGGTCGGCCAGGCGTACGTGCGCCCCGACCCGACCCTGTCGCATCTGACGGCGATCATCCTCGGAGCGCTGATCGTCCTGCTCTTCATCGCCGCGGGCATGCTCGTACGGGCACGCCGGCAGCTCGTCGTGGCGCTGCGCGAGCGCGCCGTACGGGCGGAGACCGAGGCGGCGCTGCGGGCCGAACAGGCCCAGCGCCTGGCCCGTGAGGCCATCGCGCGCGAGATGCACGACGTACTGGCCCACCGGCTGACGCTGCTCAGCGTCCACGCGGGCGCGCTGGAGTTCAGACCCGACGCGCCGCCCGCCGAGGTGGGCCGGGCGGCCGGTGTGATCCGCGACAGCGCGCACGAGGCGCTCCAGGACCTGCGCATGATCATCGGCGTGCTGCGCGCGCCCGGCGACGAGGGCGAGCGCCCGCAGCCCACGCTCGTCACCCTGGACGCCCTGGTCGCCGAGTCCCGCGACGCCGGGATGGAGGTCACCCTCGACAGCGGTGTCGAGGACCCGGCCGCCGTACCGCCCACCACCGGCCGTACCGCCTACCGCATCGCGCAGGAGGGGCTGACCAATGCCCGCAAGCACGCGCCCGGCACCGGCACGACGGTCCTGGTGAGCGGCGGCCCGGGGGACGGTCTCACCGTCGAGGTACGCAACGAGGCGCCCACCGGCCCGGTCCCGAACGTGCCCGGCTCCGGCCAGGGGCTGATCGGACTGACCGAACGAGCGACCCTGGCCGGTGGCCGGTTCGAGCACGGTCCCACCGGCGACGGCGGATTCGCCGTCCGGGCCTGGCTACCGTGGTCCCCATGACCTCCACGATCATCCGGCTGCTCATCGTCGACGACGACCCGCTCGTGCGCGCCGGACTGACCTTCATGCTGGGCGGCGCGGACGACGTCGAGATCGTGGGGGAGGCCTCCGACGGCTCCGAGGTCGACGCGCTCGTCCGCGCACGCACCCCCGACGTCGTGCTCATGGACATCCGGATGCCCGTGATGGACGGTCTCACCGCCACCGAACTGCTGCGGGCCCGCGCCGACGCGCCCGAAGTCCTCGTCCTGACCACGTTCCACGCCGACGAGCAGGTGCTGCGGGCGATGCGCGCGGGCGCCGCCGGTTTCGTTCTCAAGGACACGCCGCCGGCCGAGATCGTCGCGGCGGTACGGCAGGTGGCGGCGGGCGAACCCGTGCTCTCCCCGGCCGTCACCCGCCAGTTGATGTACCATGTCGCGGGGGCGCCGACCGGCGTGCGCAAGGACACGGCGACCGACCGGCTGGCCCGCCTCGCGGAGCGCGAACGGGAGGTGGCGCTCGGTGTGGGACGCGGCAGCTCCAACGCGGAGATCGCGGCGGAACTGTTCATGAGCGTCCCCACGGTCAAGGCGCACGTCTCCCGCATCCTGGCCAAACTCGACCTCAACAACCGTGTGCAGATCGCCCTGTTGGTGCACGACGCGGATCTGGTGACGGACGGCGACTGAGGGCGGGCCCGGCCGCCCTGTTCGGCGGCGTACGCCGGAGCGACGTAATCTGACGCGATGACCGTCGTCGATCTGGGCGCGTACGGGCCCGATTTTACCGCCGATCCGTACCCGTACTTCGCGAGACTGCGCGAGTCGGGCCCGGTTCACCAGGTGCGCACGCCGCACGGCGAACGGCTCTGGCTGATCGTCGGACACCGGGAGGCGCGCGCCGCGCTGGCCGATCCCCGGCTCTCCAAGTCACCCGCCACGGTGGGCGGCAGCATGCTCGACGAACGGGTCATCGGACCGAATCTGCTGCTCGTCGACCCACCGGACCACACCCGGCTGCGCAAGCTCGTCGCCCGCGAGTTCACCGCCCACCGGGTGGCCGGACTCCGGGAGCGGATCCAGCACGTCACGGACGAGCTGATCGACACCATGCTCCCCGCCGGCCACGGCGACCTGGTCGAGTCGCTGTCGTATCCGCTGCCCATCACCGTCATCTGCGAGCTGCTCGGGGTGCCCGCCGCCGACCGCGCGGTCTTCCGCGCCTGGTCGACGGAGATCGTCGCGCCCGCCGACCCCGGCGGTGAGTACACGGCCGTCCACGAACTCGGCGCCTACTTCGACGAGTTGATCGAGGACAAACGCTGTGCCGGTCCCTCCGGCGATCTGCTCTCCGCGCTGCTGCGCACCCGCGCCGAGGACGGCGACCGGCTCTCCGCCCCCGAACTGCGCGCGATGGCCTATCTCTTGCTGATCGCCGGTCATGAGACGACGGTCAACCTCATCACCAACGGTATGCGGGCCCTGCTCTCCCACCCCGAGCAACTGGCCGCCCTGCGCGACGACTTCGGGCTGCTCGACGGCGCCATCGAGGAGATGCTGCGCTACGAGGGCCCGGTCCTGACCAGCACCGTCCGCTTCACCCGCGAGCCCGTGACCGTCGGCGGCACGGTCGTCCCCGCGTGCGAGGCGGTGCTGATCGGTCTCGGCGCGGCGGGCCGGGACCCCGGTCGCTACGCGGAGCCGGACCGCTTCGACATCCGGCGTACGCCGACGGCCACGGCGACCGGCGCCAAGGGCCGCAACCACGGACATCTCGCCTTCGGGCACGGCATCCACCACTGCCTCGGCGCGCCGCTCGCGCGCCTGGAGGCGAGGATCGCGGTCCGTACCCTCCTCGAACGCTGTCCCGGCCTGACCCTCGACCCGGACACGGGACCGCTCGACTGGCTGCCCGGAATGCTGATCCGCGGGGTGCGGGGCCTGCCGGTGCGGTGGTAGGGATGGAGAGTGCCACGCGGGTACGTTCCGGAGGAGTCCGACCATGCAGGAGTTCGACATCGTCCTGGCCCGGAAGGTGCTGGCCGGCCAGCCCTTCAGCAGCCTGCTCGGCACCCGGGTCATGGTCTTCGGTGACGGGGAGGCCGAGCTGGAGCTGGACATCCGGGAGGACCTCCAGCAGCAGAACGGCTATCTGCACGGGGGAGTGCTGGCGTACGCGGCGGACAACGGCATCACGTTCGCGGCCGGCTCGGTGCTCGGTCCCGCCGTACTGACGGCCGGTTTCTCCATCCAGTACATGCGTCCCGGCACCGGCCGCACGCTGGTCGCCCGCGCGTCCGTCGTCCACGCGGGCCGGCGGCAGGCGACGGTGCGCTGCGATCTGTTCACGGTGGCGGACGACGGGACCGAGACCCTGTGCGCGGTGGCGCAGGGCACGGTGCTGCCGGTGCCGAAGCCCGCCTGAGGGGGGCAGCCCCCGCATCGCCGGGCGGGCCCGTTCAGACGCCCGGGATCTCGTCCAGCCGTACGGGCCGGTGCTCCAGCCGGGACAGCTCGCACGCCTCCGCGATCCGCAGCGCGTGCAGCGCCTCATGGCCGTCGCACGGATTCTCCAGCTCGCCGCCCACGACCCGGATGAAGGCGTCCAGCTCCGCCTCGTACGCCGGGGCGAACCGCTCCAGGAAGCCCGGCCACGGGTTGTCGCAGCGCGGCGGGCCCTTCGGCTCGGTCGAGGTGATCGGCGTACGGTCGTCGAGGCCGACCGCGAACTGGTCGAGTTCGCCCGCCAGTTCCATCCGTACGTCGTACCCCGCGCCGTTGCAGCGAGTCGCCGTGGCGGTGGCGAGCGTCCCGTCGTCCAGCGTGAGGACGGCGGCGGCGGTGTCGATGTCGCCGGCCGCGCGGAACATCGGGGGCCCGGCGTCCGAACCGGTCGCGTACACCTCCACCACCTCGCGCCCGGTGACCCAGCGCATGATGTCGAAGTCGTGGACCAGACAGTCCCGGTAGAGCCCGCCGGAGAGCGGGAGATACTCCGCGGCCGGCGGAGCCGGGTCGGAGGTGACGGCCCGGACGGTGTGCAGCCGGCCCAGCGCCCCGGACCGTACGAGATCGCGGGCCGCGCCGTAACCGGCGTCGAAGCGGCGCATGAATCCCAGTTGCAGCACCGTGCCGGCGGAGTCGACCTCTTTGAGGGCGTTGAGCGTGCCCTTGAGGTCCAGCGCGATCGGCTTCTCGCAGAAGGCGGGCAGCCCCGCCCGTGCGGCGCGGCTGATCAGATCGGCGTGGGCGGAGGTGGCCGAGGCGATGACGACGGCGTCCACGCCCCAGGAGAAGACCTCGTCCACCGAGGGGGCCGCCGTCGAGCCCGTACGGTCGGCGACATGTGCGGCGCGGGCCGCGTCCGTGTCGGCGACGACGAGGGAGCCGACCTCACGGTGGCGGCTCAGGGCCGCGGCGTGGAAGGTGCCGATACGGCCCGTGCCGATGAGTCCGATGCGCATGGCCCCCAAGGTGGCCTTCGCGTCGTCGTCATGTCAAGCGTTTGTCCTGACATTTAGACCTGTTGATGATCTTTGCGATGATCTCTGCCCGGACGGCATCGACCGCCGACCGCCGACGTCACTTGTCCTGACAACCGAACTACAGGACTTTCCGTCAACATCTCACGGGGCTACGCTCGCCCACGTGTCCAAGCAGCCGGAGCAGGAGCAGCCGAGCGGGCAGGCCCCCCAGGCCGCCGCGCTCCAGCTCGCCGTGGACCGCACCAGCCCCGTACCGCTCTACTTCCAGCTGTCGCAGCAGCTCGAAGCCGCCATCGAGCAGGGCGGACTCGCGCCGGGCAGTCTCCTCGGCAACGAGATCGAGCTCGCGGGCCGGCTCGGACTCTCCCGGCCCACCGTCCGCCAGGCCATCCAGTCGCTCGTCGACAAGGGGCTGCTCGTACGCCGCAGAGGCGTCGGCACCCAGGTCCTGCACAGCCAGGTCAGACGCCCCCTGGAGCTGAGCAGCCTCTACGACGATCTGGAGGCGGCCGGCCAGCACCCCGCCACCCGCGTCCTGCGCAACACCGTCGAACCGGCCACCGCCCAGGTCGCCGCCGCCCTCGGCGTCGCCGAAGGCGCGGACGTACGCCTCGTCGAACGCCTCCGGTACGCCCACGACGAACCGATGGCCCGGCTGCGCAACCACCTTCCGCTCCAGCTCCTCGACTGCGACACCGCCCAGCTCGAAACCACCGGCCTCTACCGGATGATGCGCGCCGTCGGGATCACGCTGCACAGCGCGCGCCAGTCGGTCGGCGCGCGGGCCGCCGACGCCGGGGAGGCGCGGCTGCTCGACGAGGCGGCGGGCGCGCCCCTGCTCACGATGGAGCGCACCACCTTCGACGACACGGGCCGCGCCGTCGAGTTCGGCGTGCACATCTACCGGGCCTCGCGCTACGTCTTCGAGTTCCAGCTCCTCGTCCGCCCGTAGAGGCGCACGTAGAGGCGCACGTAGAGCCGCCGAAGGGCCCCCGGCACGCCCTTGGCCGTCCACTTCTTCGTAAGAATGTTCGGACAAAGTATTGACGGGGCCGCGCGACCGCCGCTAGAACTCCCCCAGCCGCAACGGGGCGGCCCGGAGAGAAGGCGGAACCACCATGCGTACCAACCGAAAGGCGGCGGGCCGCACGGCGGCGGCGCTGCTCACCGCATGCGCGCTCGCCCTCGTCGCCGGATGCAGCGGCTCCGGAGGCAAGGACTCCGAGGACAAGGCCGACGACGGCGCAGGCGGTACGGCGGCCAAGACCCCGCGCATGAAGATCGCCATGGTCACGCACTCCGGCGAGGGCGACACCTTCTGGGACATCGTCCAGAGCGGCGCCAAGGTCGCGGCGGCCAAGGACAACGTGCAGTTCCTCTACGCGGCCAACAAGGAGGGCAAGGAACAGGCCCAGCTGATCCAGAGCTACATCGACCAGGACGTCGACGGCCTCGTGGTCAGCCTCGCCAAGCCCGAGGCGGTCAAGGCCGTCCTCGCCAAGGCCACCGCCGCCGGTATCCCCGTCGTCACGATCAACTCCGGCGCCGAGTTCTCCGAGCCGTTCGGCGCGCTCGGCCACATCGGCCAGGACGAGGCCGTCGCCGGTGAGGCGGTCGGCGAGGAGCTGAACAAGCGGGGCAAGAAGAAGGCGCTCTGCGTCATCCACGAACAGGGCAACGTCTCGCTCGAAGGCCGCTGCGCCGGGGTCAAGAAGACCTTCGAGGGCACGGTGGAGAACCTGAACGTCGAGGGCACCAACATGCCCGCGTCGACGTCGTCGATCGAGGCGAAGCTCCAGAGCGGCAAGGACATCGACGCGGTCGTGACCCTCGGCGCGCCCTTCGCCGCCGCCTCCGTGAAGGCCAAGGGGAGCGCCGGGTCCGGCGCCGAGATCAACACCTTCGACCTCAACGCGGACGTGGTCAAGCAGCTCAAGGCCAAGGAGATCGGCTTCGCCGTCGACCAGCAGCCCTACCTCCAGGGCTATCTCGCCGTGGACGAACTGTGGCTCCACAAGAACAACGGCAACGTCATCGGCGGCGGAAAGCCCGTACTGACCGGACCCGCCCTCGTCACCGAGAAGGACGTCCCCGCGCTGGAGAAGTTCACCGCGCGCGGCACCCGATGACAGACGGCCGTCACCCTGCCCTGACATGCACGTGCCCGTACCCGATGACCGGACCCCGAACAGCCATGACCGATACTTGGGCCGCCGGGCCGGGTCCCACCGCGCCCGGCGGTACCGGGAAGTACGGCAAGAGGGGCACGACGTCGTGGCAAGGGTTGGTCGGACAGGGATACGCGCGACGGGCGCGGTGCTGGCGGCGGTGCTCGGGGCGGCGTCCCTGGCGGGATGCAGCAGCACCGGCGGCAAGCGCGCCGAGGAGCGGGCCGCGGCGGCCGAGGCACAGGGGCGGGCCGCGGTGAACACACCTAAGTGGACCTTCGCCATGGTCACCCACTCGGGAGACGGCGACACCTTCTGGGACATCGTCCAGAAGGGCGCCGAGCAGGCCGCGGTCAAGGACAACATCAACTTCCTGTACGCGCACAGCGACGAGGGCCAGCAGCAGGCACAGCTCGTCCAGTCCTACATCGACAAGGGCGTCGACGGGCTGATCGTCACGCTCGCCAAGCCCGACGCGATGAAGGCCGTCGTCGCCAAGGCCACCAAGGCCGGCATCCCGGTGATCACCGTCAACTCGGGCTCCGAGCAGTCGAAGCAGTTCGGCGCGCTCACCCACATCGGCCAGGACGAGTCGATCGCCGGTGAGGCCGTCGGCGACGAGCTGGACAAGCGTGGCAGGAAGAAGGCCCTCTGCGTCCTGCACGAGCAGGGCAACGTCGGCCACGAGCAGCGCTGCGCCGGGGCGAAGAAGACCTTCGACGGCACGATGCAGAACCTGTACGTCGACGGCACCAACATGCCCGACGTACAGGCGTCCATCGAGGCGAAGCTCCAGGCCGACAAGAGCATCGACGCCGTCGTGACGCTCGGCGCGCCCTTCGCGGACACCGCCGTCAAGGCGAAGGAGACGGCGGGCAGCAACGCCGAGATCGACACCTTCGACCTCAACGAGGCGGTGGCCGGCTCGCTCAAGGCGGGCCGGCTCGGCTTCGCCGTCGACCAGCAGCCGTACCTCCAGGGGTACGAGGCCGTCGATCTGCTCTGGCTCTACCGGTACAACGCCGACGTACTCGGCGGCGGGCTCCCGGTGCTCACCGGCCCGCAGATCATCAGCGAGCAGGACGCTGCCGAGCTGGAGAAATACGCGGAGCGAGGGACTCGATGACCACAACCGCACCACCCGTGAAGGACCGGCCGGGCGACGGCGGGGACCGCCCGGCCAAGGACGAGCGGCTGCTCGGTGACTCGACGCTGCGCAAGCTCCTCGGCAGGCCCGAACTCGGCGCCGTCGTCGGCGCCCTGGCGGTGTTCCTCTTCTTCGCCGTCGTCGCCGACTCGTTCCTCAAGGCGTCCAGCTTCGGCACCGTGCTCTACGCGGCGTCGACGATCGGGATCATGGCGGTGCCGGTGGCGCTGCTGATGATCGGCGGCGAGTTCGACCTGTCCGCCGGTGTGCTGGTGACCAGCTCGGCGCTGATCTCCTCGATGTTCAGCTACCAGATGACGGCCAACATCTGGGTCGGCGTGTCCGTGTCCCTGCTGGTCACCCTGGCCATCGGGGTGTTCAACGGCTTCATGCTGACGCGGACGAAACTGCCGAGCTTCATCATCACCCTCGGCACGTTCCTGATGCTCACCGGCCTCAACCTCGGTCTGACCAAACTGATCAGCGGCACCGTCTCCACCAAGAGCATCAGCGACATGGAGGGTTTCGAGTCGGCACGTAAGCTCTTCGCCTCCGAACTGACCCTCGGCGGAGTCGAGTTGAAGGTCACCATCCTCTGGTGGGCCGCTCTGGTCGCCCTGGCGACCTGGATCCTGCTCCGGACCCGCTTCGGGAACTGGATCTTCGCGGTCGGCGGCAACGCCGAGGCCGCCCGCGCCGTCGGCGTCCCGGTCCGGCTGACGAAGATCGGCCTCTACATGGGCGTCGGCTTCTGCGCCTGGGTCTCCGGCCAGCACCTGCTCTTCTCGTTCGACGTCGTCCAGTCCGGCGAGGGTGTCGGCAACGAGCTGATCTACATCATCGCCGCCGTCATCGGCGGCTGTCTGATCACCGGCGGCTACGGATCGGCGATCGGCGCCGCGGTCGGTGCCTTCATCTTCGGCATGACCAGCAAGGGCATCGTGTACGCGGAGTGGAACCCGGACTGGTTCAAGTTCTTCCTCGGAGCGATGCTCCTTCTGGCCACCCTGCTCAACGCATGGGTCCGCAAGCGCGCGGAGGCGACCCGATGACAAGCACGCCCAGCACGCCCGGCACGCCCACGCCCGGCACGTCCACGACCGGTGGCACGGCGACCACGACACCGCTCGTCGAGCTGGACGACGTCAGCAAGTACTACGGCAACATCCGCGCCCTCGAAGGTGTCTCGCTGGAGGTGCACGCGGGCGAGATCACCTGTGTCCTCGGCGACAACGGCGCGGGCAAGTCCACCCTCATCAAGATCATCGCGGGGTTGCACCGGCACGACGCGGGCGAATTCCTCATCGAGGGCCGCAAGGCGGCGCTCGGCTCGCCGCGCGAGGCGCTGGACCTGGGCATCGCCACCGTCTACCAGGACCTCGCCGTCGTACCGCTCATGCCGGTCTGGCGGAACTTCTTCCTCGGCTCCGAGCCGACGAAGGGCGCCGGCCCGTTCAGGCGCCTCGACGTCGAACTGATGCGCCGCACCACCCGCGAGGAACTGCTGCGGATGGGCATCGACCTGCGCGACGTCGACCAGCCCATCGGCACCCTGTCCGGCGGCGAACGGCAGTGCGTGGCGATCGCCCGCGCCGTTCACTTCGGGGCCAAGGTCCTCGTCCTGGACGAGCCGACCGCCGCGCTCGGCGTGAAGCAGTCCGGAGTCGTACTGAAGTACGTGGCCGCCGCGCGCGACGCGGGACTCGGCGTGGTCCTGATCACCCACAACCCGCACCACGCGTATCTCGTCGGCAACCGGTTCGTCCTGCTCAAGCGCGGTGTGATGGCCGGCGGTCACACCAAGGAATCAATCACCCTGGACGAGCTGACGCGCCAGATGGCGGGCGGGTCGGAGCTCGAAGAGCTGAGCCACGAGCTGGCCAAGGCCCCCACCCCGGCCCACCTCGGTGGCCGCCCGGTGGACGGCGGCGGGCATCTCGCCGACGAGGACGGAAAGGGCGAGGGGCGGGGCACCACCGCCAAGCCCTGACGGACCTCCGGACCGCCCGGATGGCAGAATCGGCGGTGGTGGACGACCGTCCACCGCCGCCGTTCCGGACACCCGGTTCGGTGTGCCCCCGATCCGCAGGGACGACACGACACGTGCGAGCACCCAGGCCGCGTTCCGGTAGCAGCGCCGACCGTCCGGCCGGCGGCCCCGGGACCCGACGGACACAGCCCGGTGCGTGCCGTCACAGCGCCCGCCCCGGCTCGGCGGACCCCCGGCGTACGGCGGCTCCCCGGCACCCGAGGGGGCCGGTCCGATGAGTACCTACCGTGATCTCACCCACCGGGGCTCCGCCCGCGCCACCGTCCTGCGGACCGTCGGCACCCGCGAACGCCGCTCGCACGCCTCCGCGCCGCGTGTGCCCACCGTCGGCATCGACATCGGCGGTACGAAGGTGATGGCCGGCGTCGTCGACCCGGACGGCAACATCCTGGAGAAGATCCGCACCGAGACACCGGACAAGTCCAAGAGCCCCAAGGTCGTCGAGGACACCATCGTCGAGCTGGTGCTCGACCTCTCCGACCGGCACGACGTGCACGCCGTCGGCATCGGCGCCGCCGGCTGGGTGGACGCCGACCGCGCGAAGGTCCTCTTCGCCCCGCACCTCGCCTGGCGCGACGAACCGCTCAGGGACTCCATCTCCTCCCGGCTCGCCGTCCCGGTGATGGTCGACAACGACGCGAACACCGCCGCCTGGGCGGAGTGGCGCTTCGGCGCCGGACGCGGCGAGGACCACCTCGTCATGATCACGCTCGGTACCGGTATCGGCGGCGCCATACTGGAGGACGGCCGGGTCAAGCGCGGCAAGTACGGCGTGGCCGGCGAGTTCGGCCATATGCAGGTGGTGCCCGCCGGACACCGCTGCCCGTGCGGCAACCGGGGCTGCTGGGAGCAGTACAGCTCCGGCAACGCGCTCGTCAGGGAGGCCAGGGAGCTGGCCGCGGCCGACTCCCCGGTGGCGTACAACCTCATCGAACGCGTCAAGGGCCACATCCCCGACATCACCGGACCGCTGATCACCGAGCTGGCCCGCGAGGGCGACGCGATGTGCGTCGAACTGCTCCAGGAGATCGGCCAGTGGCTCGGCGTCGGCATCGCGAATCTGGCGGCGGCGCTCGACCCGTCGTGCTTCGTCATCGGCGGCGGCGTCAGCGCGGCGGACGACCTGCTGATCGGCCCCGCCCGGGAGGCGTTCCGCCGCCAGCTCACCGGGCGCGGCTACCGGCCCGAGGCCCGTATCGCCAAGGCGCAGCTCGGCCCCGAGGCGGGCATGGTCGGCGCGGCCGACCTCTCCCGGCTCGTCGCCCGCCGCTTCCGCCGCGCGAACCGGCGCAGACTTGAGCGCTACGAGAAGTACGAGCTGTACGCGGAGGCGATCCGCACCGGCCGGATGCCGCAGGACCTGCGCGAGGAGCAGGAGCTGCGCGAGGCCGAGGAGTCCCGCGCGGCGGCGGTGCGGGAGCGGCGGGAGTCCGCCGCGGCGGACGAGCCGAAGCGGGACGCGGCACCGGGAGCTGCCACCGGGCCGCGGACGCCTGCGCCCGACGAGCCGGAGCCGTCCGACCCGCCCCGAGAACCCCGTACGAGTCCCAGCCGAGCCCCTCGCACCAGCCAGGAACCTCCTTCATGACCGTGCCCCGACAGTCGACCCCCGACGACCTCCCGAAGCCGCCGGAGAACCACCGTCACATGGTTCGCCGCCGGTGGGTGACGGCGATAGTGATCGTGCTGCTCATCGGCATCCCCGCCGGCTATCTGGTGATCTCGGCGGGGCAGAGCCGGCGCAGCGGACTCGACAAGGAGCTGGAGTCCTCGGCGACCGGCCTCACCGACGCCGTGCCGTCCCGGATGAAGCAGCGGGTCTTCGAGGTGCCGATCCCCGCACGCGCCACGAACGTGCGCTACTACGAGACGAGCAACTGGAAGTCCAGCCGGTTGTATGTGCAGTTCAACGTGACGTCCGGCCGGCTCGACACCTTCCTCACCGAACTGGGCTCGCACCGCTCGGAGTTGAAGGAGGGCAACGTCACCATCGCGCCCCGTGACGCGCGCACCGTCGGCTGGGACTTCGTCCCCACGCGCGTGTGGTCGGGCACCACGCACAAGCAGAAGGACCCACGCCCCACGCAGGACATCACCGTCGACCTGAGCGATCCGGCGATGCCCCACGTGTACGTGGTCTCCACGACAACTCCCTGACCGGGGAAGCCCTTTGACGGGCACGGCCGGCGGGCTCCGGCCGTGCCCGCGGGGCCGGGTCCAGGGCGCCGCCAAGCCGGCGCCAACTCGCCGCGTAGCCCCGGCCAACTCCTCCCGCCGAAGCTGTGTGCACGCAGCATCGACATGGAAGGCCGATGATGGAAGCTGTCGAGGTTCCGGTTCTGATAGTCGGCGGCGGAGGGTGCGGCCTGTCCGCTTCCGTCTTCCTGTCCGACCACGGTGTCGAGCACCTGCTGGTGGAACGGCACCCGGACACGTCGATACTGCCGAGGGCCCACTACCTCAACCAGCGCACCATGGAGATCTTCCGCCAGCACGGGCTCGACGGGGAGGTCTTCGAACGGGGGGCGCCGCTGGAGAAGTTCGGCAAGGTGCGCTGGCAGACCACGCTCACCGGCGACGGACCGCTGGACGCGCGGGTGATCCATGAGATGGACGCCTTCGGCGGCGGCGCGCTGAGTGAGACGTACGCGGCGGCGGGCCCCGTCCTGACCACCAAACTCCCGCAGCTCCGGCTGGAGCCGCTGCTGCGCCGTCACGCCGAGGAGCGCAATCCCCGACGCGTCCTGTTCGGCCGCGAACTGACCACGTTCCGCGACGAGGGTGACCGTGTCGTCGCCGAGATCCGCGACACCGCGACCGGGGAGAGCACCGAGGTGGCGGCACGGTACGTCATCGCGGCCGACGGCGGTCGTACGGTCGGTGCCGCTCTCGGTGTGGAGATGCGGGGCACGCCCAGGATGGTCGACGTCACGACGGCGTACTTCTCCGCCGACCTCTCCGCGTGGTGGCACGACGGCACGATCATCACCTGGTTCGTGAACCCCTACCGGCCGGACCTCTCCAGCACCCTGCTGGAGATGGGCCCCACCTGGGGGCGGAACTGCGAGGAGTGGGGCCTGCACTTCGCCCTCGGCGACACGGACCGCTCCGACGGGGACGCGGTCGCCGCCAGGATGCGTGAGGTGCTCGGCCTGCCCCAACTGGATCTGACGCTGCACAAGGTGACCCGGTGGACCGTCGAGGGCGTGCTCGCCGACCGCTACCGGGACGGACGGATCCTGCTGGCCGGCGACGCCGCGCACCGCCAGCCGCCCACCACCGGGCTCGGCCTGAACGGCGGGATCCAGGACGTGCACAACCTCGCGTGGAAGCTGGCCGCGGTTCTCGACGGCCGCGCCGGCGACAGCCTCCTCGACACCTACGAGACGGAGCGCCGGCCGGTCGGCAGGCAGAACGTCGACTGGGGGCTGTCCACCTGGTTCCACCACCGGGTCATGACCGACGCCGCCATCGGCCTCGGCGCGCACATCCCGCCGGAGCACCGGCCGTCGGCGTTCGCCACGTACTTCGACCCGTCCCCGGGCGGCGCCGCCGTACGGGCCCGGGGGGCGGAGATCTTCGGTACGCACCGCGCCGAATGCCAGGCGCACGACCTGGAGATCGGGTTCGTGTACGAGGAGGGCGCCGTCGTCGGCGACGGCAGCCGGGCGCCGTCCCGCGCTCCCATGGGCGACGTGTACCACCCGACGACCCGCCCCGGTCATCTGCTGCCGCACGCCTGGATCGAACACGACGGGCGCCGCCTGTCGACCCACGACCTGACCGGCTCCGCGACCGGCTTCGCGCTGCTCACCGGCCCGGCGGGAACACCGTGGGCCGAGGCGGCCGCGCGGATCGCGGAGAGGTTCTCGATCCCGATCACCGTCGCCCGCGTCGGGAGCGGCGCGGAGTTCACCGACGGCGACGGGCGGTGGGCCGCGGTCCGGCAGATCACCGACGAGGGGGCCGTACTGGTGCGCCCCGACAACCACGTGGCATGGCGCAGCACGGCCGGCAGCGAGGATCCGGTGGGCGTGCTGGGCGACGCGGTCTCCCGCGTCCTGGGCCTGGACGCGGGAGACCGCGCCTGACGTCACCGGCGGCCCGGCCATGTCACATTCCGCCGCCGAGGCCGCTCTCAGGGTGATGCCAAGGTCCATTCGATGCGACAAGGAGAGATGATCGTGGCAACACAGAAAGCGGATCTTGCGGGCGAGCGGGACCCGGCGACCGCCGGGACGGCGGGCGGGGAACCGAAGCGGTGGCTCATCCTCGGCGTCATCTGCGTCGCCCAGCTCATGGTGGTGCTCGACGTGACGGTGATGAACCTCGCGCTGCCCTCGGCCCAGGACGACCTGGACATCACCAACGCCGACCGGCAGTGGATCGTCACCGCGTACTCGCTGGCGTTCGGCAGCCTGCTGCTGTTCTGCGGGCGGCTGGTCGACCTGATCGGCCGCAAGGCGACCTTCCTCATCGGCGCGGGCGGCTTCGCGGCGGCCTCGGCCGTCGGCGGCGCCGCGGTCAACTTCGAGATGCTGGTGACGGCTCGCGCCTGTCAGGGAGCCTTCGGCGCGCTGCTGGCACCGGCCGCCCTGGCCCTGCTGACCACGACCTTCACCGACCCGAAGGAACGGGGCAAGGCGTTCGGCGCCTTCGGCGCGGTCGCGGCCAGCGGCGCGGGCCTGGGGCTGATCCTCGGCGGTTCGCTGACCTCGTCCCTGTCCTGGCGTTGGTGCATGTACATCAACCTGCTCTTCGCCGGAATCGTGATGCTCGGGGCGTCGCTGCCGATGGCCAAGGGAGTCAGGAAGCCGGGCGCCCGACTGGACGTCCCGGGCGTGGTGGCGGTGTCGGCCAGTATGTTCTGCCTGGTCTACGGCTTCTCCAACGCCGCGTCGCACAGTTGGGGCACACCCTCGACCTGGGGGTTCCTGGCCGCGGGCGGGGTACTGCTGCTCGTATTCGTCCTCTGGCAGGCGCGCGCCGCACAGCCGCTGCTGCCGCCCTGGCTCGTACTCGACCGCAACAGGGGCGGCGCCTACCTGACGATGCTCGTCGTCGGCGCCTGCATGTTCGGCATCTTCCTGTTCCTCGTCTACTACATGCAGACCACCCTGGACTACTCGGCGATCACCTCGGGCGTCGCCCTGCTGCCCATGGTGGTGCTCACCGCCGTCGGTGCCAACGTGGGCAACATCGCGGTGATGCCGCGATTCGGCCCCAAGCCGCTGGTCATCGCCGGTCTGCTGCTCAACGCGACGGGGATGGCCCTGCTCACCGGGATCGACGCGGACTCCGGTTACGCGTCCGCCCTGCTCGGCCCGACCATGGTCTCCGGTCTCGGCATGGGCTTCATCTTCGCCTCGGTGCTCCGCACCGGTACCTCCGGAGTGGCGCCGCAGGACGCGGGCATCGCCTCGGCGAGCATCAGCACCGGTCAGCAGCTCGGCGGCGCGATCGGCACCGCGCTGCTGAACTCGATCGCGGCCGGCGCCACCACCGCGTACCTGGACAGCCATGTGCAGGGGCGCCCGACGCCGGCGCAGTTCCACCTCGCGGCGATCGAGGGCTACACCACGGTGTTCTGGTGGTGCGCCGGCATCTTCGCGGCGGGTGCCGTCGTCTGCGGCACCCTGGTGCGCGGCGGTCCGCTGCCGTCGCCCGTGGGCGCTCCCGGCCCGGTGCCGGCCAAGCTGCCCGAGGCGGCCGGATCCTGAGGCACGAACCATCAGCGCCGCAGGGGCACGCGCCGTCGTTCCACGGCGCGTGCCCCTGCGGCGCTGAACCCGCACCGGCGGCGGATGGCACCAAGCCGGTGCCAACTCGTGGGGCATTCGGGGCCAAGCCCGGTCTACGAAGCTGTGGACAGTGTCGGGCAGGGGTGCGCCGACGTGACCGAGAACGGTCGGGCCGCCCCCGCCGGTTCGCTCCCGGGTCGCGGGAGCGACGGCACGGAGCGCATCGGTTGCCGGGAAGTGAAGCTGGTCTGGATGGGGGCCCCATGAGCCATGATTCGATCCACAAGCGCGGCCTGTACCTGGGAGTCGTACCGGAGAGGGCGGCGGCCGGAGGCGGTACGACGCCGCTCACCCTCGATCACGACCTCGACGCCCTGCCGGAGGTGGGACGGCGCCTGACGGTGTCCCAGCTCGCCGGTCATGTGGCCGACCTGGCGGGCCGGATCCGGGCGGCCGGGGTGCTGCCCGGGGAGCGCGTCGTCATCCACAAGAGGGCCAACTTCGACATCTGGCTGCTCGCCACCGCGGTGGCGCGTGCCGGTGCGATTCCGGTGATGCTGTCGCACGCGCTGGACAGCGCGACCGTCGCGGCCCTGCTGGGACGGCTCGACCAGCCGCACCTGCTCACCGACGGGTCCAAGCTGGAGGAGCTGGCCGAGGTGCCGCTGGCCGATCTCACCAAGGGCCTGATCAGTGTGGGCGAACCGGGGCCGGGAGTGACCTCTCTCGCCGCCCTGGCCGGATCGCCGCCGGTACGGCCCGTGTTGCAGGGGCTCGACGAGGCGGCGCTGATCACCCACACCTCCGGCACCACCGGGCTCCCCAAGCTGGTGGTGCACACGCCCCGTACGATGCGCTCCCGGCTCCGGCCGCAGCTGTTCCTGCTGGCGCTGACGCGCGGGCGCGAGACCGTCGCGATCCACATCGCCTTCGGGCACTCGCGGATGTTCGCGGCGATGGCCCTGTGCCTCTTCAGATCGATGCCCGTGCTCCTGGTGAACAAGGGCGCTCCCGACGACGTCGCCGACTTCTTCGCCGAACACCGGCCGGGGCTGATCGAGGCGCTTCCCAACTCGTTCCTGGCGTGGGAGAGCCTGGCCGACGATCCGCGCAGACCGTTCGCGTCGGTCAAGTACTTCAGCAGCACGTTCGACGCGCTCCATCCCAGAACGGTCCGCCGGCTCCTCAGCTCCTCCGGGCGCAGAACACCGCAGTTCTTCCAGATATACGGACAGAGCGAGGTCGGCCCGGCGGTCGGCCGGCCGTACTTCCGCAGGTCCATGCGCCGGATGGACGGGCGCTGCGTCGGCTACCCCCTGCCGGGCAGCGCACGGGTGAGGCTCGTGAGCCAGAACGGCAAGCGGCCCTCGTCGCGGAACCCGGGCTTCATCGAGGCCCGCTGGGACGGGATAGCGAAGACGTACTTCGGCGAGCAGGAGCGCTACGACGCCAACGTCCACGAGGGATGGTGGCGCACCGGCGACGTCGGCTACCGCACCCGGTTCGGCTGCCTGCACATGCTCGACCGGGAGGTGGACGCGATTCCCGGTGTGGGCAGCAGCCTTGAGATCGAGGACCTCGTCCTGGACAGGCTGGAGGAGCTGATCGAGCTCGTCGTCGTGCCGGGCCCGAAGTCCGAGGCGATCCCCGTCGTCTGCACCGACCGGGACAGGCCGCTCGACCTGGACCGCTGGCGCGCCGCCGTCGCGGAGTACCCGCAGCTGGCCGAACCGGTCCAGATCCCGCTGGCCGAACTGCCGCGCACCGCCACGCTGAAGACACGCCGGGTCGAGCTGTCCCGCCGCCTTCACGAACAGCTCGGGTGACGGCGACCCGCCACACACACGCGGGGCCCGGTCCCGGCAGAGGATGCCGGGACCGGGCCCCGCGCACGATCAGCGGATGCTCTGCGCGAACCGGAAGACGTTGTGCGGGTCGTAGGCCTTCTTGACCCGCTTCAGCCGCGGATAGTTCTCCGCGTAGTAGGAACTCCGCCAGTCGGGCAGGCGGGAGTCGTAGAAGTTCTGGTACGTCTCGCCGTTCGAATAGGGATCGAGCACGGCGAAGCCGGCGTCGACGAAGCGCCCCGCCGACGCCTTGGCCTCCTCCGGGACCGGTGCGACGGCGTCCGAGGTGAGGAAGCTCGCCGAGAAGAGGCTGTCGCGGTGCACGTACGCGGTGGCCGAACGCGACACCGAGTTGACCGCCCCGCCGATCGCGACGACCTGCAACTGGCGCATCTGTCCGGGCTGCCGCTCCGTGTCGAGCACGGCCAGCGCCTTGGCCCAGCCCTCACGCGGCATCACCTCACTGAACAGCCGGCTGCGCCACAACCCGAAGGCCGGGCGCGTGAGTTGACCGCCGGGGGAGGTGTCGGCCCGGTGGCACTGCTGCACCGTGAGCCCGCCGCACTGATAGAGGTCCATCAGGATGTCCTGGTAGGGCGCCGTGTGCGACTGCCGGAACGACGGGGCGTGGCCGATCAGGGAGACGAGCCGGTCGATCTCGCTGTCGAAACCGCCGCCCGGCTCGACGGACCCCAGGAAGATCGTCGCCATCGGGACCTTGCCGGGCGCGGCGTCCTCCAGGGTGACCAGGAGCCCGCTGCCGATCGCCCGGGGCGCGTCGACCAGCCAGCGCGTCCAGCCTTCGAGCATGTCCAGCGCCTGGTCGAACGTCCAGGACAGGTTGCAGGCCGCGAGGTCGGTCAGGGGTGTCGGGGCGACCTCGTAGGAGGTCACGACGCCGAAGTTGCCGCCACCGCCGCCGCGGACGGCCCAGTAGAGATCGCTGTTGCGACGAGGTGAAGCGGTCACGACGCTGCCGTCGGCGAGGACGACCTCCGCCGACAGCACCTTGTCCGAGGCCATGCCGATGCTGCGGGTGAAAAGGCCCATGCCGCCCCCCGCGAAGTACCCGCCGGCCGCGACCGTCGGACAGTAGCCGCCGGAAATCGTCAGCCCGGCCGGCGCGAGCGTGTTCGTGATGTCGACGAGCTGCGCCCCGGGGCCGATCGTCGCCGTGTCGCGGCCGAGCGTGGTGGAGCCGATCCGGGACACGTCGATGACGAGCCCCTCCGTCGTGGAGTATCCGCCCGCGCTGTGGCCGCCGCTGCGCACCGCGATGGGCAGGGCGTGGTCCTGGGCGAAGCGCAGACACAGCGCGACGTCGGCGGCCGAGGCGCAGTAGGCGATCGCCCGGGGACGGCTGCCGTCGAACTGCACCAGGTAGAGCTGCTTGGCCCTTCGGTAGTCGGGGTCCGACGGCAGCACCAGCCGCCCGCGGAGGTGGCGGCGCAGCTGGTTCCACTTGCCGCCCGCCGCCGTGCGGGCGGCGGAGGAACCCTGGAACGCCGTGACTGCCAGCGCGGTCGCGCCCGCGCCGACGAGGAAAGATCTTCTGCTGGTCATGGGCTGGCTGCCTCTTTCGTCTGTGTGAGGTCGCGGGCCGACGGAATCCGCGGCTCGTGGATTCGTCCGGCGATGTGGCCGGAACGGGGAAACCCGCCTCCCACGCCGGCGTGACGGCGGCGTCGGAGGCGGGTGGGCAGGAGTCCGGGGCCGCGCGGCGGATTCCCACGGCGCCCCGGCGGACACGGCTCCTCACTCCTTGCGGAACTCCAGGATCCGTACGGGCGCGGCCCGGCCGCCGACGGCTCCGACGGGGACGTCCCTGGTGAAGGTGTATCCGGCCGGCTCGACGAGCGCCCGGTGCTCCTCCACCGTGCGCTCCCTGCCGCCGTAGAGGACCATCATCAGCACGTCCATCAGATGACCCACGGTGGGCACCGGCTCCGACGGGAGTACGTACTCGATCAGCACGAGCGAGCCGCCCGGACGCGCTGCCTTGGCGCAGTTCCCGATGATCACGCGGGCCCTGTCGTCGTCCCAGTTGTGCAGTACCCGGCTGAGGACGTGCAGGTCGCCCTCGGGGACCTCCGTGAAGAAGCTCCCTCCGACCGGCTCCGTACGGTCGGCGACACCCATCGCGGCGAGGTACTCCGCGGTCGTCCGCAGCGCTTCGGGCCGGTCGAACACCACACCGTCGGCCTCGGGCAGCTCCCTGAGCAGCCAGGCCAGTACCGTGCCCCGGTTCCCGCCGACATCGATGACGCGCTTCGAACCCGGCGGCCGGTAACCGGAGCCGCTGAGGGACACGAGCAGGCGGGAGGTGGCGGCGCCCATCGCGCGGGAGAACCTGACGGCCTCCTGGGGATGCGTGCCGAGATACTCCCAGAAACCGCCGGGGACGGAGGGATCGACCTGTCGTCCGCTGCGGACGTGCTCGTCCAGCCCGCCGAGGGCCTCCCGGATCGGCGGCAGCCACATTCCGGCGATCTCGCCGATCGAACCGTAGGCGGGTCCCAGCCGTCGGCCCAGCTCGGTGAGGGTGAAACGGCCGCCGGACTCTCCGGCCACCAGGCCGACCGCCATCCCCGCGCGCAGGAGCCGGGCCGTCGCGTCGGGAGCCGACCCGGTGCCCTCCGCGATCTCACCGGCGGTCAGTGACGTGCCCTCGAGGACTTCGGTGATACCCAGGTTGATGATCGCCACGGCTATCGGCGTCTGCAGGTAGCCGGCGAGCAGTTGGGCGAGTTGGCGTGCCGTCTCGTCGTTCCCGCCGTCGGGCAGCAGGTCGAGCACGGAATAGGCTTCGGGCCCGCGGTGGTCGTCGCGGTCCGCCGCTGCTTCAGACATGTCTCCTCCAGAGGTCGCTCTCGGCGCAGGCTCGAACATCCAGGCTCGGCGAGAGGACTTGGTGGAAGCTGGTGCCCCCGTTGGCGCCTGCTTGGCGGCGCCAACGGGGTCCGGAACGGTCAGAACAGCTTGTACGAGCCGATGGGTGTCAGCCGTTCGACGACCAGCGGCTCCGAGATCCACTCGCTCTTCAGCCTGGCCATGACCTCCTTGAAGGCGGGCACGGCGAGCAGGGGAGTGTTGTCGCCGTTCTCGAACTCGACCACGAACACATAGGTCTCGCCGTCGTCGAGCCTGGTCCAGGCGTAACGGACGCCCTCGGGCCGGGCGGCCTCGATGGCCGCGAACATCTTCTCGCCCGCCTTCTCCATCTCCGCGATCTTCTCGGGCCTGATCCTGGCGCGGAAGGTGTGAACGCTCATGCCGGGTCTCCTGTTTCGTCTCGTACTTCGCTGACCTGCGAAGCTGTGAACCTGTGAACCTGTGAATCCGTGAACCTGTGAATCCGTGGCGCCTCAGTCCAGGCTCGGAGCCTGGTGCAGAATGTCCCTCTCGAGATGCTGGAGCGCCGGGCTGGGATCGATGCCCAACTCCTCGGCCATCCGCTTCTGATGGGACCGCAGCACCGCCAGTGCGTCGGCCTGTCGTCCGGCCCGGTACAGCGCCACGCTCAGCAGCTCGCAGCCGTACTCGCGCAGCGGGTGGGCCTGGGTGAAGGCGGCCAGCTCGGACACCGCGATCTCGTGCGCCCCCACCGCTATCAGCGTCGCGCAGCGCCCCTCGACCACCCAGAGCCGCAACTCCTCCAGCCGCACGACCTCCGGCGCCACATGGGTGGCGTCGGCCACCTCCGCGTACGCCGGCCCGCGCCACAGTGCCAGTCCCGCCTCGAATTCGCGCAGAGCGCGCTGCGGATCACGCTGGTCGAGCGCCTGCCACCCGGCCTTCGCGCGCTCACCGAAGCGCTGGACGTCCACGTCGACGGCGCGGTTGTCGAGGAGATAGGAGCGGCCGCGCGTACGCAGCACCGTCGCGGGCTTCCGTGGCGCCCGGTCCGGTTCCAGCACCCTCCTTAAGTTGGCCACGTACGCGTGCAGCGAGGTGATCGCCGACGGGGGCGGCCGTCCCTCCCACAACTCCTCCAGCAGGACGTCGACCGACACCGGTTGCCCCACCCGGCTCACCAGCAGCGCGAGCACCGCACGCTGCTTCGGCGCCCCCAGGTCGATCCGGCGGCCGGCGACAACGGCCTCCACGGGGCCGAGCACCCGGAACTCCACCTCGGCCGGCGGCCGGTCCGGTGACCGGTCCGGTGACCGGTCCAGGGACTTCAGGGACGGTGCCCCGATTCCCCGCAGAGCGGCCGGCGCGCCGCGGCGTGAGAACGCGACAGCGTTCGTGCCGTTCCCGCGCCCGGCGACCCCGCCGATCCCGGTGGCTTCGAAGCCGGCTTCGGGCAGCGGGAATTCGAGGTTGAGTTCGAGAACCTTCGCGACGTACCGCTTGAGTGTCGCGTTCGCTCTCTGGAGATCCCGGACCTCGCGCTCCAGTTCGGCGATGCACCGGGCCTCGCCGACACCGCCTTGCGGCCGCTGCCTGAGAAGAACCTGCGTCCGGCGGCCGTCGGCGATCCTGAGGCCGGCGACAGCCGTATCGGTGCTGGTTTCCTCGTGCATCATCTCTGAACTCCTCTGCATTTCGGGTCCTTTATCAAAAGGGGCTGCGAAGGCCAAGTCGAAACCAAGTCGGTGGCAAGCGAGTTGCGCGACATTGAGCTGTACACGCTGTGGGACAGCGGAACCTTCTTCACCTCAGAGAGGCGGATCTCCGCATGCCAACCCTGTGCAAGCCGTCGGTGCATGTTCCGGAATACACGATCACGGCGGAAGAGACGATGGAATTCGCCGCGAAGGTACACGCGGGAAAACCGCAACTGCCGCTGGCGCTGCGGCTGATACAGAACACCGGAGTGCGGAAGCGTCACATCGTGCAGCCCGTCGAAAAGACGCTCAGGCACCCGGGTTTCGAGGAGCGCAACCGCATCTACGAGCTGGAATCGAAGAAGCGGTGCCCGCCGGTCGTCGAGGAGGCCCTGGCGAACGCGGGCCTCGGGGCACAGGACATCGACGCCATCATCTACGTGTCGTGCACCGGGTTCCTCATGCCCTCGCTCACCGCGTGGCTGATCAACACGATGGGGTTCCGGTACGACACGCGCCAGTTGCCGATCGCCCAGTTGGGCTGCGCCGCGGGGGGCGCAGCGATCAACCGCGCCCACGACTTCTGTGCCGCCCACCCCGAGAGCAACGTCCTGATCGTCTCCTGCGAGCTGTGCTCGCTGTGCTACCAGCCCACCGACGACGACATCAGCGCGCTGCTCTCCGACGGCCTGTTCGGTGACGCGGTGGGCGCCGCCGTCGTGCGGGGGAGCGGCGGTACCGGCGTGAGCCTGGAGCGCAACGCCGCCCATCTCATTCCGAACACCGAGGACTGGATCTCGTACGCGGTGCGCGACACCGGCTTCCATTTCCAGCTCGACCGCCGTGTGCCCGGAACGATGGAACCGCTCGCCCCGGTGCTGCGGGAATTCACGAGGAGTCACGGCTGGGACGTCGGCAACCTCGATTTCTACATCATTCACGCCGGCGGTCCCCGGATTCTGGACGATCTGGCCAAGTTCCTCAATGTCGACCGCAAGGTGTTCCGGCACAGCTGGTCCACCCTGGCCGATTACGGAAACATCGCCAGTGCTGTCGTACTGGAGGCGCTGCGGCGGCAATTCGAGGAGGACACGGTACTGCCGTCGGCCGCCACGGGTCTGATAGCCGGTTTCGGTCCCGGCATAACCGCCGAGATGGCGCTGGGCAGTTGGACCGTGGAGACGCAAGGAAATCCGGACTCCGCCTCGGAGCCGTACCTGTATTCAGGAGGGACAATATGAACAGCGGCCGACCGACATCGGATCGGATCATGCGGCTCATCACCGGTTACTGGGCCACCGGTGTGCTGGGGACGGCGGCGAACCATTCGGTGTTCACCCACCTGGAGAACGGAGCGACCTCCGCGGACCAACTGGCCGACCTCGCGGGCATCTCGCACCGTGGCGCCCAGACCCTCCTCGACGCACTGGTCGGCATCGGTCTCGTCGAACTGGACGCCGGCCGGTACCGCAACACCGCCGACGCGTCCGCCTTCCTGGTGGACGGCCTGCCCGCGTCCCTGACCGGCTTCGCCAAGGTCAAGATGGGGCACATGGCCTCCCTGGCGGACCTGCCCGACGTCGTGCGCGCGGGGGGACCGCTGCGGAACGCGGTGGTGGAGGTGGCCGACAACCCCCACTGGGAGAATCTGGTCCAGGCGCTCGCCGCGCAGTCGGCCCCCGTGGCGGCGATCGCCGCCGAGACGCTGCGGCTCGCGGAGGCCGGGGAGATCTCCATTCTCGACATCGGCGGCGGATCGGGCATCTACTCCGCCGTCTGGCTCGCGCTCAACCCCGCCGCCCGCTCGACCCAGCTCGACTGGGCGCCGATCAACGCGATCGCCCGCCGGCTGCTCGCCGAGCGCGGCGTGGCCGACCGCGTCAGCTACCTCGACGGCGACTTCCACACCACCGACTTCGGCACCTCGGCCCACGACATCGTGACGTACTCCAACATCGCCCACCAGGAGGGACCGGAGGGCAACATGGAGATCTTCGCGAGGGTACGGAGCGCTCTGCGGCCCGGCGGCACCCTGGTCATCTCGGACTACGTCGTCGACGACGACCGCTCCGGCCCCGCCTTCGCGCTGACCTTCGCGGGGGAGATGCTCCTCAAGAGCAGGCACGGAGGCACCTGGCGCCGGGAGGACTACCGGGCCTGGCTCACCAAGTCCGGCTTCGACGACATCTCCTTCCTGCGCACACCGTCGCCGACCACGTTGATCTTCGCCCGCCAGGGCCTGTCTTCGAAGTAGCGCCGTCCGCCCGTAGGGCGTCGCGGGCCCGGCGGGTCAGAGGGTGTGGCGGCCGGCCTTCAGGGCCGCCGCCACGACCACGGCGCGCCGGGCCTGGTAGTGGGCGCAGTCCAGGACCGCTTGGCCGGGCGGGCCGTCGGCGGCCCAGTGGGAGGTGCCGTACGGATTGCCGACCTCGTGCTGGACGGGATCGGTGTAACCGGGGGGCACGATGACGCCGCCCCAGTGGTAGAACACGTTCCCCAGCGCCAGGATGGTGGACTCGTGTCCGCCGTGCGCGGAGCCGGTCGAGGTGAAGACCGAGTACACCTTGTCGGCGAGCCTGTTCTGCCGCCACAGTCCGCCGGTGGTGTCGATGAACGCCTTGAGCTGCATGGACGGGTTGCCGAAGCGGGTGGGGGTGCCGAACAGCACCGCGTCGGCCCACTCCAGGTCCGCCAGGGTGGCCTCGGTGACGTCGGCGGTCTC
Source organism: Streptomyces sp. NP-1717 (assembly GCF_022695985.1). Classification (GTDB taxonomy): domain Bacteria; phylum Actinomycetota; class Actinomycetes; order Streptomycetales; family Streptomycetaceae; genus Streptomyces. Next base: position 30,889 of record NZ_JAAPBF010000009.1, on the reverse strand, counting down.
GCGCAGGTGCCGGGCCCAGGCCGGTTTGGCGCTGATCGCCGACTCCTGGGCCAGTTCGGGGACCTTGCGCAGCCGCACCTGTGCGCCGGCCTTCTCCGCGCCCTCGGCCGCGGCGCGCGCCATGCTGTGGACGGCGCCGGTCGCGCTGTAGTAGATGATCGCGGCGTTGACGGCTTCCATGAAGGGGTTCCCTCTCTCTGTAAGGGTCGGGCGGCGCGCGCGACGGCGTCACCGATGCCGGGACCGGGCCGCACGCGCGACCCGTCCCGGCATCGGCGACAGCCGGCCGTACGCCTCAGGCGGCGCGACCGCTCGCCTGGGTCCGCAGAGCGCTCCGCAGCACGTCCACGACCCGTTCGACCTGGCTCATGGTGAGTTCGGCGTGCATCGGGACGGCGAGATTGCGCCGGAAGAGGTCCGCCGAGACCGGGCACTTCTGCTCGCTCCGGTACACCGGCTGCAGATGGGTCGCCCACGTGCCGTGCCCGGAGCCGATGCCCTGCGCCCGCAGCGCGGTGGCGACCTCGTCACGGTCCACGGCCCGGTCCAGGGTGACCACGTAGGACTGCCAGGCGTGGGTACGGTCCTCCGGAACATGAGGGACCGTCAGAAGTTCCTCGTCCGCGAGGAGTTCCGCGTAGCGCGCCGCGACGGCGCTCCGTCGCTCCAGCAGTTCCCCGACCCGCTCCAGCTGTACCTGGAGGATCGCGGCGGCGATGTCGGACAGCTTGTAGTTGTAGCCGATGTCGGTGAACACGGGGATCGGCAGACCGACTGTCTGCGCCTGGTCGAAGATGCTTCCGATACCGAACGACGACCGGAGCCTCGCGTCCGCCGCGAGCGCGGGGTCGGCGGTGATCAGGGCACCGCCCTCACCGCTGGTGGCCCCCTTGCGCCCGTGGAAGGAGAGACAGGCCACCGGCGCGAGCGCGCCGGCCTCCCGTCCCTGGTACGTCGCGCCCACCGCGCACGCGGCGTCCTCGACGACGAACAGTCCGTGGCGGTCGGCGATCGCCGTCAGCTCCGTGTAGTCGGCGGGCAGGCCGACCGTGTCGACGGCGATCACACCGACGGTCCGGGGGCCGATCAGGTCCGCCACCGACCGGGGGTCCACGGTGCCGGTGTCGGCCCGTACGTCCGCGAAGACCGGCACCGCGTCGACGTACCTCACCGCGTGGGCGGGAGCCGGGAAGGTGTAGTCGGCGACGATCACCTCGTCGCCGGGACCGACGCCGAGTGCGAGCATCGCCAGGTGGAGCGCGGCCCCGCAGTTGCTCAGCGCGACCGCGTCACCGACTCCGTAGCGCTCGGCCAGCCGGGCCTCCAGGGCCTTTCCTCTCGGCCCCTGACCGGCGGGCCATCCCGAGGAGAACACCTCGGCGACGGCCGCCAGCTCCTTCTCTCCCAGACTGGAGTGGACGAGGGGGATACGGTCCATCGTGGTCACCTCCCGTGTGCCGTCGTCGGGCGCGCGCCGGCGGGGGCGGGCGGCTCGTAGCGCAGCGGTGTGATCTCGCGGACGTCGTAGCGCTCGCGCATCGCCTCCACGGCGCCGGCGTCCACGGAGGCGCCGGCCGAGAAGATCTCCACGATCTCCTCGAAGTACCGCTCGTGGTCGGGCGAGGGGTAGCTCTGGAACAGCATGCGTGCCGGTCTGTCGGTGGCGTTCCTGAACGCGTGCGGGCAGCCGGGGGGAACGAACATGCAGGCGCCGGCGCCCGCGCGGACGACCTGGTCACCGCCCGCGGACTTCCAGTCGTGCCAGGTGTCCGCGGTGCGTTCGGCCGGCTCGAACGCCAGCAGGTCCAACTCCCCTTCCAGGACGTAGAAGAACTCCTGGGACCGGGTGTGCGTGTGCGCCCCGACATCGAAGCCGGGCGGCACGACCACCTCGAAGCACGAGATCGAGGAGCCGTCCTCGGCGGTGACCTTGAAGGTGACTTCCTGTGCCTTGGTGATCAGCTTCCGCCCCTGACCGGGGGGAACTATCAGGCCGCTCATGTGACTCGCTTCCTCGTCGTCTGGCGATGGGGGATGTCGAGTGGTGACGGCCCGCGCGAGGTCACGGCGACGGTGTCGGCGGTGTCCGGGAGGCGCGGGCGGGCAGTGGTGGCTGCCGACGCTGCTGAAGGAGCGTCAAAAGGAGAAAGGCCCGCCCGCGGAGAGGGGCTGGGCCGGGATGTCAGCGGTGGTTTCGGGTCACCGCAGCACGAAGTCGCCCTGTAGGGGGTCCAGTTGACTGGAGAGGGGCGGACCCGGGGCGACAAGAATATTTATAGGTCCTTCGCTGCCGACCGTCAAGGGCCGGCCGCCGCCCGCTCCCGCGGGAGCGAGTAGCTCCGGACCGGCCGCGGGATCCGGCGGCCGGTCCGGTCGAGCGATCCGGAGAGGGGCTCGTCAGGGTGACACGGAGTCGCCCTTGCCCCGACCCAGATGATCGAGGGTCGCCGTGACGTCGTCCGGATGGTAGTAGGAACGGCCGGCGTCGGTGTAGCGGCGCCATCGGTACTGGTGGGCGTAGCGGTACACGGAGCCTTTGGAGACCCGCAGGAGGCCGACGATGTCATCCGCCGTCAGGCCCGCTGTCGCGGGCTCCCGGCTCATCGTCCTTCGCCCGGGTATTGAAGCGTGCTCACAATTCCCCCTTCGCGCGTGGATCCACCCACAACCCCCCGGATGCGAAACGCCGGTGGACCCGCTTGGGGGAGAGGTTCACCGAGGCGGGCGGTACCCGTCAAGGGCTCCGCCGGGCGGCAGGACTTGGCGTGGACCGGCGCGCGAGTTGGTTTCCGCTTGGCGCCGAGCGGGATTCAACCCGCCCACGGCGCCAAGCCGTTGCCAAGCGGGGGAGAGGAGGATCCCGCCATATGCCCGAGCCGGCCCTGGGGGCGCAAGCCGGTGGCCCGTACTCCCTTGGAGGGTGACATGCCCGAAGCCACTCAATTGGAAGACCTGTACGCGGCGATCGAGGAGACGGCTCGGCTGGCACACGTGCCCTGCTCGCGCGAGAAGGTACGGCCGGCCCTGGACGCCTTCGGTGACGGGCTCGCGGACGCCCATGTCGTCTTCAGCCTGGCGACCGGCGAACGTTACAAGGGAGAGCTCGCGTTCGACTTCACCGTGCCCCCGGACGCCGGTGATCCGTACGGGATCGCCGTGTCGAACGGACTGGCCGAGAAGACGGACCATCCGGTCGGCACCCTGTTCTCGGAAATCCAGGGGCGGTGCCCGGTCGACAGCTTCGGTGTCGACTACGGAATCGTCGGCGGCTTCAAGAAGGCGTACGTGTCCTTCCCCCTCGGCGACCCGCAGCGGCTGTCGACGCTCGCCGGCATTCCGTCCATGCCGCGCGCTCTGGCGGAGCACGCCGACTCCTTCGCCGCCTACGGCCTGGAGGGCAAGGTGTCGGCCATCGCGATCGACTACGCCCACCGGACGTGGAACGTGTACTTCAGCGGGCTCTCCTCCGAACAGCTCGAACGGGAGGCCGTCCTGTCGATGCTTCGCCGGAACGGACTGCCGGAGCCGAGCGGGCGGATGATGGATTTCATCCGGACCACCTTCGCCATGTATCCCACCTTCGGCTGGGACTCCCCGAAGATCGAGCGGATGTCGTTCTCCGCGAGGAGTACGGACCCGGCGGCGCTCCCCGCCCAGTACGAGCCGCTGATCGGTGAATTCGCGGCCAACGTGCCCTACACGTACGCCGGCGAGCGCGTACTCGTCTACGCCGGGGCGCTGGCGGCGGGCGAGGAGTGCTACAAGGTCGCCGCCTATCACCAGCAGACACCTCAGCTGTCCGACCGGGTCCGGCCCCCTGCCTCGAAGTAGCCGGACCGCCGCGCTTCGACGGGCACGCACGACGCGGAGACGACCACACAGGAAAGGGGCAGAGCAGCATGACCGAAACCCGTGAACTCACCTTCCGCCGGGCGGAAGTCCCCGGAGCCGACGGGGCCGAGGGGGAGAAGCGATGACGCCCGTCCTCATAGCCGGCGGCGGGATCGGCGGGCTGACGGCCGCACTGAGCCTGCACACCGCGGGCATCGACGCCGTCGTGCTGGAGAGGGCCCGCCACATCGAGCCGCTCGGTGTCGGGATGAACCTCCTCAGCCACGGGGTCCGCGAGCTGACCGAACTGGGCCTCGGCGACGACCTCGCCGCCCTCGGTGTCGCCACGGCCGAGCACGTGTACTGCGACAGTTCCGGCGACCAGCTCTTCGCCGAGCCCCGCGGCCTCGACCAGGGCTACCGCTGGCCGCAGTACTCCGTCCACCGGGGCGAGTTGCACCTGATGCTCCTGGAGCGGGTCCGTGAACGGCTCGGCCCCGACGCCGTGCGTACCGGCACCCGGCTGCTGGACTTCACCGAGGGGCCCGACGCCGTCCACGTCCGCGTGGAGGACCGCGGGACCGGCGCCGTCGAGACGCTCGACGGCGCCGCGCTGATCGGTGCGGACGGGCTGCACTCGGCCGTCCGCGCCCGACTCCACCCGGACGAGGGGCCACCGGTCTGGTCGGGCCACCGGATGTGGCGTGGTGTGACGAAGCTGGACAGGCCGTTCCTGACCGGCACCTCCATGGCGATCGTGCGGGACGGCGACGCGTCGCTGGTGGTGTATCCGATCGGCAGGGACCGGATCAACTGGGTCTGTCTGGTACGGGTCGCCGAGCCGGCCCCCCTCCCCGGGGGCGGCGCCGTCGACGCGGTCGACGACCACCGCACGGCCGCGCTGGAGGATGTGCTGCCGTACTACGAGAGCTGGTCGATGGGCTGGCTCGACGTGCCCGATCTGCTGGCGCGCGGCGACCACATCCTGGAGTACCCGATGGTCGACCGCGACCCGCTCCCCGCCTGGGGCCGCGGCCGTGTGACGCTGCTCGGCGACGCCGCCCACCCGATGTATCCCGCCGGGGCCAACGGCGCGTCACAGGCCGTACTCGACGCGCGCGTTCTGGCCCTTGAGCTGGCGCGGGCGGACGGTGACATTCCGGCGGGGCTCGCCGCGTACGAGAGCGCCCGCGTGGAGGCGACCACGGCCGTCGTCCAGGCGGGCCGTGCGATGGAGCGCGCCGGCACGGCCATTCCGTGGAACCGCGGCAGCCTCGCCCGTATGGCGGAGATGTACCGGCAGATGGCCGCCGACGACATCGCCGCGCTCAACGGCCGTCCCTCGTTGACACCGCCCGGCCGGCCCTGACGCCGCTCGCGACGCGTGCGGGCCACCGAGCGTCGACCGGGGAACGAAGCACGCGCAAACGCGCCACAACGTATCGGAGGTACCACGGGTGAGTCTGATCAGGAGTGCCAGCCAGAGCGAATCCCTCACCGGGTCGCTGGACTTCGTCTTCAAGGAGTACGACGACGCGCCGGCGGACCCGGTCCCGGTGCTGCGAGACTGGCTGGCGTACGCGTACGCGCAGGATGTCAGGGAGCCGAAGGCGATGGCCCTCGCCACCGCGAACGCCGCGGGTCAGGCATCGACCCGGATCGTCGTGCTGAACCGCGTGACGGACGACGGCTTCGTCTTCGAGACGCACGCGACCAGCCGCAAAGGGCGCGACATCGCGGAGACCGGCTGGGTCTCCGGAGTGCTCTACTGGCGGGAGACCGGCCAGCAGATCACCATCAGCGGGCCCGTCCGGCAGCTGTCCGACACCGAGTCGGACGCGCTGTGGCACGCGCGTCCCCCGGCCGCCCACCCGATGACCACCGTGTCGCGCCAGAGCGAGCCGCTCGGGGACAGGGCGGCCGTGCTGGCCGAGGCCGAGCGGCTCCATGACGTGCCAGGACCGCTGCCGCGCCCCGAGCGCTACCGCGGTTACCAAGTGGCCGCGGCCCGGATCGAGTTCTGGTACGCGCGCCACGACCGGCTGCACCAGCGGCTGAGTTACGAGCGGACCGCCGACGGCTGGGTGGCGACCCGGCTGCAGCCCTGAGCCCCACCGGGAGACATCATGACCTCCGCACGCTCACCCCGACCCGGCACCGCCGTACCGGTGTTCACCGATCAGCACGACTTACGGGCCCGCAACCGGCGGGCGGTGGAGCGGTACATGGAGACCGGCGCGGAGGCCCGGTCGCGCAGGCACCTGCTCTACACGGAGGACGGCACCGCGTCCCTCTTCAACACCGACATCGGCCGGCCCATCGTCGTCAGGGGCAGGGAGAAGCTGGAGCGGCACGGCGTCCTCTCCCTGGAGGTACTGCCCGACTGGCGGTGGATCGACGTATGCATCTACGAGACGCAGGACCCGGCCGTCATCTGGGTCGAGTGCGACGGTGAGGGAACGATCCGCTTCCCCGGTTATCCCGAGGGGCGCTACCGCAACCATTTCATCCACGGGTTCACGCTGAGTGACGGCCGGATCGCGGCCAGCCGCGAGTACACCAATCCCATCGAGCACATGCGTGCCCTCAGCATCGAGACACCGCACATCAAGCGGGACTGGATCCCTTCCTGACCTGGCCTTTGGCCGGCCCTTGGGTCCCGGTCGGGTCGGCACCGTCAAGCATGTGACGTGGATCACATTCCTGGAATGGATGTCACACTCCGGCCGCCCGGACAGCTCTCAGGTCTGAACGCAACCGCGACGGGAGGCCTCATGACGCAGCACCCCCCGCCAGGCTCACAGCCGGCCATCTCCGATGACGGCCCCGGGCCGGCGGCTTCGGATCCGGTGACGAACACCGCGACACAGGTGTTCAACGAGCACCGCGAGCTGCTGTTCTCCATCGTCTACAACATGCTCGGCGGCATCGCCGACACCGAGGACGTCCTGCAGGAGACCTGGCTGTCCTGGACGAACAGGAACCGGGCACCGAACGCGGAGCCGATCGACAGCCCGCGCGCCTACCTGGTGCGGATCGCGGTGAACCGGGCACTCGCCCACCAGGCCGCCATCACCCGCCGCCGTGAGACGTACACCGGACCGTGGCTGCCCGAACCGCTGGTCAGCTCCCTGCCCGAGGCTCCCGTCGCCGACGACGCCGCCGATGTGGCACTGCGCACCGAGTCGGTGTCGATGGCGCTGATGGTGATCCTGCAGACCCTCACCCCGCTGGAGCGCGGGGTGTTCGTCCTGCACGAGGTGTTCGGCTACGCCCACACCGAGATCGCGGAGATGCTCGGCCGCAACCCCGCCGCGGTCCGCCAGCTCGCCCACCGCGCCCGCGAGCACGTCCACGCCCGGCGCCCCCGCTACAAGCCCGCGCCGCAGGTCCGGCAGCAGGTGACCGAACGGTTCCTGGCCGCCGCGCTCGGCGGTGACCTGGACGCACTCCTGGAGATCCTCGCGCCGGACGTCGTCATGTGGAGCGACGGCGGAGGCAAGGCCCAGGGTGCGGTCGGCCTCCGGCCGATCCGCGGCCGCGACTCCGTCGCCCGGCTGCTCGCCGTCGTCGCCCCCAGCTCCGGCAAGGCCCTCAGGATCGCCTTCCGCAGCGTCAACGGCGACCCGGCGGTTCTGCTGCTCGCCGGCGACGCCCCGTACGCCGTCGTCGTCGTGGATCTCACGCCGGAGGGCGACCAGGTGTGCGGCATCTACGCCATCGCCAATCCCGACAAGCTCTCTCACGTCGACTGACAACCGAGGAATTCACATGTTGCGAAAACTGGCGTCCCTACCCAGTGGCAGGAGGGCGAAATGGGTTGTCCTCGCCCTCTGGGTCGTCCTGCTGATCCCCGCCGTCCTGCTGGCCGGGAAGCTCGGCGACGTGCAGGAGAACGACAACTCGGCCTGGCTGCCCGGTGACGCGGAGTCGACCGCCGTCGTCGAGCGGGCCGAGAAGTTCCAGGCCACCGACACCGTGCTGGCGCTCGTCATCTACGACCGGCAGGACGGCGTCACCGCCGCCGACATGGCCAAGGCCCAGGCCGACGTCGAAGCCTTCCAGGGCGTCGAGAAGGTCGTGGGACAGCCCCAGGGCCCCTTGAAGTCCGAGGACGGCAAGGCCATCCAGACCGTGGTCCAGGTGCAGAAGGACAAGAGCGGCTGGGACGGGATCAACAAGGTCGTCAAAGAGATGACCGACGTCGGCAAGGCGGACGCGGACGGGCTCGGGTTCCATGTCACCGGACCCGCCGGCTACGCCTCCGACTCGATCGACGCCTTCGGCGGCGGAGGTGGTCTGACCGCGATCACCGCGGCGGTCGTGGTCGTGATCCTGCTGCTCACCTACCGCAGCCCGATCCTGCCCCTGCTCCCCCTGCTGACCGCCGGCGGCGCCCTGATGACCTCCGAGGCGGTGATCTACCTCCTGGCCAAGCACGCCGGACTCGTCGTCAACACGCAGACGAGCTTCATCCTGACCGTGCTGGTGTTCGGCGCAGCCACCGACTACGCGCTGCTGCTCACCTCGCGGTACCGGGAGGAACTGCGCAGGCACGAGGACCGGCACGAGGCGATGGCGGTGGCCCTGCACCGCTCCGGTCCCGCGATCGTCGCCAGCGCCGCGACCGTCGCGGTCAGCCTGATGCTGCTGATGCTGGCCACGCTCAACTCCACCAAGGGGCTCGGACCGGCCAGCGCCGTCGGCATCCTCGTCGGACTGCTCGCCATGGTCACCCTGATGCCCGCGCTGCTGGTCATCTGCGACCGGTGGGTCTTCTGGCCGGTGAAGCCGGTGTACGGATCGGCCCCGGCGGCCAAGGAGGGCGTCTGGACCCGGGTCGGCAACGCCGTCTCCCGCCGGCCCCGCATCGTGTGGATCGGCACCGCCCTCGCCCTCGGCGTCATGGCGATCGGGGCGTTCGGGCTCAAGTCCGACGGGCTCTCCAACAAGGACCAGTTCACCAACAAGCCGCAGATGGTCGTCGGCGAGGAGATCAAGAACAAGCACTTCCCCGCCGGAGCGGGCGACCCCGTCTACGTCGTGGCCAAGGCGTCGTCGGCCGAGCAGGTGAGCACCGCCCTGGCCGACGTACCGGGAGTCGCGGGCGTCTCGGAGCCGGTGGTCAAGGGCGACGAGGCCTTGATCCTGGGGGAGCTGGAGGACTCTCCCACCAGCACGAGCGCCATGGACACCGTCGACCGGGCCAGAACCGCGGTCCACGGGGTCGACGGCGCGGACGCCGAGGTCGGCGGCAACACGGCGATCATGCTCGACACCCGGGAAGCGGCAGCCCACGACTCCAAGCTGATCATCCCGATCGTGCTGGTCGTGGTATTCCTGATCCTCGCGCTGCTGCTGCGGGCGATCGTCGCACCGCTGCTGCTCATGGCGACGGTGGTGCTGTCGTTCGCGGCCGCCATCGGGGTGAGCAACCTGGTGTTCGAGCACGTGTTCCACTTCGCCGGGACGGACGCCAACTTCCCGCTCCTGACCTTCGTGTTCCTGGTCGCACTCGGCATCGACTACAACATCTTCCTGGTCACCCGGGTACGCGAGGTCGCACTGGAGGAGGGCACCCGGCGCGGCGCCCTGATCGGTCTGTCCACCACCGGCGGTGTGATCACCTCGGCGGGGCTGGTGCTGGCCGGCACCTTCGCGGCGATGGCCTCGCTGCCGCTGGTGTTCGCGGCCGAACTCGGCTTCGCGGTGGCCTTCGGCGTACTGCTGGACACCATGATCGTCCGCTCGGTGCTGGTCACCGCGCTGACGCTGGACGCCGACCGCTGGATGTGGTGGCCGAGCGCGCTGTTCCGGCGTCAGGACGTCCCCCGGCCGCCGCTGGAAGAGGACAAGCGCGACCTCGAACCGGCTCTCAGGGGTAGGTGACCCCCGGCCCTGCCCCACGACGGTGGCCCTCCGCACACGCCGGCCGCGTGCGCGGAGGGCCACCGTCCGTCCGCACCGCCGGACCCGGCGGACCGCACGGGTCCGGCTTCCTGCCAAGAGCTCCCCAAGTCCGCTGACACAGGGTGGTACCCCAGCCGGGCCCGCCTCGTGGACCGGCCGCTCGCGCCGTTCCCACGAGCGGTCCGGCACGGCATCGGTCCCACCCTCGGCAGTGGAAAGTGAGGCGGCTCATGTCCGACGAGACAGAGGTACGCGAACACAACCGCGCGGTCGTCGCGCGGTACATGAACACCCGTGGCCAGGACCGTCTGGAGCGTCATCTGCTGTTCACGGAGGACGGCACCGGCGGTCTGTGGACCACCGAGACCGGCGAACCCATCGTCATCAGCGGCCGGGACAGACTCGGTGAGCACGCCGTCTGGTCGCTGAAGTGCTTCCCGGACTGGGCGTGGACCAACGTCGAGATCTTCGACACGCAGGACCCCGACCGGTTCTGGGTGGAGTGCGACGGCGAGGGCCGGATCCTGTTCCCGGGCTATCCGGACGGCCACTACCGCAACCACTTCCTGCACTCGTTCCTGTTCGAGGACGGCAGGATCAAGCAGCAGCGCGAATTCATGAACCCCTGCCGGCAGTTCCAGGCGCTGGGCATCGAGGTTCCCACGGTCCGCCGGGAGGGCATCCCGACCTGATGCCCGCCTCCCGACCGTAGATCCTCGACCACGCAGGGGGAGACCGTGCATACCGAAGTCCAGAACATCCTCGCGTCACCAGCCCTCCAGCAGCCCCGGTGGGAGGACCCCGGCCCGGTGAAACGGGTGCGGGACACCCTCGCCGCCTCCCCGCCGCTGGTCACCGCCGACGGCGCCGCACGGCTGCGGCGCCTGCTCGCCGACGTGGCCACGGGCGGAGCGCATCTCCTCCAGGCCGGCGACTGCGCCGAGGACCCGGCCGAGTCGACGCCGTACCACGTCCGGCGCAAGACCGCGCTGCTGGACGCGCTCGCCGACACCGTGGCCACGGTCACCGGGGGACCGGTCCTCCGGGTCGGACGGCTGGCCGGCCAATTCGCCAAACCCCGCTCCAAACCGGTGGAGCAGGTGGGCGGCAGCACCCTCCCCGTCTTCCGCGGCCACATGGTCAACCTGCCCGAGCCGGACGCCGAGAGCCGGCGCCCGGACCCGGAAGGCATCCTCCGCTGCTACCGGGCCGCCCAGGACGTGGTGCGGGAGCTCGCCGCCGTCAACAGGGGCCGCCCGGACGCCGAACACGTGTGGACGAGCCACGAGGCGCTGCTCTTCGACTTCGAGGCACCGATGCTCAGGCCCGCGGGCGCCGGCCGTCTGTACCTCGGCTCCGCGCACCTGCCGTGGATCGGTGAGCGGACACGCCAGCCGGACGGCGCCCACGTCCGTATGCTCGCGGGCATCGTCAACCCGGTCGCCTGCAAGGTCGGTCCGGGCACGACGACCGAGGACATCACGGCGATCGCGGCCCGGCTCGACCCGCTGCGGCTGCCGGGCCGGCTCGTCCTGATCGCGCGCATGGGCACCGGATTCGTCTCCAGCCGACTGCCCCCGCTGGTGGAGGCCGTACGGGCGGACGGACACCCCGCGATCTGGCTCTGCGACCCCATGCACGGCAACACCATCACCAGCCCCGGCGGGCACAAGACCCGGCTGCTGGACGCGATGACCGCCGAGGTCCACGGCTTCGGCGCCGCCATGGCGGCGGCCGGCGGCGTCAACGGCGGCCTGCACCTGGAAGTGACACCCGACGACGTCACCGAGTGCGCCGCCGACGTCTCCGGGCTCGGCACGGTCGGCGACCGGCACACCAGCTTCTGCGACCCCCGGCTCAACCCCGGCCAGGCCCTGCGCCTCGTGTCGGCATGGACCACGACGCTCTGAGCGACCGCCGCCCCGGGCCGTGTCCGGCACAACCCGCCTGGCCGGCGGCGCCCGGCACGGCCTGGTGCCGGACACCCGGGTGCCCGCCCGGCGGCGCCCCTTCCCATCCGGATCCCGTCTCCCCCCACCGACCTCGCAGCCCCCTGCCCGAAAGGAGCCGACCGGTGGTTGGCATACCCGTCATCACCCCGTACGCCATGCCGACGGCGGACAGCCTGCCGGCCAATGTGGCCGCCTGGACACCGGACCCCGATCGCGCGGCTCTGGTGGTCCACGACATGCAGCGCTTCTTCCTCCGCCCGGTGCCCGAGCCCCTGCGCTCCCAACTCATCGACAACGCCATGCTGTTGCGCAAACGGGCCGCCGAACTCGGCGTACCCGTCGCCTACTCGGCGCAGCCCGGCGGGATGACCCGGCAGGAGCGCGGGCTGCTCCGTGACTTCTGGGGCCCGGGCATGCTCACCGCCGCCGAGGACCGGGAGGTCGTACCGGAACTCGCCCCGGCCGACGGCGACTGGCTGCTGGTCAAACGGCGCTACAGCGCCTTCTTCCGGTCCGACCTCCTGGAGAGGATGCGGGCCGCGGGCCGCGACCAGCTCGTACTGTGCGGGGTCTACGCCCACATCGGCCTGCTGGCCACGGCGATCGACGCGTACAGCCACGACATCCAGGTGTTCCTGGCCGCCGACGCCGTTGCCGACTTCTCCGCCGAACGGCACCGTGTCGCCCTGGACTTCGTGGCCCAGCGGTGCGGCATGGTCGTCCCGAGCGCGGAGCTGTTCGGATGAACGCCCGGCACACCGAGCGCCGGGCCCCGGGACCCGGCGCCAACCGCGTACCAGGCGCCACCGGCGTACCGGGCGGGCGGCGCGAACCCGATCTGCTCGACCGGGTCCTGGCCGCGCCCGCACCGCCCGACTTCGCACTGCTGCACCGGCCGGAGTCGGGCACCCCGGGCACGGTCGACCTCCTGATCGGCGACGTCTCGCACCCCGCCTCGCTGGACCGGCTGCCGCTCCCCGTGAGGGATCCCGCACACCCGCCGGCCGCCACGACACACGGCGCACTCGTCCTGGTGCCCTACCGGCAGCTCGCCGAGCGGGGTTTCGAGGCCCCGGACGACGGGGCACCCCTCATCGCCCTCACCGTCACGGAACAGGCCGTGCTGCCGCTGGCCGAGACCCTGTCCCGGCTGCCCGGCACCCCCGTCGCCCTGTCAGGGCAGCGCTTCGACCTGTCCGACGACGAGTACGCCGAGGTGGTACGGCGCGTCGTGGCCGAGGAGATCGGCACCGGCGAGGGCGCCAACTTCGTCATCAAGCGCACGCTGCTGGCGGACCTCGGCGGCGAGCCGGCGCACACCGCGCTGGCCGTCTTCCGGCGGCTCGTCGCGCTGGAGCCGAGCGCCTACTGGACGTTCGTCGTCCACGTGAACGGCCGGACGTTCGTCGGAGCCACCCCGGAGCGCCATATCTCGGTGCGCGAGGGCCACGCCGTGATGAACCCCATCAGCGGCACCTACCGCTACCCGCCCGGCGGCCCGACCATCGACGGCCTCACCGCGTTCCTGGGTGACCGCAAGGAGACCGACGAGCTGTACATGGTGCTCGACGAGGAGCTGAAGACGATGTCCCGCATCTGCGAGGACGGCGGCCGGCTCACCGGCCCCGCACTCAAGGAGATGGCGCGGCTCGCCCACACCGAGTACTTCATCGAGGGACACACCCGACGGGACGTACGGGAGATCCTGCGCGAGACCCTGTTCGCGCCGACCGTCATGGGCGGTCCGGTGGAGAGCGCGGCCCGGGTCATCGCACGCCACGAGCCGCAGGGGCGCGGCTACTACAGCGGAGTCGCCGCGCTGATCAGCGACGAGCCGTCGGGCTCGCGTTCGCTGGACTCGGCCATTCTGATCCGCACCGCCGACATCGCGCCGGACGGACGCCTGGCGCTCGCCGTCGGGGCGACCCTGGTGCGCCATTCGTCCCCGGAGGCGGAAGCGGCGGAGACCCGGACCAAGGCCGCCGGGCTGCTCGACGCCCTCGGCGCGGACCCCGCCCCGGACTCCGCCGCCGATTCGCCCGCGGGGCCGGATCCCGCCGTCGCCCGCCGCTTCTCGGACCATCCCGTCGTACGGGACGCCCTGGCCTCCCGTAACACCGGCATCGCCGACTTCTGGCTGGCGTCCACGGCCGTCCGCCCGCCGGCCGTGCCCGAGCTGGAGGGGCTGAAGGTCCTGGTGGTCGACGCGGAGGACGCCTTCACCGCCATGATGGTGCGGCAGTTGGAGGCACTCGGACTCACCGCCGAGGTGCTGCGCTACGACGAGCCGTACGCCCTCGACGGGTTCGACCTGGTCATCATGGGACCCGGTCCGGGCGACCCCCTCGCCGGCGGCGATCCGAAGATCGCGGCGCTGGACGCGGCCGTGGAGAGGCTGCTGGCCGACCGCATCCCCTTCCTGGCGGTCTGCCTGAGCCACCAGGTGCTCAGCCGCAGGCTCGGCTTCGACCTGTCGCGGCGGGCGGAGCCCAACCAGGGCGTGCAGCGCTCCATCGACCTCTTCGGCCGACTTGAGCGGGTCGGGTACTACAACACCTTCGCCGCCGTCAGCCGCACCGCCCACCGCGACGTGCCGGGGGTGGGCCGGGTACGGGTCAGCCGGGACCCTGCCACCGGGGAGGTGGACATGCTGCGCGGCCCGCACTTCGCCTCGTTCCAGTTCCACGCCGAGTCGGTGCTGACGGTCGACGGCCCCCGTCTCTTCGCCGACGCCCTGCGGGGCGTGCTCGACAGCTGAGGCACGCCAAGGGGGACGCGCACCCTCGCTTCCGCGCGTGGGTGCGCGTCCCTGTCCGGCGGGGACGAGGAAGAGACTCCCCGCTCCGGGCCGCGGTGCGGCGGTTCGGCTTCACCTGTTGGGGCGAAAAGCACTGCGGGGCCCCTGTCGGCGCCGGTACGCGCGGCCACCGGCGTGATCATGAAAACCCTCGCCCGCGGCCCGCACGGCGCCGACGGCGGGGGAGCGGTCGGGCACCAGGAGAAATGAACACCCCGGTCGGCCTGTCGCGTCGGGTCGCTCACGCGCACGACGCCCCGGGCACCCGAGGTGGAGAGGAACGTCTCATGCCCTTCGTCGATATCACCTTGGCCCGTGGCAAGTCCGACGAGTACCTGAGGGGTGTCTCCCGTGCGGCGCACGACGCACTGGTCGAGGCGTTCGGTATGCGGCCGGACGACGACTTCCAGCTCATCCACCAGCTCGACCCCGGCGACATGGTGTTCCCCCGCACGTTCCGGGGTGGTCCGCGGACCGGCGACTGGATCGTATTCAGGATCACCGATGGTTCCGACCGGGGCGAGCAGGCCAAGCGCCGGTTCTACCGGGCGCTCACGCGGCTGCTGCGGGACGGGCCCGGCGTCGACCCGCAGAACGTGTACGTCATGACGACGGTCACCGCGCCGGAGAACTTCTCCTTCGCCGCCGGGGT
Organism: Streptomyces sp. NP-1717; assembly: GCF_022695985.1. Taxonomy (GTDB): domain Bacteria; phylum Actinomycetota; class Actinomycetes; order Streptomycetales; family Streptomycetaceae; genus Streptomyces. The sequence continues at coordinate 15,747 of NZ_JAAPBF010000009.1, read as the reverse complement.
GATCGGCACCGACCAGGCCGCCGCCGAGTCACTGGCGGGGGAGGCCCGCCCACGGGCCGCCTACACCGCGGACGAGCTGGCCTACGCGCTCTCCTCGCTGTTCACCGACCGCGAGAGCGGCCTCGCCCGCGTCCTTCCGATGCTCGCGCACGACTTCGTCCTCATGGTCCCCTCCTCTCTCCCCTACGGAGGGACGTTCACCGGGGCCGAGCCCTTCACCGAGCTCTTCTCCGGCACCCCCGGCGCCGGGAAGGTCTGGGAATCCTTCGACTCACGGGTCGAACGCGTCCTGCGGGGAAGCGACCACCTGACCGTGCAGCTCACCAATACCGGAGTCCTCAGGGCGACCGGCAAGAAGGTCGTCTTCGAGAACCTCTGGCTCTTCGACACCGCCCACGGACGCATCACCCGGGCCCAGCTCTACGCCGACACCGCCGTCGTCACCAACCCGGCGGGCTGACGACCGCCGCCGGCCGCACTGCACATCGCGGCCGTCTTCATCCGGTGCGCCCGGTGGTCCGAAGGACGGGCACCGGCCCCGCCGTCCCGCGCCGCCCGGGAGTGCGGCCGGAGCGAACTCCCGGGCCGGGGGGCGGGGCACGACAAGTCCCGGAAGCGGGTCCGAGCCCGCGCCGGACAGCTCTTACTCTTCGAGGGCGTCGAACGCCTTCACCAACTTCCGCTGGTGATCGCTTATCTGGTAGTACGAGCCGAGCTTGATGTATTCCTTGGTGCGCGAGACGGCGAGACCGTAAATGAGCGTCCGGCGCTCTCCGGCATACGCGTACGGCGCGTTGTTCGCGTACTTCGAGAACAGCGCGGCATCCGATTCGACCCGCGTGGGTGCCAGCGTCGGATCCGTGCTGATGACGGCGAAGCAGATCCGCTCGATCCTCGACGAGTCCCAGCTGAGGGTCGGATAGACCGCGAACGACTTCCGTACGAACTCAAGGCCCTCCTCGCTCGGCTCCCGCAGCCCCATCTCGCGGAGCATCGACCGGACCGTCTCCGGTTCGAGGGATCCGGCCGGAATGTCGCCGCAGTAAAGATTCACCTGCTTGCGCTGGTAGTCGATCGAGATTCCCTGCACCTTGTCCAGGCCGTATCGCGTGAAGAGATCGAAATTGTCCGCCACGGACGACGGCATGGACGGCACGGCGACCAGTTTCGACAGATCCAGCAGGTCATTGATGGGGAAGGCCGCGTAGGTCTTCTTGAAGCCGCCGGAGACCTCGCCGTCGACGCCGTACATGGCGACGGGGCACCGCTCCCCGGTGTCCGTGAGCAGCGAGGCGATGGGATGGTCCGTCTCGGCGACGATGCCGGTCGACGGACCGAAGGCGTACGGATCGACGTCGCCCGAAGGCACCGTGAAGCTGAAGTCGAGCTCCGCGGAGTGGTCGCCGCCGGACATCGAGAAGACGATCACCGAGTCGGCGAGTGCGTCCTGGTAGGCGGTCAGGATCGGCAGGATCTTCTGCCGTGCGCAGGTCAGGTCGAGCAGCCCAGCGGCTCTCTCCATGGCCGAGTAGACGCGTTCGACGTCAGCGGCTCCGGACATTGAATCCCCCACGTGTCGGTCTTGGATGTCTGCTTGGACCGGGCCGGCCGACCGCCCGTGTACGAGGAACGTCACCGTGGTCGCTGCCGGCGCCCGGCGCTCTCCAGTCTGGTTCCGCACCTTGGCCCGTACTGTGCGGCGAGTTGGCGCCGGCTTGGTGGCCGCTCGCGGTCAAGCCACCCCCTGGAGCGGGGCCGCCGCGTCCTGAACCCGCGAACGGACATGGCCGAAGGCGAGGAGCACGGGAATGTCGGTGAGGACCGGCAGGTGGTAGGAGAACGGGCGGGGGCCGACCATGTCGGGCGGGCCGCCGTAGCCGCCGTCCGCCTGCTGCCGCGCCAGCAGCCAGGACAGGGCGCGCCCGACGGGCCGCGACTCGGTGCCGTGGCACAGCGTGATCAGCCCGTAGGCGGTGCTGATGTCGTCGCTGGGATCGCCTGGCTGCATGCCCCAGCCCCCGTCGGCGTTCTGCGTGTCGTACACCGACCGCTCGATCCGCTCGGCCACACCGGCTGTACGGAGGTCGTGCGGGTGCGCGGTGGACGCGGCGAGACGCGCGCGGAACATCGTGTGCAGGCGGCTGCGGCTCCACCCCGGCTCGAAACCGCCGTCGGGCAGCTGGCTGTCGGCGAGGAACGCCAGCGCGCGCTCCCGCGCGGGCGCGGTGGAGGGGTGCGGCGCGAGCGCGTTGACCGCCGCGGCCGTCATGCACGGCTCCGAGGAGGCGCCGGCGACGTACGTCGGGAACCCGCCGTCCCCGCCCTGGACGGCCAGCAGCGCGTCCACGCCGCGCCGCACGGTGCCGCCGTAGCCGACCGGATCGATCTCCTGGAGGAGCTCAAGGACGCACGAGGTGCAGTCGACGTCGTTCTGCGCCACGTCGGGGCCGATGGACCAGCCGCCGCTGAGCGTGGCGCCACGGGAGAGGGAACGGCACAGGGCACGCCGTGAGCCGTCGACCTCGTGGGCGGCGAGCATCTTCGCCATGGCCCGGGGCACGTCCGGTCCGGCGCCGGCGGCGACGAGGGCTATCGCCGCTGTCGAGGTGCACCAGTTACGCATCTCCAGCACGAACGGGAAGCCGCCGTCCGCGCGCTGGTGCCGCAGCAGTGTCTCCAGACCGCCGCGCACCGTCGCCTCCTGCCCGGGAACACCCGCGAGCGCGTGCAGCGACAGCAGGTCCAGCAGTACGTACCCCTCCCACACCGTCGCCGCGGGTCGGACGGCGGTCAGCGTGCGCAGCGCGGCGTCGGTGGCCCCGTTGCTGACCCCCGTGGCGGAGGCGAGGATCAGCGTCACGGACGCCTGCTGGACCGCCGCCCAGGAGTGGATGGGATCGGTGGGAGCCCGCTCGCCGGCCGACGGTACGACACCCGGCGGCAGCGGGCAGCCGAGCACCGAAAGCACCGCGTACAGCATCCGGCGACGGCGGGCGGAGATGAACTCCGGCGCGGCGCCGAGCAGGGCGTCGGTCAGTTTGTCGATCAGGTCGGCGTCACCGGCGGACGCCCTGTCGGCGGCCCCCGCGACGGCGAGCGTGGCGAGGACGCGGTCGAACTCCTGCGGCGTGTCGAGGTGCGCCTTGAGAAAGGCGAGCGCGCGGTCCCGGGCCGGTGAATTCACACCGGTACGTGTCATGAGTGTCAGCGCGAGCGAAGTCTCCAGCACCCGGCTCCGGCATTCCTCGCGTATCGCGCCGTCGGGACCGGCCCTCCCGCTGACATGTGCGATCAGTCCGGATGTGGCCCGGCGGACCTGGTCCGGGGCGACTTCCGCGGGCCACGGAATCGGCGCCGAGCGCGGTGAATTCGGTGATCTCATGCCATGCTCCTGTCTGGATGCCTGAGGTCGGTGATGAGTCGCGAGCCATGACCGCCCGGTCGGCGACAAGCCCCGGGAATGGCGCGTCGAATCGCGAACGGATCGCTCATCGGGGTGACGGCGGTACGCATGCGCCGCGGGAATTCAATGGGGCGGTGTCCCCGGACAGTTGGCGCTCCATACCGCGAAGGTTCGGCCACGGAGCTTGGTCGGCACTGTTCCGCGACTTGGCGCCGGCTTGCGGGCACGTCACGGCGGCGACGGCCGGATTCGGTGAACGGAAAGACGGTGAAAGGAAAGACGTGAGCGGAAGGCCGGTGAGTGAAGACCGCCGGTGAGCGGAAGGCCCGTGTCCGGGAATTGCCGGATCACATCGGCCGCGAAATGTTTTCCGGGCGTTCTTCCGGGCGTTCCCAGAGGCGTTCCGCGTCGCCGTTCACCGGCCGGTCGACCACGAGGGCGCGATCGCCGTGCGGGTGCGTGCGCGGCGCGCCGCCGCGGGCGGCCGCGCCCCACCGGCGGGCCGTGTGGAGGATCCAGGGCCTGTCTTTCGGATCAGGCAGGATCAGGGAGCGGGGTCTGGTGCGTGCGATCGCAAGGCGGAGGAGGGAGGCATGGCGGGAGCCGTGCCTCCCTCCTGCGCTGTCAACGCGGCGAACGTGCGTGCCAGGGACCGCGAGCCCGGCAAGATCCGAAAGACAGGCCCTACGTCCGGCGTCCCGCACTTGGGGAGGTCCGGCGGGTCTCCCCGACCCCCTCCCGTGCGAATCAACGGGATGTGGGAGCGTGAGCGGGTGAGCGAGACGACCACGAAGACCTTGCAATACCGCGTCGACGGGCCAGAAGACGCACCGACCCTGATCCTGGGTCCCTCTCTCGGCACCACCTGGCACATGTGGGACAGGCAGACGCCCGAGCTGGCGAAACACTGGCGCGTACTCCGTTTCGACCTGCCCGGTCACGGCGGCGCGCCCGCCCACCCCGCCACCGGTGTGCCCGAACTGGCCGACCGCCTCCTCGCCACGCTCGACGGGCTCGGCGTGCAGCGCTTCGGCTACGCCGGCTGCTCCATCGGCGGCGCGATCGGCGCGGAACTGGCACTGCGCCGCCCCGACCGGGTGGCCTCGCTCGCCCTGGTGGCCTCGTCCCCCCGGTTCGGTACGGCGGACGAGTTCCGCCAGCGCGGCGTCATCGTCCGTACGAACGGACTCGACCCGATGGCCCGCTCGGCGCCCGAGCGCTGGTTCACGGCCGGTTTCGCCGCCGCGCAGCCCGCAATCGTGGAGTGGGCGGTCCAGATGGTCCGTACGACCGACCCGGGCTGCTACATAGCCGCGTGCGAGGCGCTGGCGGCCTTCGACGTACGGGCGGAGCTGGGCCGGATCGGCGTGCCGACGCTCGTCCTGGTCGGCGCCGAGGACAAGGTCACCGGCCCCGCCGAGGCCCGCACCCTGGTCGCGGGGATACCGGACGCCCGGCTCGCGCTGGTGCCGGGAGCCTCGCACCTGGCGCCCGTCGAGCAGCCCGCCGCCGTCACGGACCTGCTCGTACGCCACTTCTCCACCGCCTGGCAGAACCCCTCCGACACCTCGACCGGTCTGACGGTGCTGCCCGACTGGGCCACCTATCCGGGTCCGGGGACGCCCGCGGGACCGCCGACCGTGTCGCCGATGACCGCCCCCGTCGCCGAGATCGCCTCCGCCGAGCAGCCGCAGGCCGTCGCCGCCATGCGCCCGGATCAGTACGAGGCGGGCATGCGGGTCCGCAGGGAGGTCGTGGGCGACGCCCACGTCGACCGGGTCATGGCCGGCACGGACGGCTTCGCCGGCGACTTCCAGGAACTCCTCACCCGCTACGCCTGGGGCGAGGTGTGGAACAGGGAGGGCCTGGACCGCCGCAGCCGCAGCTGTGTGTCGCTGACGGCCCTGGTCGCGGGCGGTCACCTCGACGAACTCGCCGTCGAGACCAGGGCGGCCCTGCGCAACGGGCTGACCCCGGCCGAGATCAAGGAAGTACTGATCCAGGCTGCCGTCTACTGCGGCTTCCCGGCGGCGACCGCGGCGTTCCGCGTCGTCGGCGCGGTCGTCCAGGAGGAGACCACCCCCGAGCACTGAGCGCCGCCGCTCCCGTTTGCTGTCGTGGTGGCGCGTGTCGACCATGGAGGTGCGACATCGGTGGTGGTCGTACGGAACGCCGTCCAGGAATCCGCAACACGAGGTGGTCACGGTGAAGCTCACCAAGAAGTCCCACGCCTGCGTCCGGCTGGAGAAGGAGGGGCGGACGCTCGTCGTCGATCCCGGTGTCTTCAGTGAGGAGGACGCGGCGCTCGGCGCCGACGCCGTCCTGATCACGCACGAGCACCCCGACCACTTCGACGAAGGGCGGCTGCGGACCGCCCTCGAAGCGGACCCGGCCACCGAGATCTGGACCCTGCGCAGCGTCGCCGAGCAGCTTTCGGCGGCCTTCCCGGGGCGCGTGCACACCGTGGGGCACGGCGACACGTTCGCCGCGGCGGGCTTCGACGTGACGGTGCACGGCGAACTCCACGCGGTGATCCACCCCGATCTGCCGCGGGTCACCAACGTCGGCTATCTGGTGGACGGTTCGCTCTTCCATCCCGGCGACGCGTTCACCGTCCCCGGCGTTCCCGTCGAGACGCTGATGCTCCCGGTGCACGCGCCGTGGAACAAGATCTCCGAAGTGATCGACTACGTACGCGAGGTCGGGCCGCGGCGCACCTTCGACATCCACGACGCGCTGCTCACCGATCTCGCGCTGCCTCTGTACGACGGCCATGTCGGCCGCCTCGGCGGCTCCGGCCACGCCAGGCTGGCGCCCGGTGAGTCCACCGACGTGTGAAGCCGCCGGGTGTGAGGCCACCGGCCCGTGACGCCGTCCCGGTGATCGCCGGAACGGTCACTGTCAGACCTCGCGGATAGGCTGTCGTCCATGCGCATCGCCACCTGGAACGTCAATTCGATCACTGCCCGGCTGCCGCGTCTGCTGGCCTGGCTGGAGAGCACGGGCACGGACGTGCTGTGCGTCCAGGAGACCAAGAGCACCCTGGAGCAGTTCCCCGCGGACGCCCTGCGCGAGCTGGGTTACGAGTCCGCGGTCAACGCGACCGGCAGGTGGAACGGAGTGGCGCTGATCTCGCGCGCCGGTCTCGACGACGTGGTCAAGGGCCTGCCCGGCGGCCCGGAGTACGAGGGTGTCGAGGAGCCCCGCGCGATCTCCGCGACCTGCGGCGACGTCCGGGTCTGGTCGGTCTATGTGCCCAACGGCCGCGAGGTCGCGCATGATCACTACGCGTACAAGCTGCGCTGGCTGGAGGCGCTGCGCGCGGCGGTGGCCGAGGACAGCGCGGGGGACAGGCCGTTCGCCGTCCTCGGTGACTTCAACGTCGCGCCGACCGATCAGGACGTGTGGGACCCGGCGCTGTTCGAGGGCGCCACCCATGTCACCCCCGCCGAGCGTGCCGCTCTGGCCGCTCTGCGTGAGGGCGGTCTCTCCGACGTGATGCCGCGACCGCTCAAGTACGACCAGCCGTACACTTTCTGGGACTACCGCGAACTCCGGTTCCCGAAGAACCGGGGAATGCGGATCGACCTCGTCTACGGCAACGGGCCCTTCACCGCCGCCGTCAAGGACAGTTATGTCGACCGTGAAGAGCGCAAGGGCAAGGGTGCTTCGGACCATGCTCCGGTCGTCGTCGATCTCGACCTCTGATGTTCCGGAGGCCGGGCCGGCATCGTCGGGTCTGGCCCCGGGCATTCTGCCTCTGATACCGCCCGCGTGCCCTGAGGTGCGCGGGTACGGGGAAATGGCAGGCTGAGTGGTATGAACATCCCTTTCTTGGACAACTGGCGCAAACGCAACGGTTCTGATGAGGGGGCGTCGTTGGCATCCGTCGTCGGCAGTGACGCGGAGGGCGTGGCCGAGCTGCTCTCGGAGTGCGAGCTGCTGCGTGTCCGGGCAGGGCAGTCCGGTCTCGAACTGGACGATTCCCCGGCCTCGTTGGAGGCGCTGGACCAGCTGCCGCCGCTCTGGCGCGACGACCCGGAGGAGCTGCCCTGGCTCGGCAACGACGCGGGGCTGTATCTCGGTACGGTCATCGTGCGTACGGTCGAAGGGGCGGCCTGGCACATCTGGCCCGGCGGTCACCCCGTCGTACGGCTCGTCTCCGGCCGGGAGATCCAGGTCGTGGAGGCCGGTCTGGACTGGGCCGTCAGTGGCGCGCCGGAACTGTCGCAGGTGTACGCGGAAGCGGCCGAAGCGTGAGACCGGCCCCGCCCCCTGGACGTTAATACGGCTTATGCCCGATTTATGCGTGTCGGGTGTGAAGTCCCTTATCGGGCTGGATAGTTTGCGCTGACCTCGACATCGCCGAGAACGGGGAGGGCAGCGCATGGCCGTCGACCACGGTCCGACGGGCAGTCCGCGGCGGGAGCCGCGGCCGATTCCACCACCGACCCCCACACCACCGACCGGATGCCCCGGTCCGGGAGTCCGGACGCGCGGACGAGCTCATCGCGCCGAATCTGGACTACGATCTGTCGTTCATCCCCATGGTGACGGTGGTCTCGACGGCAGAGACCACGGATGCCGCGCCGGCCTCGGGTGCCACCCGGGAGTCCGTACGCGTCCGCCGTGCCCCGCCCACGCGGGGATGGTCCCGCCGCCGCCCGAGGCGCGGTAGCTCAAGGGACACGGCCCGCCTCCCGTTTCACGCGGGGGGACCCTCTGGCAGCAGCCGGAGATCACTTCTCGCGCCGCGGGACCGACCGGCACCACGGGTCGGACGTGGACGGGGAGAAGGTCAGCTGCGCGCCGGGAGGGCCGTGCTCGACATGGAGCGGGCCCCGTCGTCATCACGTACGACGAGGGTGCCGCTCTTCTCGTTTCCCGTCGGCCGCGCACCGGGCCGCCCCTCAGCCGCTCGCCCGGTGCGAGGTGCGCACGACGGGAGCGGGCTCCTGCGCCGCCCTGGTGACGTCCGAGACCAGTTCGACCACATCGGGGCCGTACGCCTGCGAGTTGACCACCTTCAGCAGCAGACAGAACGAGTCGCGGCCGTGCTTGCGTGACAGCTTCTCGTGGTGCCTGGCCAGATAGCGCGACGCGGCCTGGTTGGTGATGGCCCGCTGCCCGCAGAAGAGGAAGACCGGCCGGGACTCCTGGCCGGCGGTCAGGCGCGCCAGGATGACGTACTCCGCGACGCCCGGCTCCGCCCGGTAGCGCTCGCTGCCTATCTGGAAGGCCCCGCGGTCCGGGCCGGGATCCGGATCGGTGTTGATCTTGACGCCGGGCAGCAGCGAGGACAGATGGGCGGCCATCCGGCGGTTCGACGCCGGACCGCCCAGACAGAACTCCGTGCGCTCACCGAACCCCTGCTGGGCGGAGTCGTGCTGGACTATCTGCGCGTGCGCGCCGCAGTCCTTGATCAGCGCGGACATCTCCAGCAGCGCGAAGACGTCGTGGCGGTGGACGGCGCCGTCGCCGCCCGCCTCCCGGTTGACGACCAGCAGACACTCGGAGTTGCCCGGCAGCCCGAAGAACGCCTGCTTCCTGCGCAGCTTCCGGCGCCAGAGATAGGTCCGGGCCATCCAGCCCAGAGCGGCGCTGATGCCGGTGGCGAGCACCCCGAGAACGATGTTGCGTATGTCGTCTGTCATGGGCGCGCATGTTAGCGGGACGACGCGGTCCCGGACATGGCGCACGGAGTTCACGGGCCGAGGGTGCGGCCCCTCCCGCGGTCGAGGACGGACCGGCGGGCGGACCGGCGGGCGGACCGTCCCGATGAACCATTCATTTCATCGCACTAATGCTTCTGGCGGGGCGCGAGCGGTGAAGTTACGCTCCGCGGACGGACGTCCACCGGAGGTACAGATGCGCCGCCCCGCCGCACGCACCGCACGAAACGTCTCGGTCGTGGCTCTCGCCGCCGCCATGCTCTCGATCGGCGCCGCGGCGCCTCCGACGGAAACACCCGCGAAAGCACCTGCGAAGGCACCGGAGAAGACCCCCGCCAAGACCCCCGTCGCCGTCGGCTACGGCGGGGCGGTGTCGAGCGTCGACAAGGACGCGTCCGCTGTCGGCATCGAGGTCCTGCGACGCGGTGGCAACGCCGTGGACGCCGCGGTGGCCACCGCCGCCGCGCTCGGTGTCACCGAGCCCTACTCGGCCGGTATCGGCGGGGGCGGCTACTTCGTCTACTACGACGCCCGCTCCCGCTCCGTGCACACCATCGACGGCCGCGAGACCGCGCCCAGGTCCGCCGACGCCACCCTCTTCCAGGAGGACGGCAAGCCGATCCCCTTCGCCGAGGGAGTGACGAGCGGACTCAGCGTCGGTACGCCCGGTACCCCGGCCACCTGGGAGCGAGCGCTCGACTCCTGGGGCAGCACATCGCTGCGGCAGTTGCTGAAGCCCGCCGAGCGGCTGGCGAAGGACGGCTTCACCGTCGACGAGACGTTCCGCTCGCAGACCGCGTCGAACCAGGCCAGGTTCGCCGACTTCCCGGCCTCGGCGGAGCTGTTCCTGCCCGGCGGCGAACTGCCGGTGACCGGTTCGGTCTTCAAGAACCCCGACCTGGCGCGTACGTACGCGGAACTGGGCAGGCACGGCACCGGCGCGCTCTACCGGGGCGACCTCGCCCGCGACATCGTGCGCACCGTCCGCACCCCGCCCGTCGACCCGGACGCCACCCGCAAGGTGCGGGCGGGCGATCTGACGACCGGCGACCTGGCCGCGTACCGGACGAAGCGGCAGGCGCCGACGAAGATCTCCTACCGGGGGCTCGACGTGTACGGCATGGCGCCGTCGTCCTCCGGCGGTACGAGCGTCGGCGAGGCGCTCAACATCCTGGAGAGCACCGATCTGGCCCGGGCCACGCAGAAGCAGTATCTGCACCGCTTCATCGAGGCGAGCCGGATCGCCTTCGCCGACCGGGGACGCTGGGTCGGCGACCCCGCCTTCGAGGACGTCCCCACCAAGGGCCTGCTGTCGCAGCGCTTCGCGGACTCGCGCGAATGCCTCATCAAGGACGACGTGGCCCTCACGAGCCCGCTCGCGCCCGGGGACCCGGCGAACCCCGTGGACTGCGCGCCGGGCGGTACGGCGGCGCCCACGACGTACGAGGGGGAGAGCACCACCCATCTGACGACCGCCGACAAGTGGGGCAACGTGGTGGCCTACACGCTGACCATCGAGTCGACCGGCGGCAGCGGCATCACCGTGCCCGGCCGGGGCTTCCTCCTCAACAACGAGCTGACGGACTTCTCGTTCGCCGCCGCGAACCCGGCCGTCCACGACCCGAACCTGCCCGGCCCCGGCAAGCGGCCGAGGTCGTCCATGTCGCCGACGATCGTGCTCGACGGCCGTGACCGACCGCTCCTGGCGCTCGGCTCACCCGGCGGCGCGACCATCATCACCACCGTCATCCAGACGCTCACCGGCCATCTGGACCGGGGCCTGCCACTGGTCGACGCGATCGCCGCACCCCGCGCCAGCCAGCGCAACTCCGCGACGACGGAGCTGGAGCCCGGTCTCTACGACAGCGCGCTGCGCGGCCAACTCGAAGCACTGGGGCACGGGTTCACCAGGAACCCGGAGATCGGCGCCGCGACGGGCGTCCAGCGGCTGCCCGACGGCCGCTGGGTCGCGGCGGCGGAGAAGGACCGCAGGGGCGGCGGCTCGGCGATGGTGGTCCACCCGGCGGACCGTCCCTGACCCGCCGGACCGCGATCGCGTGACGGGCCCGACCCCGACACGGACGGGCCCGTCACCGACAGACAGGAGTCTCAGAAGGCGTGCGGACCGAAGCGGCCCCGGGCGACCACGCCCGCCGGTGGCGGCCACCGGGGTCAGGACCTCCGCGACGCCTGCGTACGGCGGGAGTGCCAGCCGCCGCGGGCCCCGCCCTGCGGGCGGACGGCGCTACATCGCGGACACGCCCTAGAGCAGCGTCAGGATCCGCGGACCGTCGTCGGTGATCGCGACCGTGTGTTCGGCGTGGGCCGCGCGGCTGCCGTCCGTCGTACGGATCGACCAGCCGTCGCGCGCCGTGTAGTGGTCGTCGGTCCCGCCCGCGATCAGCATCGGCTCGATCGCGAGGACCATGCCGTGGCGCAGCGGTACGCCCCTGCCGGACCTGCCCTCGTTGGGGACGCCCGGGTCCTCGTGCATCGCGCGGCCCACGCCGTGGCCGCCGAAGCCGTCCGGGATGCCGTACCCGGCCCCGCGGCAGACGCGGCCGATCGCGTGGGCGATGTCACCGACGCGGTTGCCCACGACGGCGGCCGCGATGCCCGCGTCGAGCGCCTCGAAGGCGGTGTCGACGAGCCGGGTGTCGGCTGGGCGCGCCCGCCCCACGGTGAAGCTGACCGCCGAGTCGCCGACCCAGCCGCCCGAGGAGGCTCCGCAGTCGACGCTGACGAGGTCGCCGTCGCGCATCGCGTAGTCGTCGGGGATCCCGTGCACGATCGTGTCGTTGACCGACGCGCAGATGACGGCGGGGAACGGGACCGGCGCCCAGTCGGGGCGGTAGCCGAGGAAGGGCGAGCCGGCGCCCGCCGCGCTCAGCACCGCGCGGGCGGTGCCGTCCAGTTCGCGCAGGGTCACGCCGACGGCGGCCGACTCCCGTACCGCGGTGAGCGCCTGGGCGACGATCCGGCCCGCGGCGCGCATGGCGTCCAGGGACGCGTCCGTTTTGATCTCTACCATTCCAATAACTATACCGGTCGGTAGCGGTATTACAATGACGGTATGGTACGCACTCCACTGACCCCGGAAGAGCGCGAGCGCGGCGAACGGCTCGGCCGTCTGCTCCGCGAGGCGCGCGGTCCGCGCAGCATGGTCGAGATCGCCGCCGTCTCCGGGCTCTCGCCCGAGACGCTGCGCAAGATCGAGACCGGCCGGGCCCCGACGCCCGCCTTCTTCACGGTCGCGGCGCTGGCCGGAGCGCTGGGGCTGTCCATGGACGAGATCGCGACGGCCTGCTCGCCGATGCCCGCCTGATCCCGGAACCCATCCGTCCGGTGGCGCGGCATAGTCTCGTGCGCATGACTCTCGACGCGCTCCGCCGCAGCCGCTACGTCAGCCTCACCACGTACCGGAAGGGCGGCACCGGGGTGGACACCCCGGTCTGGCACGCCGTGGACGGCGGCGTGCTCTACATCTGGACCCGCAGCGACTCCTGGAAGGTCAAGCGGCTCCGTCACAACAGCCGGGTCGTCGTCACGGCGTGCGACGTGCGCGGGCGCGTCGCGCCGGGCGCCGCGACCGCCGAGGGTACGGCCCGGCTGCTCGAAGGTGAGGAGGCCGCCCAGGTCAACAAGTTCCTCGCCCGCAAATACACCTGGCAGTTCTGGCTCGTCGCGAAGCCGGCCGCGCTCGTACGCCGCGGTAAGCGCGTGCACACCGGAATCGTCGTGAGTTTCTGACGCCTCGTCGGCGCGCCGACTTGTGAAACAACCTTGAGCCGTAACCACATTTTTTCCTCGGAAACGTGACGTCGCCCACTCGATGAGCACATACTTGAGTGATCGCACCGCACCGTGCACGACAATCCCGCGTAGCCGTCACGTAACACGGCTGCGGTTTCATGCCGGCGGGGCCGAACAGTTGGCTCAAAAGCGGTACGCGGCAGGGCAGGGGCGGGAAAGACAGCGATGACTAGGCACGAACTTCCGGCGGAAATAGGGGCTTTCGCGCGGTACTTCCGCGGGATGACGGCGCTCCTCGACCCGGACGGCGGCTGGTACGCCGTGTTCAGGCAGCGGGACCCGGAAGGGCTCAGGGCCTGCTTCGACGGTGCCGAAGTACCGCCCTGGGACGTCGTGGAGTCGCTGCTCCACGACCTCGCCGCGAGCCACGAGAACCGGCCGGTCGACCGCGAGACGGCGCGGGCGGGGAGACTGCACGCCGCCTCCGCCGCGGCACACGACCGGCTCCCCGGCGGCCCCGACTCGCTGGGTGAGCGGCTGCGGCTGATGCAGCACGAACAGGCCACGGCGGCGAGCCGCGCCGACGAGGTGATGCGCCGCCTCCGACTGGTCGGCGAGGGCTCGCCGGAGGCCGACCAGCTCGAATACGACCTGGCATGGGTACGCGACGACTACGCGCGCGCCACGGCCCGCTGCGCCGAACTGCGAAAGCGCCTCGCGGCGGTCGGCGAGCCGCCGAACGCGGCCGCCGCACACCCCTCGCGCCCCGCACAAGGCGAATCCGCGCCACGCTCCGCCTCGCCCGCGCACGCCGCGCAGGCCGGCCCGGAGTACGGCTCCCCGGAGGCGAGACCCGCAGCCGCCGACGGGTGGTACCGGGCCGAGGAACCGATGGTCGACGACCGGTCGGTTTTCGGCCGTCCCGACGGCGGCCGTCCCACCGCGCCCGACGACTGGTTCCGCCCCGAGCCCGCCCGCACCGGCGGGAGCGGTGGCGACGGCGGACGCGACTTCGAGGGCCGGGGCGGCCCCGACGGCCGCCGAGGCGCCGACGACGTGAGCGACACGGGCTCCAACCCCGCGGTGGGCCCCGAGGATTCACAGGAAATGGCCCAGGTGCCCGGCCAGCGCCGTAAGCAGCGCAAGCAGCGCGGCGCGCGCTTCGCCTTCACCGAGGGCACCGATCCGGCGGTCGCCCCCCTCGTACCGCCCGCCGCCACCGCACCGCCGCGCGGCGCCCGCTTCGGCGGCTCGGCGAACTCCGAGCGGACCACCGCCGACGGGCCCGACAGCGGTCTGACGCGGGAACAGGCCGAGGCGCGCCGCGCCGCCCTCGACACGGTGGCCGTGCTCGTACGGCTGCGGGCCGCCGGCCGCAGCGGTGAGGCGCACGTCGCCCTCTGCGAGGCGGCGGCCAGACCCGCCGAACAACTGCCCTTCCTCGCCGCCGAACTGCACCGCGCCGAACTCGGCGCCGACTGGGCCTCGGTGCTGTGGGAGGCGTCGTCCCTGCCGCCCGACCGGCTCGCGGCGGCGGCGGGCGCGCTCGCCATGGCCGGCCGCGACGCGGACTGCGGGGTGCTGCTGCGCCAGGGCGTCTCCCGGCCCGCCGAGGACATCGCCCAGGCGGCCGTCGCTCTCGGCGACGCCGGCCGCGCCCAGGAGGTCCAGGCGCTGCTCGGCGCCTTCGTCCGCGCCCGTACGCCCGAGGACACGGCGCGCATCGCGGCGCTGGACCCCTCGCGCCTGGTCCCGTGGCTGCTCGAAGCGGCGCGAGGCGTCTCCACCGGCCACGAACGCGATCTCGCCCGTGCGCTGCGGAGCGCGGGCAAGGGCGGCGCCTGACGCGGACGGGTCCACCGGGCCCGCAACCCGGCCAGGCCGCTTCGGCGACGGCCCCCGGGCGCGCTGTCGACCGGGTGGGTGCGAATCATGATCGACTCCGCGGCTTCACAGCGATGGTCTTGCCCCGGTGGGACAGCGGGCTTAGGTTCTCCTCCTACGCACCGTGTCTACGGGCGTAGAAAGCGCTCGAACCGCGCTCGGAACGCGCTCGTGAAACGCCCAGCAAACGCTCGACCTTCCGCCGAAGGAGCAGCTCGTGGCCAGAGTCGTACGCGCCGCACTCGTCCAGGCGACCTGGACCGGCGACACCGAATCCATGATCGCCAAGCATGAGGAGCACGCCCGCGAGGCGGCCCGGCAAGGCGCCAAGGTCATCGGTTTCCAGGAGGTGTTCAACGCCCCCTACTTCTGCCAGGTGCAGGAGCCCGAGCACTACCGGTGGGCCGAGGCCGTCCCCGACGGACCGACCGTGACCCGGATGCGGGCCCTGGCGCAGGAGACCGGAATGGTCGTCGTCGTGCCGGTGTTCGAGGTCGAGCAGTCCGGCTTCTACTACAACACCGCGGCCGTGATCGACGCCGACGGCTCGTACCTCGGCAAGTACCGCAAGCACCACATCCCGCAGGTCAAGGGCTTCTGGGAGAAGTACTACTTCAAGCCCGGCAACGCGGGCTGGCCCGTCTTCGACACCGCCGTCGGCAAGGTCGGCGTATACATCTGCTACGACCGGCACTTCCCGGAGGGCTGGCGCCAACTCGGCCTGAACGGCGCCGAACTGGTCTACAACCCGTCGGCCACCTCGCGCGGCCTCTCCAGCTATCTGTGGCAGCTCGAACAGCCCGCCGCGGCCGTCGCCAACGAGTACTTCATCGCCGCGATCAACCGCGTCGGCCAGGAGGAGTACGGCGACAACGACTTCTACGGGACGTCGTACTTCGTCGACCCGCGCGGTCAGTTCGTCGGCGAGCCCGCGAGCGACAAGGCCGAGGAACTCGTCGTCAGGGACCTGGACTTCGGGGTCATCGACGAGGTCCGCCAGCAGTGGGCGTTCTACCGGGACCGCCGCCCGGACGC
>NZ_JAAPBF010000089.1 GCF_022695985.1 Streptomyces sp. NP-1717 | reverse complement strand
GTGCGCACTCCGGCGTGGCCCGCCAGAGCAGGCCGTCCGGATGGTGCAGCACCGCCGTGATCTCGTCCGGGGTCGGCGGTTCCGCGTTGCCCCGGAGATAGATGGCGCGCAGCCCCAGATTCCGCAGCCTGGTCAGGGCGCGGGCCCGGTTCATCGCGTGCACCAGGATCCGGACGGTGCGGCCCTCGGCCGCCGGGCTGGGCACGGTCAGCGCCACCACCACGGTCCCGTTCGGAAGCCTGCTGAAGCCTCCACCTGCCATGTGTCCTCAATCCCCCCGTAAGACGTCGTGTCAATAAGAGTCAGTAGGACGCACCTAAACACGATCGGCCGCCGCCCGCTAGGGGGCGACGGCCGATCATGGCTTGACCTGCGACGATGTTCGTTACTTGGTCGAGCGGTCCACCTTCACCGTCACCGTGGAGCCACTGAGCGGCTCCTTCACGATGGAGATCTTGGTGTTGGTGTCAGGAACGTCGACACCGGCGGTCGGGTTCTCCTGGTACCAGTACGTGCCCTTGCGGTCGTCGAAGACGGGCTTGCCCGGCTGCGCGGCGATCCGCGTGGCGGCATCGGCCTTGTGGAGCTTGAACGAGTCGGTCGGGAACCAGCTGAACGACGAGTCGAACGCCTGGATCCTGTTGCGCATCAGCGTGCCGTCGGCCCACTTCAGGGGCTTGGCGTGCGCGTCGACCGGCAGGATCAGACCCTTGCCGGGGTGGACACTGGTGTTGTTGTCCTTCTGCGAGGTGTCCCAGAGCCAGATCATCAGACCGTTCTGGTACGCGTAGTGCTCGACCCAGCCGTCCTTCGGCGCCTTGAAGCCGAAGTTGTACGGGCCCGACTTGAGGGTCTTGTCGTAGCTGACGTACTGCCGGTTCTCCGCGATGTAGAACTGGTCGTAGTCCTGGGTGAACGACTCACCGATGCGCGAGAAGCCCTTCGCGGTCCAGCCCGCGTCGTCCGCCTCGGCGTTGTCGGTGAAGACCGGGGCGCCGTCGGCGACGACACTGATCGTGTCGGCCGCGAAGCCCTTGCCGCCCGCGCCGCCGTCCGTCTGGTAGCGGAAGCGGACGTCGACCTTCTTGCCCGCGTACGCGTCCAGCGAGTAGACGAGCTTCTTGTGCGCGCCGGAGACACCGGTCAGGGCCGGCTTGTCGCCCGCGTCACGCGTGATGGCCTTGCCGTCGGCGGTGCCGTCGACCGGGGTCCAGTTGGCGCCGTCCTCCGACACCTCGGCGTACAGGTAGTCGTAGTTGGCCTCGATGTCCCACCAGCCGTCCAGTTCCAGCGAGGCCTTGGCCTTGCCGGTGAGGTCGACGGACCGGGTGAGGGTGTTCTTCAGGTCGTCGCCCATGTCGCTCCACCACTGCTTGGAGCCCTCGGCGGGCTTCACGACAGTCGTGGTGACGGCCTTCTTCGGCAGCTCGACGACGAGCGCCTGCGGGTTCTTCGTGTTGTACGCGGACACGCCCAGCTTGTGGGTCGACGCCGTCGCGGCCTTGGCCTCGTCGTAGTCGAGCCAGCCCAGCTGGAGCTTGTCCCAGGCGGTCATGTCGCCCGGCAGGTCGCCGATCTCGGCCTGGCCCCGGCCGAGCCAGGAACCGGAGGACATCAGGGACCAGAAGCCGGTGGAGTTCTCGCCGCCGCCCGAGGTGTCGTACAGGTCGGGCAGACCGAGGTCGTGGCCGTACTCGTGCGCGAAGACGCCGAGTCCGCCGTTCTCCGGCTGCATCGTGTAGTCGCCGACCCAGATGCCGGTGTCACCGATCTGCGTGCCGCCGGACTTGTTGTCCGCGGGGCCCGTCTTGCCGGCGTCCGTGCCGTACGCGTACCAGCGGTGCGCCCACAAGGCGTCCCCGCCCTGGGCCCCGCCGCCGGCCGACTCGTCCTCGCCCGCGTGGACGATCTGGAAGTGGTCGATGTAGCCGTCGGGCTCGTTGAAGTCGCCGTCGCCGTCGAAGTCGTAGCGGTCCCACTCGTCGTACGACGCGAGGTCGGCCTTGATCTGCGCGTCCGTCCGGCCCTTGGCCTTCTGGTCGGCGGCCCAGGCGGTGGTGCCGTCACGTACCGCGTCCCAGACGTTGGCGCAGTTGGAGTCGCCGCAGTAGTTGGAGCCGTAGCGGGCCTCGTTGTACTTGACCTTGACCCAGTCGGAGACCTCACCGTCGACCGAGTACCGGCCGGACGAGGTCTTCTCGTAGTAGGTCTTCAGGGACTCCTTCGGCTTGCCGGCCGCGTCCTTGCCGTCACCGAAGTAGAGGTCCTGGAAGTGCTGCTGGTTGTAGTCGGCCTGCCAGGCGGTGGAGTTGTCCACCTTCCGGTCGGGCTCGGCTATCTCGTTGTGCTGCGGGCCGGGCTCGCCGCCGTACTTCTTGACGGGGGCCTCGGGGCCGTCCGGACCGTCCGGGTCGTACATCGTGGTGTCGTCGACCTCGTCGCCGAACTCCACCAGGATCGTGAAGATCTTGTCGGTCTTCTCCCTGCCGAGTTCGACGTACTTCTTGTCGTCGAGCTTCACGACCTTGGAGCCGTCGCGCTTCAGGATCTTGGCGTCACCGGCGAGAACCTGTTCCAGGGCGGCTTTGCGCTGCTGCTCCTGCTGCTTGCTGAACGGGCCTTCGAGGTCGTGCTCGACATGGCCCTTCTGCGGCGCCGGATCGCGGCGCTCGATGCTCGCCGGACCTGCTGTGGAGCTGTCCTCGGCCTGGGCCGGGGTGAGCGCCGACGCCGTCGCGGCTGCCGTGGCGAGGGCCACGAAGACCGCGGACGCTCTGATCGCCCGTCGATTGATGGTCACTTGAAGCTTCCTCTCCCCGCACCCGGAGTCCGCGGACCTGCTGTGTGGGGATCCGCGCGCGGGGTGCGCGTCACAAGTGACGACATTCGACCGGAGTTGAAGGAGAAAAGACAGCCCTTGACTTGAACAGGCCAAGTGCACTATGCACGAGTCCAGTTCCGGAATCCGGACACCGGAGGATCGGGCGGCAGGCGCACCGATGTGTCATATAGCGGGGGCGTGTGACTCCGTGCGCCCCCCATGCTCCGGCCTCGTGGGTTAGGTCACGCTTACTGTCGGTTCCTGCCGGGCATTCACCGTCGTAAGGTCGTTTGACAGAGCGACTCCGCGCAGATACGCGAGACACCCCCAACACCCCCGAAATCACTCCCGATTGCCCCGAGGGACGGATACAGCCATGCCGCGTCCGACTGCCGCACAGCTTGCCTACGGTTCCGCCACCGTCGTCCTCGCCACACTCTCGATGCTGCTGCTCTCCGGCGTCACGTCGGTCGTCGGCATCGCGGTGATCGCGCTCGTCGCCCTCTGTCTCGGTGTTCTGGTCTCCGTGAAGGCCGCCGAGCCACGCCGCTCGCCGGCCGCGCGACCGGCCACCGGTCGTACGGACCACGCCACCACCTCCGTCGCCTCGGACCGGGCCGCCGGGTCGCCGTCCGCGGAGACCCGGGTTCCGGCTTCACTGCGCCGCTGACACCACCACGGTCTTCGCCGCCTTGTCGTGCAGGCCCTGCCGGTAGGGCCGGTCGAGCAGGATCAGGATCAGGATCAGCAGCGGCCAGAGGCAGGCGCAGCAGACGAGTGCGGGGACCCAGAGCACCAGGGCCCGCAGCAGCGAGGACCGGGAGTCGGGCACCCGTCCGTCGTTGAGCATCGCCACACGGATCTTGAACAGCCGCTTGCCGAGGGTCTGGCCGCCCCACTGCGTCATCAGGGTGTCGTAACCGACGAACGCCACGATGGTGATGATCCGGAAGACCCACTGCCCGCCGCCGTTCACGCCGTTGACCGCGTCGTCCCAGTTGTCGGAGCTGTTCGACCAGCGGTGGTAGACGTTGAACGGGATGCTGATGAGCGCCAGCGGGATCGCGACGATGATCCAGTCGACGATCCGCGCGAGGATGCGCTTGCCCACGGACGCGAGCGGCGGCATGCCCCGGAGCGGATCGTTTCCGCCGTAGGGGTCGCCGGAGGGCGGGGGCCCCGATCCGCCGAACGGGTCACCCGGAGGTGGCGGGTTGGACCCGCCGTACGGGTCACCCGGAGGTGGCGGATTGGCGCCGCCGTACGGTTCGCCGTAACGAGGCGGGCCGCCGCCACCCGGGGGCGTGCCACCGGCAGGCGGCGGCCCGTCGGGCGGCGGCTGCTTGCGGAACGGGTCGTCGTCTGGCGGCTGACCGGGCGTCGGCTGATCGTTGCTCATGGGGGCAGTGCACCCCGCCGTGCGGAGGCCCGCAACGGCTCACCCGCCGTTCGGGGGAGCCGCCACCGCCCGCGGATGACCCCGCGTCACCCCGCGACGAACGTACGTGCCACCTTGTCGTGCCAGCACTGCCGCCACGGCCGGTCGAAGACGCACCACAGCACGTTCAGTACGCCGACGACGAGCACCCCGAGCACCCCGTACACGAGCCAGCGGCGCAGCGCCGAGCCGAAGGACGGGGCCTCGAACGACTCGATGTCCCGGACCTCCAGACCGCACAGCTTCTTGCCGAGCGTGCGGCCCCACTTGGCGGTCGGCAGCGCCTCGTACAGCACGCCGATGACCAGCAGCGCGGCGAGGACCCCGCCGAAGTAGCCGGCGGTCGTGCCGTCGATCAGCCAGACCGTGACGGTCTCGCCGGTCTGCTTCGCGGCCTCGACCTTGCCGTCGATGTGCGCGAGCGCCTTGGACACCAGAGGTACGGAGACGGCCCCGACGATCCCCAGGAGGACGACGCTGTCGATCAGCCGGGCGGCGAACCGCTTGCCGAGCCCGGCCGGACGGGCCGCCGCCTGGGCCTGGGCGGCTTGCAGGAACGGGTCGTTGACCGGCGGCTTCCACGGCACGACCGGCGGGCCGGCGGCCGGGTCGGCGCCCGTGGACGGCGACTGCGCGAGCTGGTGCACCTGCTGCGCCCAGGAGGGCGAACCGCCGCCGGCGCCGGGCCGCCGGAGCGGGGACGCACGGCGCGGATGGCCATGGTGCCCTCGGTCTGACCCGTACGGCCCGTGGCCTGATCACCTCGCGTGCCGCCGCCCACCGGACGGATGGTGACAGTGCCGTCGGTGGGCGGCTCGCCGGCCCGGGGGGCGGGCGGCGTGCCCTCGTCCGGGCGCGGGCCCCGGCCTCCGCGTCCGGGGCGCGGGACGCGGATCGCGACCGTGCCCTCGGGGGGTGAGTCGCCGTCACCCGGCCCCGCGCCGGGGCCGGGACCCAGGGCCCGTACGCCGGGCAGCGCGCCGCCGGTGGGATCGGCCGACGGCTCCGCCGCCTGGCCGGGTACCCGGGGGTCGCGCGAATCCCGCCCGTACCGGGGGTCCTTGGCGTCCTGCGGTTCCGGCGCTCCCTGCGCGGCGGGGCGGCTCCCCGCGTCCTGCGGGCCCTCGCCCCAGGAGACGCGGGCGTCGCGCTCGCCGCCGAAGCCGCTCTGCCGGCGGGCGTCCGCCTGCCAGACGGAGGCCGGTTCCTGACGGGACTCCCCGGCGGGGTCCTCGTCGAAGAACATCGGCCCGGTCTCCTCGACCGCGGGGGCCGGGGTCCGCCGGGCCGGCGTCGCGGGGGGCGCCGCGGCGACCCCCGGGGGCGGTTCCGGCATGGCCTCGCCGGCCTGCGGCGCCGGCCGGCTGGTGCCGGGTACCCAGGACCCGCCGTTCCAGTACCGGACATAGCCGGGGATGGACGGGTCCGGGTAGTAGCCGGGGGAAGGGCTGCCGTCTCCGGTTGCCGAGGTCGGGGCGCTCATCACCGTGGTCCCGTATCTCTTCGATGGGCTCAACTCAAGGGTCCACATCTATCAGACCACCGCACGGCCCCGGGTCCATCCAGCCGTTTGGACCTCGATTCGGTCACGAAAGAGTCACGGTACGTCGCGGGAGCAAATTCTTGCCCGAAGTCGCGTAATGGCCGCGGGAGTCGGCGCTCTCAATCAGCAGGGCCCACTCCCGGGCACCGGACGACGAAGGAGCACTGACATGCACAGCGTGGTGGAACGCGAGCTGGAGCTCAACCTGGTGCTCTCGCCCGAGCGCAGCATCCCCGTACCCGCCCGGCTGATGTATCGCACGGAGGATCCGTACGCGGTGCACATCTCCTTCCACATCGGCTCGGACTTCCCGGTCAACTGGACGTTCGCACGCGAACTACTGGTCGAAGGGGTGTTCCGGCCGTGCGGCCACGGTGACGTACGGATCTGGCCCACGAAGGTCGACGGCCGCACGGTCCTGTGCGTGGCCCTCTCCTCCCCCGACGGCGACGCGCTCCTGGAGGCGCCGTCGGGGGCGGTGTCGGCGTGGCTGGAGCGGACGCTGCGGCTGGTGCCGCCGGGGACGGAGACGGACCGGCTGGGCATCGACGCGGGGCTGGAACTGCTGCTGGCCCCGATGCCGGCCGATGATCTGTGGCTGCGGGACCCATGGCCGTCCGACGAGTCCGCGGACGGCGAGTCCTGACGCCCGCCGGTGTCCCGGTCCGCGTCCGCGCTCTCAGTCCATGACGTACGTATGGGTGATGAATTCGAGCGAGTGGCCGTCGGGGTCGTCGAGATAGACCCCGCGGCCCCCGTGGTGATGGTTGATCCGCTGCGGCTGCTCGTGCCGCGGATCGGCCCAGTAGGGGAGTTCGCGGTCCTTCATGCGGCCGAAGATCTCGTCGAACTCGTCCTCGGACACCAGGAAGGCCAGATGCTGGCTTACGATGTCGGAGTCCGGGGACGCGTCGAGATAGTCGAGGGTGACTCCCCCGTCGAGCGGCAGGCTCGCGAACGGCCCGAAGGCTTTCGGCTCTGGCTCGTCGATCAGCTCGGCGAGGAAGCGCGCGGAGGCGAACCGGTCGCGGCTGTGGACGATGGTGTGGTCAAGACGGGCGGGCACGGAACCTCCCGGGTCGAGGAGCGGTCATCTGCGGCTGACCGGCTCCTTTTCGCTTTTCACGGTAGGCCGCCCCGCCTGGCCGGGCCATCGGACTTTGGCCGTACGACGTACTGTGTAGACCGGCCGGGTCAGAAGAGCTTTCCGGGGTTGAGCAGGTCCAGCGGGTCGAAGGTCTTCTTGATGCCGCGCTGCAACTCCATGCCGACCGGGCCCAGTTCGCGGGAGAGCCACTCCTTCTTCAGGACGCCGACACCGTGCTCCCCGGTGATGGTGCCGCCCAGTTCGAGGCCCAGCGCCATGATCTCGTCGAACGACTCCCGGGCCCGCCGGGACTCGTCCGGGTCCGAGGCGTCGAAACAGACCGTGGGGTGGGTGTTGCCGTCGCCCGCGTGGGCGCAGACGCCGATCGTGAGGTCGTACTTCGCGGCCACGCGGTCGATGCCCTCCAGGACGTCGGCGAGGCGGGAGCGCGGGACGCACACGTCGTCGATCATCGTGGTGCCCTTGACCGCCTCCAGCGCCACGAGCGCCAACCGCCGGGCCTGGAGCAGCATTTCGGACTCGGCGGGATCGTCGGCGGGGACGACCTCGGTGGCGCCGGCGGCCGTACAGAGCTCACCGACGGCGGCGAGGTCGGCCGCCGGGTCGGCGGTGTCGAACGCGCAGAGCAGCAGGGCCTCGGTGGTCTCGGGGAGGCCCATGTTCGCCAGGGAGTTGACGGCGCGGACGGTGGTGCGGTCCATCAGCTCCAGCAGCGACGGGGTGTGGCCGCGCTCCATGATCCGGCAGATGGCGTCGCAGGCGGCGGACGCGGAGGCGAACTCGGCGGCCAGGACGAGCTGTTGGGGTGGTGCGGGCTTCAGCGCGAGGACGGCCTTGACCACGATGCCGAGGCTGCCCTCCGAGCCGACGAACAGCCGGGTGAGGTCGTATCCGGCGACGCCCTTGGCCGTGCGGCGGCCGGTGGTCAGGAGGCGGCCGTCGGCGAGTACGACGTCCAGGCCCAGTACGTACTCGGCGGTGACGCCGTACTTCACGCAGCACAGCCCGCCGGACGCGGTGCCGATGTTGCCGCCGATGGTGCAGGTCTCCCAGCTGGAGGGGTCCGGCGGGTAGTAGAGCCCGTGCTCGCCGACGGCGCGTGAGAGCACCGCGTTCACGACACCGGGCTCGACGACCGCGATCCGGTCGACCGGGCTGATCTCCAGGATCTTGTCCATCTTCACGAGGGACAGCACGATGCAGCCGTCAGAGGCGTTGGCGGCGCCGGACAGTCCCGTACGGGCGCCCTGCGGCACCACGGGGACGCGCAGGGCCGTCGCGGTCCGCATCACGTGCTGGACCTGCTCGACGGTGCGTGGCAGTACGACCACCGCCGGGGAGCCCGCTTCGCAGAAACTCGCCATGTCGTTCGCGTAGGACGCCGTGATGTCGGGGTCGGTGATCAGGGCTTCGGCGGGCACGCCTGCTCGCAGCTCGGCGAGGAGGCCGTCCGTGGCGACGGGGGCGGCAGAGGCGGAGGAGCTGGCGGGCACGGTCGCGACGAGGTCATCCATGATCCCAGCGTGGCACTCCGGGGCCATCGGTGTGAACCCGTCTGCGATCCACATCCACAAGGCCGGGTATGGTCTTCATATTGACGCACAGTAATCACATGAACGCCAAGAACACCATTCACACGCAGCACATGGGGCACATCAAGAGGGCCGCGCTGGCGACAGGTGTGGGGGCGGTCCTCGTCGCGGGCGTCCTCGTGTTCGTACCGGACAGAGGCGAGGAGTCGTCGGGGCCCGCGGCACGGGCCCGGGCCGCCGTCGGCGCGGGCGCGCCGGCCGCGCTGCCGGACGTGGCGGCCCTGATCCGGGACCGGGAGGCATGGCTGCGGAAGCACCCGAAGGACGCCGAGTCCTGGGCGGTGCTGGGCACGGCGTACGTGGAACGCGGCGGGCTGCGGGCGGACACGGCGTACTACCCGAAGGCCGAGCGGGCGCTGCGGCGCTCGCTGGAGGTCACCCCCGGTGAGCGGCGCAATCCGGCGGCGACGGCGGGCCTGGCCACGCTGGCCAACGCGCGGCACGACTACGCGGCGGCCAGGAAGTGGGGCGAGGCGGTACGGAAGGCGGACCCGGACCGCTGGGCGACGTACCCCGTCCTGATCGAGGCGTACAACGGGCTCGGCGACTACACGGCGGCGGGCAAGGCCCTGGACAGGCTCCGGGCGCTGCGCTCCGACACCCGCGCGCTGTCGGTGTCGTCGCTGGTCTACCGCGACCGGGGGTGGCGCGAGGACGCGGCGGCCAAGGCGGACGAGGCGCTGACGAAGGCCGGCACACCGGTGGACAGGGCCGCCGCGCTGTACGCGCTCGGCGGGCTCGCGTGGGAGCGCGGCGAGCCGAAGGAGGCGCTGAGGCAGTACGACGCGGCGCTGAAGGCGGCGCCGGACCATCATCCGTCGCTGGCGGGACGGGCGCGCGCCCTGGTGGCGCTGAACCGCACGGGTGAGGCGTCCCGGGACTACCAGGCGGCTCTCGCGGAGCGCCCGCTGCCCGAATACGCCCTGGAACTCGGTGAGTTGTTGGAATCGATGGGGCTGGACGGGGACGCGCGGAGCCAGTACGAGCTGCTCAGGGACCGTACGGCGAGGGCGGCGGCCGACGGGGTGAACGAGGAGTTGCTGCTGGCCCGCTTCGAGGCCGACCACGGATCTCCCCGGGCGGCGGTGGACCGGCTGGAGTCGGAGTGGCGGCGCGGCCACCGGAGCATGTGGGTGTCGGACGCGCTGGCGTGGGCGCTGTACCGGGCGGGGGACGTGGAGAAGGCGCTGCCGTACGCCAAGAGGGCGACGGAGCAGGGGATGCGCAGCGCGCTGTTCTCGTACCACCGGGGGGAGATCGAGCGCGCCCTGGGGATGGAGGGCCCGGCGCGCCGCCATCTGGAGGAGGCGCTGCGGACGAATCCCCGGTTCTCGCCGCTGGGGGCGCCGAAGGCGCGTGCGGCGCTGGAGACGCTGGGAGAGCTGCCGGGCGGTGGGCCGAGGGACATGTACGGCGACGGCGGGGGCACTCAGTCGACGCCGTCTCCGTCGCCCACGGCGCCGACGGCGAGTACGACACCGTCGTCCGCGTCGCCGGTCGCGTCGCCCGCGCCTTCGGTCTCGGCCTGGGCGCCGTCGGTGCCGTCCGCGTCCTCGGCACCTTCGGTGCCCGTATCCACACCCACGGTGCCCGTATCGGCACCGTCCGCCGCCCGGAACTGAATGATCGGCTCCACTGGGCCCGGAACTGGGTCCTGAGGCCCTGCTTCTGGGCCTTGCCTCGTCCTTAGTCTCCCTTCCGCTCGGGGAAATGGCTGACGACTTGGGCGAGGAGTCCGGATGAACGGCACGCAGTGCGCAGACGGTTCGCGACGTCGGCGCGGTGAACGCGGCCAGGGCGGTGTCGAGTACGTCGCCCTGATAGGCGTCGTCGCCGCGATCGTCGGTGCGATCCTGGCGCTGACGGTCCCCGACGACACGTCCGTCGCGCTGAAGGACGCGGTGTGCCGCATCGTCAACGCCGGTGACGGCGGCGAGGGCTGCGACTCCGGCGGAGGCGACGGGGACGACGGCGGAGGCGGCGGTGACGGGGACGGTGAGATACCCGAGGGTCCGCCGGGCGACCCCTTCCAGCCCGCGAAGTGCCTGCTCTCCCAGGATCAGACCAAGACCACGGTCGTCGTCCAGATCCTCTTCATCAAGATCAGCGGCTCTGAACAGCTCAAGGTCCAGCAGTGGTCGGACGGCACGGTCACCCTGGAGCGCGTCGGCGAGGGCAGCGTGGGGGCCACGGCCAGCATCTCGGCCGGTATCCCCGGGCTGAAGGAGTGGGGCGGCAGCGCCTCGCTGAGCGGCAGTTACATGAAGGGCAGCGGCAGCGGCGGTCAGTGGCTGTTCAACGGCAACAAGACCGGCGACCCGCAGAAGGATCTGGAGCTGAACCTGGAGGACGCCAAGAAGTTCGCGGCGTACCTCAAGCAGAATGACGGCTGCCGCTACCAGAGCGGCTACAACCCCGGTGCGAACATGGGCGCCTGCCAGCAGGACGCGGCTTCCAAGAAGCCCGATCTGCCGCCGGAGCGGGCGCCGGACGTCGACATCACCAAGACCAGCACCGAGGTCTCGGGCGGTGTGAGCTTCGGCAAGGGGTTCAAGAAGGGCAAGGGCGGCAAGGACAAGGACGGCAAGCCGACCGACCTCGGCAGCATCTCGGGTGAGTTCGGCAGTGGCTCCATGACCGAGGACGTCGTGGTCATGCGCGCCAACACCGGCCCCGACGCGGGGAAGATCACCTTCGTCTACACCTTCAGCGTCGACGCCAAGGGCGGCGAGATCGCCCAGGGAAAGGCCACCCGTATGCAGCAGGTCTCCGTGACGTACGACGCCGCCACCTTCGACCAGGAGGAGAAGGACGGCAAGGAGCACCGTCCGGAGAAGCTGGTCATCACCACCAGTCAGGAGAACGGCGAGGGCGCCGGCATCCAGGCCGGTGGGGGCGCCAATGTTCCCGGCACGCCGGTGACGATCGACGTCGGCGGTGGTGGCGGCAACATCAAGTCGCAGATCCACACCGAGTCCGCCGAGGTCGTTCTCGACAACGACGCCGACAGCAAGCTGGTCGAGGACTGGCTGCGCGGCCGGGGCGACTTCCCCGCCAGTGACGTCCTGCCCACCCCCTCGGACGCCGCCGAGGTGCCGGGCAGCGACGCCGGACCGCTGGAGCGCCTCCTCCACGACAAGGGCAAGCTGTCGCGGCTCGACTACAACGCCAACACCGACTGGTGGAACGCCTCCCTCGGCATCGGCTTCGGCATCTCCGCCGGCCAGCTCACGGCCGGGTTCAAACTCTTCGGCATCGACATCACGCACGAGGAGAAGAACCAGACGATCACCGGCAACCCGGAGTACGCGACCGGCCCGAAGAACGGCGGCGCGCGTCCCTGGGTCGAGTGGAAGAACTGCACCCAGACGACCCCGATCGCATAGGCCGCCCGGCCACCGTTCCGGCGCAAACGGGCCGGACGGCAGACCGAACGGGCAGCGTGGCACGCCGCCGAACGCGGCGCCGTCACGCCGCCGTGACGACCTGGTTAACCCCGCTCCCGGTGAGGAGACATCGGGGACCACCGATGGCAAGATCGGCGCAACTCACCCACCGTGTGGGCCGTTGTCCGTCCCCCGCCGCCCTGGAGGCGTCTTGTCCACCCGTACGCGTCACGTGTCGCCCGCCATAGCCACCGCAGCCGCTCTCGTCGCCCTGGCGGGATGCACAAGCACCGAGTCCACCGCGACCGACGGCTCGAAGGTGGAGCTGGTGAACTCCGGCAAGCTCACGACCTGCACCCATCTGCCGTACGAGCCCTTCCAGTCCCGCCAGGACAACAAGATCGTCGGGTTCGACGTGGACCTGGTGGATCTGGTCGCCAAGGAGCTGAAGGTCACCCAGGAGATCGTCGACACGCCCTTCGAGGGCATCCAGACGGGTGAGGACCTCAACGCCCGCAAGTGTGACGTCGCTGCCGCGGGCATGACGATCACCCCCGTGCGTGAGGAGAACCTGGACTTCTCGGCGCCCTACTTCGACGCCACGCAGGCGCTCGTCACCAAGAAGGGCGCCGCCTACGACTCGCTGGCGAGCCTCAAGGGCAAGAAGCTGGGCGTCCAGCAGGGCACGACCGGCGAGGAGTACGCGAAGAAGAACGGGAAGGGCGTGGAGACCGTCCAGTTCGAGGACGTCGCGCTGCTGCTCACGGCCGTGAAGACCGGGCAGGTCGACGCCGCCGTCAACGACAACGGTGTCCTGTTCGAGTACGTGCGCAAGAACCCGGACACCGAGGTCACGGCCGAGTTCGAGACGGGCGAGCAGTACGGCGTCGGTGTGCGCACCGGCAACGACGCGCTGCGCAAGGAGATCGACCAGGTGATCAAGGCGGCGCGGTCGGACGGCCGTTACGACGAGATCTACAAGAAGTGGTTCCCCGCCGCCCCCAAGAGTTAAGGATCCACCACCGATGTCCATGTCCCGCCGACAACGGGCCCGCCTCGTCCGAAGCGTGCAGTACGCCGTCCTGGCCGTCGTGCTGCTCGTCATCGCCCAGGCCGCCGACTGGGGTGAGATCCGGCGTGCCTTCTTCGACGTCGAGGTCGCCAAGGCGCAGTTCCCCGACATCATCACCACGGCGCTGGTCAACACCGTCATCTACACCCTGCTCGGCTTCGGGTTCGGGCTGGCGCTCGGGCTGATCGTCGCGCTGATGCGGCTTTCGCAGGTACCGCCGTACCGCTGGCTTGCCGTCGTCTACATCGAGTTCTTCCGCGGCATTCCGGCACTGCTCGTCTTCATCGCGCTCGGATTCGGTGTGCCGCTCGCCTTCCAGGTAGCGCTCAACCAGTACGTCACCGTGATGCTGGCGCTGGGTCTGGTCGGCGCCGCCTACATGGCGGAGACGATCCGGGCCGGTATCCAGGCCGTGCCCAAGGGGCAGACGGAGGCGGCGCGTTCGCTCGGGATGTCGCAGGGCCGGGCGATGGTCTCGATCATCATTCCGCAGGCCCTGCGGATCGTGCTGCCGCCGCTGACCAACGAGTTGATCCTGCTGACGAAGGACTCGTCGCTGGTCTATCTGCTGGGCCTGTCCCTGTCGCAGTACGAGCTGGCCAAGTTCGGCCGGGACGCCCTGAATCAGAATCGCAGTCTCACCCCGATCCTCATCGCCGGTCTCTGCTATCTGGTCATCACCCTGCCGCTCGGCCATCTGGTCCGGCGGCTCGAAGCGCGTACGGCAAGGGCGAGGTGAGCGCGGTGGAGAAACCGGTGGCGAAGCCGGACACGGGTACGCAGGCCGACGCGGGCGCGCCCGCGATCGAGGTACGCGATCTGCACAAGTCGTTCGGCACGCTGGAGGTCCTGGCGGGCATCGACTTCACGGTGGCGCGCGGCGAGGTCGTGTGTGTCATCGGCCCGTCGGGCTCGGGCAAGTCGACGCTGCTGCGCTGTGTGAACCGGCTGGAGGAGCCGACGTCGGGCACGGTCCTGGTGGCCGGCGCCGAGGTGACCGACCCGGACGTGGACATCGACAAGGTGCGCCGCGGTATCGGGATGGTCTTCCAGTCGTTCAACCTCTTCCCGCACCTGACGGCGCTGGAGAATCTGACGCTCCCTCAACGGCGGGTGCTGAAGCGCGACAAGGCGGAGGCGACCCGGGTCGCGCGGGAGCGGCTGGCCCGTGTCGGTCTGACCGACAAGGAGTCCTCCTATCCCGCGCAGCTCTCCGGCGGGCAGCAGCAACGGGTCGCGATCGCACGGGCGCTGGCGATGGACCCGCAGCTGATGCTCTTCGACGAGCCGACGTCCGCGCTCGACCCGGAGCTGGTGGGCGACGTCCTGGCGGTGATGCGTTCACTCGCCGACGACGGAATGACGATGCTCGTCGTCACGCACGAGATGAGCTTCGCCAGGGAAGTGGCCGACCGGGTCGTCTTCATGGACGGCGGGGTCATCGTGGAGGAGGGCAGCCCGGCGCAGGTGATCGGCGCGCCGAGCCACGCCCGTACGCGGTCCTTCCTGTCCCGTCTGCTCGACCCGGCGGCGGCGCGGCTGGGCGAGGGCGGGGCGGTGACGGAGGCCGCGAAGGAGTAGCTGCGGCCCACGAAGCGAGGAGGGCGCGGCCCCACGGTGAACTCCCGTGGGGCCGCGCCCCGTTGCGCCGACAGCTCGGTGTCAGAGGTTGCCGCGCTTCTCCTGCTCGCGCTCGATCGCCTCGAACAGGGCCTTGAAGTTGCCCTTGCCGAAGCCCATGGAGCCGTGCCGCTCGATCATCTCGAAGAACACGGTCGGCCGGTCCTGGACCGGCTTGGTGAAGATCTGCAGCAGATAGCCGTCCTCGTCGCGGTCCACGAGGATCTTCAGCTCGCGCAGGGTCTCGACGGGCACCCGGGTCTCGCCGGCCCACTCGCCGAGGGTGTCGTAGTACGAGTCGGGGGTGTCGAGGAACTGGACACCGGCCGCCCGCATGGCGCGCACCGAGCTGACGATGTCGTTCGTCGCGAGCGCGATGTGCTGGACGCCGGCGCCGCCGTAGAACTCCAGGTACTCGTCGATCTGCGACTTCTTCTTGGCGATCGCCGGCTCGTTGATCGGGAACTTCACCTTGAGGGTGCCGTCGGCCACGACCTTCGACATGAGGGCGGAGTACTCGGTGGCGATGTCGTCGCCCACGAACTCCTTCATGTTGGTGAAGCCCATGACCTTGTTGTAGAAGGACACCCACTCGTTCATCCGGCCCAGTTCGACGTTGCCCACGCAGTGGTCGACAGCCTGGAAGGTGCGCTTCGCCGGGGGCGCGACCATGGGGGCGGCCTCGGCGTAGCCCGGAAGGTACGGGCCGTCGTAGCCGGTCCGCTCGACCAGGGTGTGGCGGGTCCTGCCGTAGGTGGCGATGGCGGCGAGGACAACGGTGCCGCCGTCGTCCTTGACCTCGTACGGCTCCTGGAGGCCGGTGGCGCCGTTCGCGGTGGCGTAGGCGTACGCGGCGCGGGCGTCCGGCACCTCGATGGCGAGATCGATCACACCGTCGCCGTGCTCGGCGACGTGGTCGGCGAGGAAGCGGCCCCACTCGGTGGACGGCTTGATGACCGACGTGAAGACGAAGCGGGCCGAGCCGTTCGTGAGCACGTAGCTCGCGGTCTCGCGGCTGCCGTTCTCGGGGCCCGAGTAGGCGACCAGCTTCATGCCGAACGCCGTCGAGTAGTAGTGGGCCGCCTGCTTGGCGTTGCCGACGGCGAAGACGACGGCGTCCATCCCCTTGACGGGGAAGGGGTCGGCGCCGCGCGCGGTCGACGGGACGGAATCGAGGTTCACCGAGGTGTCTGCCATGACGGCAGCGTCTCGCCGTTCCGCAAGATGCGCAACAGTTCGCGCATTCACTGGTCAGTCTGTACAGCGGGAAGCGAGGATGACCGGACCATCTGCACAGGATGACCACCAGGAGGCGGCATGGCGATCGACGGGCTTGACGGCAGGCTCATCTCCCTGCTGGCGCGGGAGCCGCGCATAGGGGTCCTGGAGGCGTCACGCCGGCTGGGGGTGGCGCGCGGGACCGTACAGGCCCGGCTGGACCGTCTCCAGACGAACGGAGTCATCCGGGGATTCGGTCCGGACGTCGATCCGGCCGCTCTCGGTTACCCCGTAACGGCGTTCGCAACCCTGGAAATCAAACAGGGACAGGGTTCCGATGTCCGAGCACATTTGAGCAGCGTTCCAGAGGTCCTCGAACTGCATACCACCACTGGAACAGGGGATATGCTCTGCCGACTCGTCGCTCGTTCGAACGCCGATCTTCAACGAGTGATCGACCGGGTTGTCGGTTTCGAGGGGATTCAGCGGGCTTCCACGGCGATCGTCATGGAAAACCCTGTTCCGCTGCGGATCATCCCGCTGGTGGAGCAGGCCGCACGGGACACCGAAGGTGACGGACTGTGACCGGCCCGCGCGACCCGGACGACCGGCGCCACCCGCACGACCCGCACCACCTGATCGGCCGACCGACCGGCCGGCCCCACCGGCCGACCGGCCCCGACCCACCGAGAGGAGCGCCGTGGACTTCTGGGACTATCTGGCCAACCGCCATCAACAGCTGCTCACCGACTCGTTCCAGCACGCCAGTGCCGTCTTCCAGTGCATGGTGATCGCCACCGTCCTGGGTGTCGCCATCGGCGTACTGGCCTACCGCAGCCCCTGGGGCGGCAGCCTGGCGGTTCTCTCCACCGCCTCCATCCTGACCATCCCCTCGCTGGCGGCCATCGGTCTGCTCATCCCGCTGGTCGGTCTCGGCGTCGCGCCCACGGTGATCGTCCTGACGCTGTACGGGCTGCTGCCGGTCGTCCGCAACGCAGTGGTCGGCCTGCGCGGTGTGGACCCCGACCTGGTGGACGCCGCCAAGGGCATCGGGATGTCACGTACCGCCCGGCTGCTCAAGGTCGAACTGCCGCTCGCCTGGCCGCCGATCCTCACCGGGATCCGGGTCTCCACCCAGATGCTGATGGGGATCGCCGCCATCGCCGCGTACGCGTCGGGGCCCGGCCTCGGCAACGAGATCTTCCGCGGCATCGCCTCGCTGGGCAGCGCCAACGCGATCAACCAGGTGCTCGCCGGGACGATCGGCATCGTCATTCTCGCCCTGCTCTTCGACGCCGCGTATGTCCTGCTCGGCCGACTCACCATCCCGAGGGGGATCCGTGTCTGAGACCGCTGACCCGAAGACGGCCGAGGCGGCCGACGACGCCTCGCGAAGTGCCGCGATCATCACGTCGAACGGCGCCGCGGGGGGCGCCGGTTCCACACGCGGCGCCACCATCGAGCTCGACGGCCTCACCAAGCGCTATCCCGGCAGTGCGAACCCGGCCGTCGACGACGTGTCGATGGAGATCAAGGCGGGCGAGACCGTCATCCTGGTCGGCCCCTCCGGCTGCGGCAAGTCGACCACCCTCAAGATGATCAACCGGCTGATCGAGCCCTCGTCGGGGCGGATCAGGATCAACGACGAGGACGTCACGGACATGGACCCGGTGAAGCTGCGCCGGCAGATCGGGTACGCGATCCAGTCGTCCGGTCTCTTCCCGCACATGACGGTCGCCGAGAACATCGCCCTGGTGCCGAAGATGGTCGGCTGGTCCAAGTCGAAGGTGAAGGACCGCGTCGAGGAGATGCTCGACCTGGTCGGGCTCGACCCGCGTGAGTTCCACGGCCGCTATCCGCGCCAGCTCTCGGGCGGCCAGCAGCAGCGGGTGGGGGTGGCCCGGGCGCTCGCCGCCGATCCGCCGGTACTGCTGATGGACGAGCCGTTCGGCGCCGTCGACCCGATCACCCGCGACCATCTCCAGGACGAACTGATACGTCTCCAGCACGAGTTGCACAAGACGATCGTGTTCGTGACGCACGACTTCGACGAGGCGATCAAGCTCGGCGACCGGATCGCGATCCTGCGGGAGCGTTCGCGGATCGCCCAGTTCGACACCCCCGAGGCGATCCTCACCAACCCCGCCGACGACTTCGTGTCGGGCTTCGTGGGCGCGGGGGCGGCGCTGAAGCGGCTGAACCTCACGCGCGTACGGGACGTGGAGATAGCCGAGTTCCCGACGGTGACGGTCGAGGACCCGCTCCAGTCGATCTTCAACAAGCTGAACAGCGGCCCGCACAACGAGCTGCTGATGCTGGACCGGAAGAGGCGCCCGTACAAATGGCTGCGCCGGGGAGATCTGTCGCGTGCCAAGGGCTCGCTCGCCAACGCGGGCCAGCTCGTGCACGACACCGTGACCAGGGACGCCACCCTGCACGACGCGCTGGAGGCGGTCCTGACCGACAGCGGCGGCCGGGTCGCGGTGACCGGCAGGCGCGGTGAGTACATCGGTGTCGTCGACATGGAGACGCTGATGACGTCCGTCCAGGAAATGCTGGAGGCGGACCGGCTCACGGCCTTCGAGCACCAGCACGAACTGGCGCAGCAGCGCCGGGAGCGGACCGGGCAGGAGCCCCAGGGCGGTGCGGACGCATGAGTGCTCCCGCGCAGAAACAGCGCCCGCCGGGCGAGTACGACGTCAAGGGCCACGCGTTCCGGGACGAGGAGTCGGAGCCGGTCGCGGCGCCCGCCGCCCCGGAGCGCCGGATCACCGTGGCGAAGCTGGTGACGGTGCCCTCCGTGATCGCGGTCTCCCTGCTGCTGACCTACGTCTGGATCACGAACGTCCCGCTCGACTCGATCGCGAAGAACTCGCTCGTCGGCGGCAATGTGCAGCTGCGTCTGTGGCAGCACGTCGAACTGACCGCGATCTCCACCTTCTGGGTGCTGGTCATCGCCATCCCGCTGGGTATCGCGCTGACCCGGCGCGGTCTGTCGAGGGCGGCGCCGGTGGTCACCGCCGTCGCCAACGTCGGACAGGCGACCCCGGCCATCGGTCTGCTGGCGCTGCTGGTGATCTGGCTGGGCATCGGCCCGTCGACGGCGATCGTCGGCATGGTCATCTACGCGGTGCTGCCGGTGCTCGCCAACACCGTCGCGGGGCTGAAGGCCATCGACCCCCAGCTGGTGGAGGCGTCGCGCGGCATCGGGATGTCGCCCCTCGGGACGCTGACCAGGGTCGAACTGCCCCTGGCCGTACCGCTGATCCTGGCGGGCGTACGGACGGCGCTGGTGCTCAACGTGGGCACGGCGACCCTGGCGACCTTCGGCGGCGGTGGCGGGCTCGGTGACCTGATCACCTCGGGCATCCAGACGCAGCGCATGCCGGTCCTGGTCCTGGGATCGGTGCTGAC
Source organism: Streptomyces sp. NP-1717 (assembly GCF_022695985.1). Taxonomy (GTDB): domain Bacteria; phylum Actinomycetota; class Actinomycetes; order Streptomycetales; family Streptomycetaceae; genus Streptomyces. The sequence goes on along the minus strand of NZ_JAAPBF010000089.1, from coordinate 7,757 downwards.
GGTGACACTGGCGCTGCTGATCGACTGGCTGGCCTCGCTGGTCGAAGTGGTGCTCACCCCGCGCGGACTGGAGGAGCGCTGATGCGCACCATGCGATACGGCGGCCGGAAGCTCGTGACGGGCGGACTGGCCCTGCTGCTCGGCGCCGCCACTCTCGGCGGGTGCGGCCTCAAGAGCGGCTCCCCGATGGTGGACGACGTCGTCCCGGGCTCGGTCGGCCGTGGCCAGCCCCTCAAGGGCGCCTCGCTGACGGTCACTTCGAAGAACTTCAGCGAGAACATCATCCTCGGCCAGATGATCGGCCTGATCTTCAAGGCGGCGGGCGCGGAGGTCGTGGACCGGACGAACCTGCCGGGCTCGATCAGCGCGCGCGAGGCGATCGTCAAGGGCGACGCGGACGCGATGTACGAGTACACGGGCACGGCCTGGATCACCTACCTCGGCAACGCGAAGCCGATCGTCGACTCGGGCGAGCAGTGGACGGCCGTACGCGACGCGGACCGCTCGAACGACGTGAGCTGGCTGTCGCCGTCCACGCTCAACAACACCTACTCGCTGGGCATCAGCAAGCAGAACAACGCGAAGTACAAGCTCAAGACGATGTCCGACGTCGCCGCGCTGTCGAAGAAGGAGCCGGGCGCGGTCACGATCTGCGTGGAGAACGAGTTCGCGTCGCGGGACGACGGGCTGCCGGGCATGGTGAAGGCGTACGGGATGGACATCCCCGCGTCGAGCGTGAAGAAGATGGACGCCGGCATCATCTACACACAGGTGTCGAAGTCCAACTCCTGCCTGGTGGGCGAGGTGTTCACGACGGACGGCCGGATCAAGTCCCTGGATCTGGACACGGTCGCCGACGACAAGCGCTTCTTCCCGAACTACAACGCGGCGCCGGTGATCCACCGTTCGACGTACGAGAAGTACCCGGAGATCGCCGGTCTGCTCGATCCGCTGAGCGAGCGGCTGAACACCGGGATCGCGCAGGAGCTGAACGCGAAGGTGGACGTGGACGGCCAGGATCCGCACGAGGTGGCGAAGGACTGGCTGATCGAGGAGGGCTTCATCAAGGAGGGCTGAGGCCCCGGGCCTGCCGCGCCCGCCGGTCCGCCGGCGGGCATCCGTCCGGACATGCAAAGAAGTAGTTGCAAAGAAATCCTTGCAACTACTTCTTTGCATGTCTACGCTGAAGCCATGTCCGAGAACCCACCCGCGTCCGAGCGGACCGCCCGCACCCTGGACCCACGCTCGCTGCGCGGCCTCGCCCACCCCTTGCGGATGCGGCTGCTGACCGCCCTGCGGCACCACGGTCCGGCCACCGCGTCCCAGCTCGCCGACCGCCTCGGCGAGTCGAGCGGCGCCACCAGCTACCACCTGCGGCAGCTCGCGAGCCACGGGTTCGTCGTGGACGACCCCGAGCGCGGCAAGGGCCGGGAGCGCTGGTGGAAGGCCGCGGACTACGGCGTCATGATCGACGACACGCTGCACCTCGACCCCAGTCCGGAGGTACGGGGCGCGCTGAACACCTTCATGCACGAGGTCGCCTCCATCCACGGCCAGGAGGTGAGCACCTGGCTCGGCACCATGCACGACTGGCCGCGGTCGTGGGCGACCAGGGCCGACCTCAGTGACTTCACGCTCCGGCTCACCCCCGACCTGCTGGCCGAACTGGGCGGCCGGATGCACGATCTGATCGCCAGTTACACGGACCGCGCGGCGCCTGAGGCCGAGGACGACGTGGCGCAGGTACGGATCCATCTGCACGCCTTCCCGCAGAAGCAGCTCGACGGCCAACCGGAAGACTGAGCACCACCGTCACCCGAGACCACCGCCACCCCGGCACCACTCCCGCGCCTCGACAGCTGGCGCGCGAAGGGATGATTTGTCATGTCATTTTCCGACGTGCACCTCCACCTCCACTCCATACGCGCCACCGAACTGCGCGCCGAGGCCGCCGCACACAGCCACCGCACGGTCCGCCGCGAAGCGCGGGCACGGGCCCGACTGGGCTGGTTCCTCGTCGAGTTGGGCCTGCGGCTCGTCAACAGGCCCTCACGGCCCCGTATCCGGCCTGCATGAGCGCGAAGCCGGTACGGCGGTGGCGACGGCGGGTCTGCTGGGCGAAGGGGCCGGGCCGGCCCCGCCCTGCTGTTGATGGGCGGCGGCTATCTGCTGGCGACCCTGAGTCCGGCGCTGCTGCCGGTGTGGCGCGGTCTGGACGCGGAGGGGCCCGAGGACCGTACCGGCGTCAGCAGTCCGGTACCTTCCCACCCCGCTCCAGCGCCTTCAGCGACGACACCGCGCCCTTCAGGGTCCTGACCGGGATCAGCCGCATCCCGTCGGGGAGTTCGGACCGCGCGTCCGCGCACTCCGCCTCCGGGACGAGGAAGACCGTCGCGCCGTCGCGGCCCGCCGCCTGGGTCTTGAGCGAGACGCCGCCGACCGCGCCGACGTCGCCGGACGCGCTGATCGTGCCGGTGCCCGCGATGTCGCGGCCACCGGTGAGGTCACCGCCCGAGCCGTCGCCGTCGAGCATGTCGACGATGCCGAGCGCGAAGAGCAGGCCCGCGCTGGGGCCGCCGACGTCGGCGAGGTGGAGGGTGATGTCCACGGAGTCCGGCTTCCGGCCGAGCTGGCCGAGGGCCGCGTCGACGGCGGAGTTCTGCGACTTCACCATCTCGTCGGTGTTGTGCTTCTGGATCTCCTTGTCGGACTGGCCCGCCGGGTAGACGGAGTCGCGCGGCAGCACGGCGCGGTCGCTCCGGATCCAGCCGTCGAGGACGTCGCCGAAGTCGACGTCGGCGGACGGTCCGGTCGCCAGGATCGTCGTCATCCGCAGCTGCCCGCTCGTCTCACGGGTGGGCGCGCCCTTGATCGAGATGACGGGCGTTCCCTGGTAGTCGCCGAGAACGTCCGCGGTCAGGCCGGGCTGGGCCACCGCGTAGGGCAGGGGGGCGACACCGACGACGACGAGCAGCGCCACGATCGGGACCGCCGAGAGGGCGAGGGTGCGGGGGCGTGAGGGACCGGAGAGACGAGAGAGCACTGCGCCAATCTATCGGCCGCTCCCCGCCACTCGAACCCCCCGGGTCGCGGTCCCGCGCCGGGTCCGCTCAGCGCAGGGCGTCGGCCACCTCGCGCGCGGCGTCCACCACGCGCGGCCCCACCCGCTCCGGAACCGAGTCGGCGAGCATCACGACGCCCACGCTGCCCTCGATCCCGGTCACTCCGACGAGCGCGGCGGCGGCGCCGCTCGCGCCCGCCTCCAGTTCGCCGTGGGTCAGGGTGCACCGCGCCTCGGTGTACGAGCCCTGCCGGGCGGCCAGAATGGCCTTGCCCGCGGCGCCCCGGTCCAGCGGGTGCCGGAAGCCGGCGCGGTACGCGACGTGGTAGTCCGTCCAGGTCGGCTCCACGACGGCCACGGCCAGCGCCTCGGCGCCGTCCACGAGCGTGAGATGGGCGGTCGCGCCGATGTCCTCGGCCAGTGAACGCAGGGCGGGCAGCGCCGCTTCCCGTACGAGGGGGTGCACCTGGCGGCCCAGGCGCAGCACGCCGAGGCCCACTCGGGCGCGTCCGCCCAGATCGCGGCGGACCAGCGCGTGCTGTTCCAGGGTGGCGAGGAGGCGGTAGACGACGGTGCGGTTGACGCCGAGTTTGTTGGACAACTCGGTGACGGTCAGTCCGTGGTCGGTGTCGGCGAGCAGCTTGAGGACGCGCAGTCCCCGGTCGAGCGTCTGGGAGGTCTCCGCGGTCACGACGCCCCTCTCCTTCGGAGTTTCGGAGTGAGCCGCCAGGCAGGCCATGGCGCACCGGCTGCGCTCCGCGGCGGTCCTGCCACGGCGCGTGTGTATTGCCGGGAGATTAGCGATCCGTACCGCTCAGCGGAAGACCTCGTCCAGAATCCGGTCATGAGTGGCCAGTTGCTCCCTCTTCGCGCCACAACAAGGGCTGAAAAGGTACTCACGCTGACTATTCATGCGATTTCGCAAGAATGGACGCGCGTAGAAACGCCTCCGGGACGCCGCGACGGCGTCCCGGAGGCGGGAAAAGTACCCTTCGCGCTCAGCGCATCCGGGTCGCCCACTCCTGAACTTTTCTGATGCGCTCGCGGAGTTGGCCGCCCGTGGCCTCCGCGCTGGGCGGTCCGCCGCACACCCGGCGCAGCTCCGTGTGGATCACTCCGTGCGGTTTGCCGCTCTGGTGGACGTACGCGCCGACCATCGTGTTGAGCTGCTTGCGCAGTTCGAGCAGTTCCTTGTGGGAGACCACGGGACGCCGGTCGGCGGGCAGCTCCAGCAGGTCCGCCTCGGAGTCCGGCTTCTTGCGGCTGTGCGCGATCTGCCGGGCCTGCCGCTTCTGGAGGAGCATCTGCACCTGGTCGGGTTCGAGGAGGCCGGGGATGCCGAGGTAGTCCTGCTCCTCCTCGCTGCCGGGGTGCGCCTGCATGCCGAACTCGGCGCCGTCGTACAGCACCCGGTCGAAGACCGCGTCGGACTCCAGCGCCTCGAAGGGCAGCGTGTCCTGCTCGCCGGTGTCCTCGTCCTCCTGGCGTTCGGCCTCCGCCATCTCCTTCTCGGACTCGGCGTACGGGTCCTCCTCGCCGGCCTTCTTCGGCTTGTCGAGGACGTGGTCGCGCTCCAGCTCCATCTCGTTGGCGAAACCGAGGAGATTGGGGATGGTGGGAAGGAAGACGGACGCGGTCTCGCCACGGCGCCGGGAGCGGACGAAGCGGCCGACGGCCTGGGCGAAGAACAGGGGGGTCGAGATGGTCGTGGCGTACACGCCGACCGCGAGGCGGGGCACGTCGACGCCCTCCGACACCATGCGCACCGCGACCATCCAGCGCTCCTGGCCCGCGCTGAAGTCGTCGATGCGCTTGGAGGCGGCGGCCTCGTCGGAGAGCACGACGGTGGCCTTCGTCCCGGTGATCTCACGGACGAGCTTGGCGTAGGCGCGCGCCGAGTCCTGGTCGGTGGCGATGACCAGTCCCCCGGCGTCCGGGATGGCCTTGCGCACCTCGGTGAGCCGCCGGTCGGCGGCGCGCAGCACGTTGGGCATCCACTCGCCGCGCGGGTCGAGCGCGGTGCGCCACGCCTGCGAGGTCGCGTCCTTCGTCATGGGCTCGCCGAGCTTGGCGGCGATCTCGTCACCGGCCTTGGTGCGCCAGCGCATGTTGCCGCTGTAGCTGAGGAAGATGACGGGGCGCACGACGCCGTCGCCCAGCGCGTTGCCGTAGCCGTAGGTGTAGTCGGCGGATGAGCGGCGGATGCCGTCGTTGCCCTCCTCGTACTCGACGAAGGGGATCGGGTTGGTGTCGGACCTGAAGGGCGTGCCGGTCAGCGCGAGCCGTCTGGCGGCCGGCTCGAATGCCTCCAGGCACGCCTCGCCCCAGGACTTGGAGTCACCGGCGTGGTGGATCTCGTCGAGGATCACCAGGGTCTTGCGCTGCTCGCAGCGGTTGCGGTGGAGCATGGGGCGTACGCCGACTCCCGCGTACGTCACGGCGACCCCGTGGAACTCCTTGCTCAGCGGCCCCGCGCTGTAGTCCGGATCGAGCTTGATCCCTATCCGCGCGGCGGCGTCCGCCCACTGCTTCTTGAGATGCTCGGTCGGCGCGACGACGGTGATCTGCTGCACGACATGGTGGTGCAGCAGCCAGGACGCGAGGGTCAGCGCGAAGGTGGTCTTCCCGGCGCCCGGTGTCGCGACGGCGAGGAAGTCGCGTGGCTGCTCCTGGAGATAGCGCTCCAGCGCCTTCTCCTGCCAGGCGCGCAGCTTGTTGGCGGTGCCCCAGGGGGCGCGGCCGGGGAAGGCGGGTGAGAGGTGGTGGGAGGCGGTAGTAGTCACGGTCTCCGGTTCGCGGACGCTCGGGTGCACGGGCTGCACGGCTGTGCCGGGCTCAGATACGACAACCGGGCCACCCTACCGGCGGCCCGGCTCGATCCTCGTACGAACCAGCCGCGGTCGGCCAGGTGCGACTCGGGTCACATCTCGTCGTACGGGGGCGGCCGGCGTGCGATCCCGCCGGCTCACCGGGCCGTGACGGTACCGGTCAGCGTGTCCGCACCCGCGTCGCCACCCACACCCCCGCCAGCGCCACCGCCGCCATCGGGAGGAACACCGCCGCGAACGCCGCCGGGTGGGAGGCGTCGGCCGAGGTGAGGTCGTGGGCGCCGACCGCGCCGCCGCCCAGGGCCGCGAACGCCGCGCCGCCGGCCGCCAGCAGCAGGACGTTGGAGAGGCCGTCGGATATCTGGAGCGCGGCGGAGTTCGTGCCCGCCTCCTCGGGAGGGGAGAGCTTCAGCAGCAGCACGCTCGTGGAGGCGATCACCGCGCCCATGCCGAGGCAGCCGACCGCCCAGGCGACGCCCACCGTCCAGACGGGGACCCACTCGATCAGCACGCCCGGCGCGGCGGCGATCGAGGCGGCGACCAGCGCCATGCCGCCCATCAGCAGCCGTTCGCGGTGCGGCTCCATGCGGGGGCGGGACTGGATGTACGAGCCGAGGGCCCAGGTCGCGCCGCCGACGGCGAGCGAGAGGCCCGCCAGCGTCGGCGACAGGCCCCGCTGGGTGACGAGCATCAGCGGTACGAAACTCTCGGCCGCGATGAAGGAACCGGCCGCGACACCGCGCAGCAGGACGACCGACGGCAGGCCGCGGGCGGCGCGGTAGGTGCCGGGCGGCAGCAGGCCGAGGACGGCGGGCACGATCAGCGCGGCGCCGGCCGCGCCGGGCAGCAGGGACCACCAGTTCAGGTCCTGGCCCGCGTACTGGAGCAGGCCCGCGCCGAGCGAGATCGCCAGCGCCAGGCCGATCCGGCGCCGGTCGAAGGCCGGTACGGGCCCCGAGGCGTCGGCGGGCCCGGCGGCCATCTGCCGGATCGCGGGCAGCGCGGTCGCCAGCGGCAGCACCACCAGCACCGGGATGCCGACGAACACCCAGCGCCAGCCGAGGTGTTCGGTGACCGTGCCGGAGGCGAGCGGCCCGACGACCGAGGGGATCACCCAGCTCGCCGCGAACGCGGCCATGATCGCGGGCCGCAGCCGCTCCGGGTAGGCGCGGCTGACGACGACGTACAGCGCGACGATCACCAGTCCGCCGCCGAGTCCCTGGACCGCGCGGCCCGCGATGAACAGCCACATCGCCCCGGCCGTGCCGGAGAGCAGCAGCCCGGCCGCGAAGGCGGTGATCCCGGTGACGAGCGGCCGGAGCGGGCCGCTGCGGTCCGCCCACTGTCCGGAGAGCACCATCGCGAAGAGGCTGGTGGTGAAGTACGCGGAGAAGGCGAACGCGTACAGCGAGACGCCCCGCAGTTCGCGCGCGGCCACCGGCATCGCCGTACCGACCGCCGTGGCCTCGAAGGCGATGAGCAGGACGACGCAGATGATGCCGATGCTCAGGCCCCGGTGGGCCTTGCCGAGGATGCCGTCGCCGCCGGGGCCGGCCGCGGGAGGTGGAGCGGGCGGGGCAGGTGGGGCGGCTTCGGCGGCGACGGCGGCGTCGCCCGGTTCGAGCGCGGTCATGGCATCAGGGTAAGGGGCATGGACCCGTGTGGGCCCTGTCGCTGGTCGGGGTGGACCTGGTCCCTTCGTCGTACGCCCGTGAACGCCGTGTGGCAGTCGTGTTGCGGGACGCGCCGTTGTCTTGAGGGTCGCGCGCCGGCCCGCTTACGGTCGGTTCACCGGTACGCACGGCCGTGTGCCCGAGTGGTTCAGGGGCTCGACTGCAAATCGAGTTACGTGGGTTCGATTCCCGCCA
>NZ_JAAPBF010000088.1 GCF_022695985.1 Streptomyces sp. NP-1717 | reverse complement strand
CCGCCGGGTGGGAGCTTGCCCTGGCCGTTGTGGAGGGGGACCGCGAGGTCGTCGTGCGGAAGGAGCACGACGACGGGTTCGCGGGGACGTCGCTCGGCGGGCTGCTGGTGGGCGCCGGGGTGAAGGGGATCGCCGTGTGCGGGGTGATGTCCGAGATGTGCGTGTCGGCCACCGCGCGGACCGCGCTGGCGCGTGGCTACCGGGTCGTCCTGCCGCACGACGCCCACGCGACGTACGACGTCCCGGCCGCCGAGGGCATCAGCGACGCCGTCCCGGCCGCGACCGTGTCGCGGGTCGCCGAGTGGGCGCTCGGGGACGAGGCCGAGATCGTCGCGCGCGCTGTTGACGTGCGCTTCGAGGCGGGCGGGCGGTGAGGACTCAGGCCGGGCCCGCCGGGACCACCACGATCTGGCTTCCGTCCTCGTAGACGACCCTGCCCGGCGCCACCGGTGACGTGAGCCGTACGCACGCGACGTCGTGCGCGGCCAGCAGGTCGAGATAGCCGGGCACTCGCGCGAGCAGTTCCCCGGCCGTCGACTTGAACCAGGCCGTCGCGCCCGGGTTGACGTCGTGGTCGTAGACCGCCGGGTCGGACTTCGCGGGGTCCGGGTAGGCCGCGTCGTACCAGTCGTTGTTCGTACGCCAGAAACTCCACTGCTCGGCGGTCAGTCTGCCGCCCCGCGCCAGGCCGTTGGCCAGCGCGAAGACGCCCGGGAAGTGGCCGCGCGGGCTCCGTGTCGGGGACTGGAAGCGGATGTAGTGGAGGGTGGGGGTCGCGAGGGTCGTGAGGAGCGGCATTTCGTACTTCTAACAGATCGGGAGCGCGTATGGGGTGGCGGTGCGGTGGTCTGCGGTGGAGCCCCGGCGGGGCCGAACTGGTGTGGCGGGACGGCGGGCGGGAGCGGCGCAGCGCGCTCGCGTACGGGCGTGAACTCGGGTTCCGGGTCGTCGGGGAGCGGCGCTGTGCCGGGGTGCGGGGACAGGTCTGCCCCCTCGGCGCCGTGGTGAGCGGGCGGAGTACCGGCGGGCAGTGCCCGGACTGCGCGCGGCTCGACCGGTCGCGGTCGGTCGCCGCCGACACCGTCGCCGACGACCCGCAGCCGTACATGGTCTATCTGGCGTGGTTCGGGCCCGGCATGGTCAAGGTCGGGATCACCGCCGAGGCGCGCGGGTCGGCGCGGCTGCTCGAACAGGGCGCCGTCGTGTTCACCCGGCTCGGGCGCGGGCCGCTGATGGCGGCGCGGCGGACCGAGGAGTTGCTGCGTACGGCGCTGGGTGTGCCGGACCGCGTTCCGTACGCCGCGAAGCGCGCCGTACGAGCCGCACTGCGACCGCGCCCGGTGAACGGGCAGCAGAGGTGGGCGAGTTGTACAAGCGGGCCGTCGCACTCGCCCAGTGGCCCGAGTCGTTGGAGCGCGCCGACTACGAACCGGTCGACCACCTCGCGGTGTTCGGGCTCGCCGGGACGCCGCCCGTGACGGGCGTGATCGCCGAACTGGTCGACGGAGGGCACGTCGCCGGGCGGCTCGTGGCCGCCGCCGGGCCCGATCTGCACCTGGAGTGCGACGACGGCGCGGTGCTCGTGCTCGACACCAGGCTGGTGAAGGGGTGGGAACTCGCGGCGGCGGGGTACACCGGGGGCGTCACCGTCCCCGTGCGGGAAGCCGTCGCCGCCGAGCGCGCCGCGCAGGACGGGCTGTTCTGACCATGATCCGCGGCCCTCCGGGTACCTCTGGACAGCACGCCGTCCGGATCGGAGGCTAGAGGAATGGATGATCAAGCAGCCGCGGAGATCGAGGCCGTGAGGGAGTTCCGGGACCGGCTCTCGCTGCCCGGACTCATCGACATACACACGCACTTCATGCCCGACCGTGTCCTGCGGAAGGTGTGGGCGTACTTCGACAGCGCCGGACCCCTCACCGGCATGGAGTGGCCCATCACCTACCGGCACGAGGAGGACCAACGCGTCGCGCTCCTGCGCGCGTTCGGCGTCCACGCGTACACCTCGATGCTCTACCCCCACAAGCCGGGCATGGCCGACTGGCTCAACGGCTGGGCCGCCGGATTCGCCGCGCGGACGCCCGACTGCCTCCAGACCGCGACCCTCTTCCCGGAGGAGGGCGTGGAGACGTACGTACGCGAGGCAGTCGAGTCCGGCGCGCGGATCTTCAAGTCGCATCTCCAGGTGGGGGGTTACGACCCCAACGACGAACGCCTCGACCGGAGCTGGGGGTTGCTCGCCGACGCCGGTGTGCCGGTGGTGATGCACTGTGGATCGGGCCCGCAGCCCGGCAAGTTCACCGGCCCGGAGCCCGTCGGTCGGCTGCTCGCCCGCCATCCGCGACTGCGGCTGGTCGTCGCGCACATGGGGATGCCTGAGTACACGGACTTCCTGGACCTGGCGGACCGGTACGACGGGGTCCTGCTCGACACGACGATGGCGTTCACCGACTTCAGCGAGGGCTTCGCGCCGTTCCCGGCCGGGGCGGAGGCCAGGGCACGGCTCGCGGATCTGGGGGAACGGATCCTGCTCGGCTCGGACTTCCCCAACATCCCCTACCCGTACCTCCACCAGCTGGAGGTCCTCGAAGGGCTCGGGCTCGGCGACGACTGGACGCGCGCGGTCTGTTACGGGAACGGGGTCCGCCTCTTCGGGCTGGAGCCGGCAGACGCTCTCTAGGCGCAGAAGGAGGCACGCTGATATCCTGAAAGGCTGCTCACTTCCGTGGGCGGTTACGGCGGTTGGGGAGGAGCGCGGTGCCGTGAAGTGGACGCAGCACACGACTCGGTCGACCTGGCCGCCCGCCCGGAAGTTCCGGGAGTACGGGCGGCGGGTTCCGAGAGGAACGAGATGTCCCGTACGGACAAGACCAAGCCGCCGTGGGTACGCCACGCGGAGCACCACCCCCTGCCCCTCCACGACCACCGTCACGGCGCCTGCGACCTGCCGGCCCGGCCGGCCCGGGAGGACACCGGCACCCGCTGCCGTTGGGTGACGACCCTCATGGCGCTGATCACCCGGCCCTGCTGCGCCGGATGCAAGGTCCGCTCCCACATCAAGGAGCGGCAGGAGTGGGCCAGGGCCGCCAACCGCAGGGAGCGTTACGCGGGGCGGCGCGAGGCACGCGGTTACGTCACGGGGGACACCACCGGTGACTAGCGCGACCGGGGCCGCCTCCCCGGGGCGGCCCCCTGCCCGTCCCGGTTCTCAGGGAATTCACAGGAATCGGCAAGGACGTTCTCAGGGGGCCCGCGCAGTCTGGGCACCATGACCGTCACCTCGCCCAGGGGGCGCACCGAGATGATCAAGCCGGACGGGAGCCCCGTCCGGGTCCTCGTCGTGGACGACGAGGCCTCGCTCGCCGAGCTCATGTCCATGACCCTGCGGTACGAGGGGTGGGAAGTCCGCAGCGCCGTGGACGGGGCCGGCGCCGTGAGTTCGGCGCGGGAGTTCCGGCCCGACGCGATCGTGCTGGACATGATGCTGCCCGACATGGACGGCATCTCCGTCCTCGGACGGCTCCGCGAGGAGCTGCCCCGGGTGCCGGTCCTCTTCCTCACCGCCAAGGACGCCGTGGAGGACCGGATCGCCGGGCTCACCGCGGGCGGTGACGACTTCGTCACCAAGCCCTTCGGCCTGGAGGAGGTCGTTGCGCGCCTGCGCGGGCTGATACGACGCTCCGGCACCGCCGCCGTACGCAGCGAATCGACGCTGGTCGTGGGCGACTTGACCCTCGACGAGGACAGCCACGACGTGACCCGGGCGGGGCAGCCCGTCCATCTGACGGCGACCGAGTTCGAGCTGCTGCGCTTTCTGATGCGCAACCCGCGGCGTGTGCTGAGCAAGGCCCAGATCCTGGACCGGGTGTGGTCGTACGACTTCGGCGGCCAGGCGAACGTGGTGGAGCTCTACATCTCGTACCTGCGACGGAAGATCGACGCGGGCCGGCCACCGATGATCCACACCCGGCGCGGGGCGGGGTATCTGATCAAGCCGGGGGAGTAGAGGAGCGCACGCAGAGCCCCGAAGCGCCGGTCGCTCCACGCCCGTCCGAAAAACAGTTATACGGCGTAAGGGGGCGACTTGTACGGTGTACGGGACCAGCAGGTCCCGTACACCGTAAAGGGGTCACCGTATGAAGGCGTCGGCCGCCGGCACCCACAGCGCCACCCCTCCACCGCCGGTCCCCGGCCGCCACCCCCAGCGGTGGCTGATCCTCGGCGTCATCTGTCTCGCCCAGCTCACCGTGCTCATCGACAACACCGTCCTCAGCGTCGCGATCCCCTCCCTCACCACCGAACTGCACGCGTCGACCGCCGACGTCCAGTGGATGATCAATGCGTACTCGCTCGTCCAGTCCGGTCTCCTGCTCACCGCGGGCAACGCCGCCGACCGCTACGGCCGCAAGAAGATGCTCGTCACCGGCCTCGCGCTGTTCGGCATCGGTTCGCTGGCCGCCGGACTCGCCCAGTCCTCGGGCCAGTTGATCGCGGCCCGCGCCGGAATGGGCGTCGGCGGCGCCCTGTTGATCACCACCACCCTCGCCGTCATCGTGCAGGTCTTCGACGACGAGGAGCGCGTGAGGGCCATCGGCCTCTGGTCGACGGTCAGTTCACTGGGCTTCGCGGCCGGACCGCTTCTCGGCGGCTTCGTGCTCGACCACTTCTGGTGGGGCGCGATCTTCCTCATCAACATCCCGGTCGTCGTGATCGGCCTGGCCGCCGTCCTCGCACTCGTACCGGAGTCCATGAGCAATCAGGGCGCCCGCCCCGACCTGCTGGGCGCGCTGCTCTCCGTCATCGGCATGACCTCCGTCGTCTACGCGATCATCTCCGGTCCCGACCACGGCTGGACGTCCGGCCAGGTGCTGCTCCCGGCAGTGCTCGGAGTCCTCGTCATGGGCGCGTTCGCGCTCTGGGAACTGCGCGTCCCGCATCCGATGCTCGACATGCACTTCTTCCGCGACCAGCGCTTCGTCGGCGCCGTCGCGGGCACCCTCCTCGTCGCCTTCGGCATGACGGGCTCGCTGTTCCTGCTCACGCAGCATCTGCAATTCGTGCTGGGATACGGTCCGTTGGACGCCGGTCTGCGCACCGCCCCGCTCGCCGTCACCGTCGTCCTGCTCAACCTCACGGGCGTCGGAGCCCTGTTCGTACGCCGGACCGGCACGCCCGCCACGATCGCCGTCGGCATGTCCCTGGTGGCCGCCGGTCTGGCGGCCATCGCGATCCTCGGCGCCGACGGCTACGGCGGCATGCTGGCCGGGCTCGTGGTGATGGGCGCGGGCGTCGCGTTGTCGATGCCCGCGATGGCCAACGCCATCATGAGCGCGATCCCGCCGGAGAGGGCGGGAGTCGGCGCGGGCGTCAACGGCACGCTCGGCGAGTTCGGCAACGGTCTGGGGGTCGCCGTACTCGGCGCCGTACTGAACTCCCGGTTCGCCGCGCTCGTACCGGCGGCCGTGGGCGCGTCCTCGCTGCCCGCCGCGCTCGCGGCCGTCGAGGCGGGTCCCGGCGGGGACGCGGAGCGGGCCGCGATCTCCGACGCCTTCGCCACAGGGCTGGAGACGAGCCAGTTGGTGGGCGCGGTGGCGGTGCTCACCGGCGGTCTGCTCGCCGCGCTGCTGCTCCGCCGTGCCGAACGGGCCGACCGGCCCGAACCGCCCGCGGCATAGCATCGGGTCCGCAGGAACGGGGCGAGGAACCGAGGAGGCTCAACATGGAGTCGGCAGCCGACAAGGCCAACCAGCCCCGGCGGACGAGCGTCTGGCTGGAAGGGAAGCCCGCTGCCCGCGGCCGTAAGAGCGAACGTTCCGACCATCCCACCGGACTCGGCCGGGACCGGATCATCTCGGTGTCGGTACGGCTGCTCGACGCGGAGGGACCGGAGAAGTTCTCCATGCGGCGGCTGGCAGCCGAGCTGGGTGTGACGGCGATGTCCTTGTACTGGTACGTGGACACCAAGGACGACCTCCTCGAACTCGCCCTGGACTCCGTCTTCTCGGAGATCGGCACGGCGGACGACGAGCGCGGGACGACGGACGGCGAAGCGGCGGGAACGGAGGGCCCCGGCTCCGAACCCGGCTCCGACCCGGACCCCGACCCCGACACCGGCTCCGACTGGCGCGACGACCTGCGCGCCCTCGCCGGCAGCTACCGCGCCCTCCTGGTCCGCCACCCCTGGGTCTCGGCGCTCGTCGGCAAGTTCCTCAACGTCGGCCCCCACTCGATGGAGTTCTCCGCAGCGGTCCTGCGCGTCATGCGCCGTACGGGACTGCCCGCGCACGGCCAGATGGGCGCGCTGGCCTCCGTCTTCCAGTTCGTCTACGGCTTCGGCACGATCGAGGGGCACTTCGTCCAGCGGTGCGCCGACGCGGGGATGACGCAGGATCAGTACTACCGGCACGCGATGGGACGGATGAGCGAACAGCGGGAGTACCAGGGCCGGTTCGAGCAGGCCGAGGAGATGATGGAGGCCCGCGGCGGCGACACGGTCGAGGAGATGCGCGAACGGGACTTCACGTTCGCGCTCGAACTCCTCATCGCGGGCATCGAGGCGATGCGGGCGCGCGGCTAGAAGCTGCCGGCGCCCCGCGCGGCCAGGCCGTGTCTACTCCGGCGGAGCCAGCCTCGCCGGGAACCCGCCCGTCGCGATCGGGCTCCAGCGCTCCGGTGTGAGGCGGATGATCGACTTGCCCTGCCGCACCATCGCCTCGCGGTACTCGTCCCAGTCCGGGTGCTCCCCGGAGATGTTGCGGAAGTACTCGACCAGCGGCTCCACCGACTCCGGGACGTCCAGCACCTCCGCCGTACCGTCGATCTGCACCCACGGCCCGTCCCAGGTGTCCGACAGGACGATCACACTCGCGCGCGGGTCACGCTTCGCGTTGCGCGTCTTCGCGCGCTCCGGGTAGGTGGAGACGACGATCCGGCCCGAGTCGTCCACGCCGCAGGTCAGCGGGGAGCCCTGGGGACGGCCGTCCGAACGGGTGGTCAGCAGGATCGCGTGGTGCCGGGGCCGCACGAACTCCAGCAACTCGTCGAGCGCCACGGTGGTGTTGGTCGCGATGTTGGGTGCCATGTCTCGCAGCCTACGACGCGGCCTACGACGCGGCCTGCGACGCGGCCCCGTCCGCCGGTCCGACCTCCCGCACCGCCTGGATGTCGAGTTCCACCCGCAGCGTCGTGCCGATCATGGAAATCCCCGCCTGCACCACCTGGTTGTAGTTCATGGCGAAGTCGCTCCGCAGCAGCTCCGTCGTCGCGCGGAAGGCCGCCCGCTCACCGCCCCACGGGTCGGGCCCGGTCCCGAGGTACGACAGGTCCAGCGCCACCTTCCGTACGACTCCGTGCAGCGATAGTTCGCCCCGTACGGTCCAGCGGTCCGGGCCGGACTGGTTGACCCCCGTGCTGTGGTACGTGATCTCCGGGTACCGCTCCGCGTCCAGGAAGTCCGGCGACCTGAGGTGCTTGTCCCGTACTCCGTTGCCGGTGTCGATGGTCGCCGCGTCGATGACCGCGTCCACGCGGGAGTGCTCCGGCACCGCCGCGACCGTGATGCGGCCGCCGAACTCGGTGAATCGGCCCCGCACGCTGGAGATCCCGAGGTGCTGCGCGATCGTGACCACGGACGAGTGCGCGGGGTCGAGGTTCCACACACCGGGCGGCGGCAGGTCGACGTTGCCCTGCCGGATCAGGACGACCGTTCCGGCGTCGGCGACACCCGTGGAGGTGACGAACGCGGTGGCGGCGGCGGGCGCGTAGCCGACGGCCGTCACGATCACGGTGTACGGCCCGGGCGGCAGCTTCACGTCGGAGGCCACCAGCCCGTCGCTGTCCGCGTCGGCACGCACCATCTGCGCGCCGGTCCGGTCGGTGAGGGTAACGGTGGCGTGCTGGACGGCCCAGCCGTCCGTCGTCCGTACCTGTGCGCGAAGTCCCATCCCGCTTTTCTCCTCGGTCGCAGTTCTCGTGAAGCCCGTCCGGCCGAGGACCGGGCCCCGGCACGGTGCCGGCACGCCGTCCCCAGGCTGCCGCCACCGCCACCGGGGCCCCTTCCGCCGGGCGCGGGCGCGGCCTCCGCTCGGGAGCGCGCCCCCGTCCGGGGGCTCTGACGGGCGTTACTCGCCCGGGTGGTTGAGCTCGACATCGTGGCTGTCGACGCCGTGCCCGGTGACGGTCAGGGCACCCGCCACGGGCGGGTAACCGGTCGCCATGACCGTGTACTCCCCCGCGTCCAGGTCCGCGAAGCCGTACACCCCGTCGTCCCCGGTCGTCGCGGTGGCGACCACGTTCCCGGCCGCGTCGATCAGCGTGACACGTGCGTCGGGCAGCGGACGCCGGGCGGCCCCCGCCCGGACCGTGCCCTGGACGAGCGCGCCCGACCGCAGGACGGCCTCGACGCGGGTCACGCCCTGGGCGCCGATCTCCACCGGCAGTGCCAGTGGCCGGAAACCGCTCGCGTTCACGGCGACGGTCACCGAGCCGGGCAGCAGCTCCGCGAAGGCGAACTCGCCCCCCTCGGCGGACTTTCCGGTCGCCAGCACATCGCCGCGTACGTCGGTCACGATGACCATCGCGCCCTCCACGGGAGTGCCGCCCTCCTCGCTCCGTACGGAGCCGGTGAGCCCGCTCGTACCGACGAGCAGGATGTCGTACGCCAGCGGCTCCGCGCCGACGGCCACCGTGGCGGCCTGCGGCTGGAAGCCGTCGGCCGAGGCGATGAGGACGTACGAGCCGGACTCCGGCGCGTCGACCTCGTAGCCGCCGTCCTCCCCGGCGACCGCGCGGCCCAACTGGCGCCCGGCCGGGGAGATGAGGGTGACCGCGGCCTGTGGCACGGTCCCGCCCTCGGCGCCGCGTACGACGCCGTGGACGGGAACCCCGCCGCCACCGGGCGATTCCGTATCCGTACCCGCTTCCGTAGGCGTGCCGGCGGCCTCGACGGCCACCGGCTCCTCGGCGACGACAGCGCCACCGGTCGGGACGACGACCTGCTCGACCGGCGTGAACGGCGCGCTCTCCGGGCTCTCCTCCGCGTCACCGGCGGCGCGCGTCTTCAGCGCGACCTCCTTGATGAACAGCGTGATGACGAAGGCGAGCAGCGCGGCCGGCGCCGAGTAGAGGAAGACGTCGGCGACGCCGTGCCCGTAGGCCGCCTCCACGACGGTCCGCATCGGCCCCGGCAGCTTGTCCAGATCGGGGATGCCCCCGCCGCCCGTACCGGCGTGACCGGCCGCCGCGGCCTCCGGGCCGAGATCGGCCAGACCGTCCTTGACGTAACTGACGACCCGGTGGCCCAGCACCGCGCCCAGCGCCGAGACGCCGATCGCGCCGCCGAGGGAGCGGAAGAAGGTGACGACGGAACTCGCGGCGCCCAGGTCCTGCGGGGAGACCTGGTTCTGCGTGCACAGGACCAGGTTCTGCATCATCATGCCGATTCCGAGGCCCATGACCGCCATGAAGACCGCGATGTGCCAGTACTCGGTGTCGTACCGGATGGTGCCCAGCAGCCCGAGGCCGGCCGTCACCAGCACACCGCCGCTGACCAGCCACGCCTTCCAGCGTCCCGTCTTGGTGATGACCAGGCCCGAGACCGTCGAGGAGAGGAAGAGTCCGCCGATCATCGGGATGGTCATCACGCCGGACATCGTCGGCGACTGGTCCCGCGCCAGCTGGAAGTACTGGCTGAAGAAGACCGTGCCCGCGAACATCGCGACACCGACGAACAGCGAGGCCAGCGAGGCCAGGGCGATCGTGCGGTTGCGGAAGAGGCGCAGCGGGATGATCGGCTCACTGGCCCGCGACTCGGTGAAGAGGAAGAGCAGGCCGAGCACGACCGTGCCGGCGAGCATCGCGTACGTCTGCCAGGAGATCCAGTCGTACTTGTCACCGGCGAAGGTGACCCAGAGCAGCAGCAGCGAGACGGCCGCGCTGATGAGGAAGGCGCCGGTCCAGTCGATCTTGACCTTGCGCTTGACCACCGGGAGCTTGAGGGTCTTCTGGAGCACGATCAGCGCGACGACGGCGAAGGGGACGCCGACGTAGAAGCACCAGCGCCAGCCGAGCCACGACGTGTCGGTGATGACACCGCCGATGAGCGGGCCGCCGACGGTGGCGACGGCGAAGGTGGCGCCGAGGTAGCCGCTGTAGCGCCCGCGCTCACGCGGGGCGATCATCGCCGCCATGATGATCTGGGCGAGCGCGGTGAGACCGCCGACGCCGATTCCCTGGATGACGCGGAAGACGATCAGCATCCCCGCGCTCTGGGACAGTCCGGCCGCCGCCGAGGCGACCACATAGAGGGTCAGGGCTATCTGTACCAGCAGCTTCTTGCTGAACAGGTCGGCGAGCTTGCCCCACAGGGGAGTGGTCGCCGTCATCGCCAGGAGCGAGGCGGTCACCACCCAGGTGTACGCGCTCTGGCCGCCGCCGAGGTCGGAGATGATCTCGGGCAGGGCGTTGGTGACGACCGTCGAGGAGAGGATCGCCACGAACATGCCGAGCAGCAGACCGGAGAGCGCCTCCATGATCTGACGGTGGGTCATCGGCGTGCCGGGTACCGCGGCGGGGGAACCGCCGCCGTGCTTGCCGTGGCCGCCCCGTACACCCGTTGGTGTGGTGGTCGTAGCCATTGAATTCCTTCGTCTCAACTCTGCCGCCGCGCGGGCGTCTCTCGCGGTGCGGCCTCAGATTCGGGTGCGGGTGCGACTTCGGATGCGGCTTCGGGTGCGGCCGTGGTGCCGGGAGCGTAGCGGCCGGGCCTGCGGTCGCCGAAGTTTTCGCGCAGACGTGCCAGCATTGTGTTCAGCTGTCCGACTTCGTCGTCGGTCCAGTCGGACAGCGCGCGGGCGAATGTCTCGGTCGTCCGTCGCGCCAGTTCGTCGAGCAGTTCGCGGCCCGCCGGTGTGAGCCGCAGGATGCGGGACCGCCGGTCGGCGAGGTCGGGCGCGCGCTCGATCCAGCCGCGCTCGGCCGCGTGTGCCACATGCCTGCTGGTTACGGACATGTCCACGGCCAGCAGCTCGGCGAGGCGGCTCATCCGCATCTCGCCGTGCCGCTCCAGCAGGGTCAGTACGGCGGCCGAGCCGCCCGGACAGTCGGGTGGCAGGACGCGGGAGAGTCCCCGTTTCACGGCGCCGATGGCACTGAGCTGGCGGGCCAGCTCCGCGTACTGACTCGTGGCGGCCATGACCCCTCCGAGAAGACCCCTCGTGCCTGTCGCACCTATGTTGTTGCTTGGGGCAACCATAGAAGCGGTTGGTTGCTGAAGGCAAACGAAATGAGGTCATCAGGAGTAAAGGAACCGAAAAGGCTTCGCATGTGCGGGGTCAATGGTGCGCGGGGGACGCGCGAGCACCGGGAGAGGAGCGTAGGAAGCCCCGGAAAGGCCGCTGCGGGGGCTCTGACGCGCCTTCGGTCGGCCCCGGGGGTTGGGCGGGGTCACGGTGTTCGCTAGGGTCCTGGCACATGGCACACAACCCCCATGCCCCGCAGGGCCCCGAGGGAAATCCCGACCCCGCGGGCAACACCCAGATGTTCCGCGCCTTCGTCGACGAGGGTGAGCCACAGCGTCGACAGGCACCGCAGCGGAGCGGATCGAAGACCGGGCTGATCGTCGGCGTCGTGGCCGGGATCGCGATCCTCGCCGCGGTCGCCTGGCTCGCGCTCGGCTGACCGCGGACGGACAGGCTCCCGGACCGGTCCCGGCCGGCCGCGGGTCCCACTCATGACGGTGGCGCTCCGCTCCATGCGGGGCGCCACCGCTGCGACGGCTCCGGCGAGGCCGAGCTCTGCGGCGGGGCCGTGCTCGCGGTGACGCCCGCGATCAGTCCGCGATCAGTCCTTCCCGCAGCTGTGCGAGCGTGCGGGTCAGCAGGCGTGAGACGTGCATCTGCGAGATGCCGACCTCCTCGCCGATCTGGGACTGCGTCATGTTCGCGAAGAAGCGCAGCATGATGATCTGCCGCTCGCGGGGCGGGAGTTTGGCCAGCAGCGGCTTCAGCGACTCCCGGTACTCCACACCCTCCAGGGCCGTGTCCTCGTACCCCAGACGGTCCGCGAGCGAGCCCTCGCCGCCGTCGTCCTCGGGGGACGGCGAGTCCAGCGAGGAGGCCGTGTACGCGTTGCCGACCGCGAGCCCGTCGACCACGTCCTCCTCCGACACGCCCAGCACCAGGGCGAGTTCGGGGACGGTCGGGGAGCGGTCCAGCTTCTGCGCCAGCTCGTCGCTGGCCTTGGTGAGCGCCAGCCGCAGCTCCTGGAGCCGGCGGGGCACGCGCACGGACCACGACGTGTCGCGGAAGAAGCGCTTGATCTCGCCGACGACGGTCGGCATCGCGAACGTGGGGAATTCCACGCCCCGTTCGCAGTCGAACCGGTCGATCGCCTTGATGAGGCCGATCGTGCCGACCTGGACGATGTCCTCCATCGGCTCGTTACGGCTGCGGAACCGGGCCGCCGCGTAACGCACCAGAGGCAGGTTCAGCTCGATGAGGGTGTCACGTACGTAGGTGCGCTCCGGGCTGTCCTGGGCGAGTACGGCGAGCCGCAGGAACAGGGAGCGGGACAGAGTGCGGGTGTCGATGGCTTCCGGCTGGGACACGCGCGGTTCGGCCGCACGGTCGAGAGCATCCGGCGCCTCCGGTGCCTGCTCGCTCTTGTTGAGCGTGAGCACCTTCGAGCTGCCCTGTTCTACGGACATGCCACCCCCTTGAGGTCGCTGACGGTCGCGGTGGCCGCTCCCGTCGAAGGAACGCAGCCTCCACCTGAATACCGGAGGTGGGGCTGCGGCAAACGCGGTTCCAGCAGAATGTCACATGTCGTCAACACGCTGTAGCGCCAAGTCGACATATCTGCACCGGAATATGGGGGTATGCGAATTTGCTGCTCTGGAAGGCGCTGCGGGGTTACTACCCGGAAGAGCTATGCCTCGATCCTGTTTGCGGATCGCAAACGCGCGAAGCTTCGCGCGAGCAGCCGCGACACATGCATCTGGGAGACGCCGAGCTCCTGGCTGATCTGTGACTGCGTCAGGTTGTTGTAGTAGCGCAGCATCAGGATGCGCTGTTCCCGCTCCGGCAGTTGTACGAGCAGATGCCGGACCAGATCGCGGTGCTCGACGCCGGCCAGCGCGGGGTCCTCGTAGCCGAGCCGGTCGAGCAGGCCGGGCAGCCCGTCGCCCTCCTGGGCGGCCTCCAGCGACGTCGCGTGGTACGACCGGCCCGCCTCGATGCAGGCGAGGACCTCCTCCTCGGAGATCTTCAGCCGCTCGGCGATCTCGGCGGTGGTGGGCGAGCGGCCGTGGGCCGTCGTCAGATCCTCGGTCGCGCCGGTGACCTGGACCCACAGCTCGTGCAGCCGGCGCGGTACGTGGACGGTGCGCACGTTGTCGCGGAAGTAGCGTTTGATCTCGCCGACGACGGTGGGCATCGCGAAGGTCGGGAACTGCACGCCCCGGTCCGGGTCGAACCGGTCGATCGCGTTGATCAGACCGATCGTGCCGACCTGGACGACGTCCTCCATCGGCTCGTTACGGCTGCGGAAGCGGGCGGCGGCGTACCGCACGAGCGGCAGATTCGCCTCGATGAGCGCGCTGCGGACCCGGGTGTGCTCCGGGGTGCCGCGTTCCAGATCCTTGATCTGCGAGAAGAGGAGCTGCGTCAGGGCCCTGGTGTCGGCGCCCCGCGTCTGCGGGGTCGACGGTCTTGGTTCGGTCTCGTTCGGGGTCTCGACGAGACGGGGCGGCTCGGCGGGGCCCAGAGGCTCGGCGGGAGGGGCCTCGGCCCGGCTCTCGGCCCGGTCCTCCGGCCTGGCTTGGCCCTGGGGCTCGGCTCGGGGTTCGCTCTGGGGCGGCATTTGAGGCGTTGTACTGGCCGGCACGGTCACGCCACCCCTTTGCGGTCAACTACGGTCAACTCATCCGTCAAAAGCGGTCATAGCATCACAAGACATGCCCACTGTGTGCAAGCACCAGAAAACTCCGTGTTGGCGGGGAATCCGCTGCTCACGCTCGAAAAGCCCCACGCCGGTGAGGCGTGGGGCCGGGAGTGCGACGGGAGAGCCGCAGGGGAGCGTCAGCGGAGCCAGGGGCTCAAAAACCGGTCGGAATCAATCAGAACTCGTAGTCGGCGATCACCCAGGTGGCGAATTCTCGCCACTGCCCGACGCCCGCCTGATGGTCGGGGTGCTCCAGGTAACGGGTCAGCGCGTCCGCGTCGGCGACCGCCGAGTTGATGGCGAAGTCATGGGCGATCGGCCGGTCGCTGATGTTCCAGCCGCACTCCCAGTACTCCAGCTCCGGGATCTTGCCGCCCAGCTCCGCGAAGGCCCGCGCGCCGTCGACCACCCGTCGCTCGTCGCGGGAGACACCCTCGTTGAGTTTGAAGAGGACCAGGTGGCGGATCAAGGCGGTCTCCCGGGGGCGTGGCAGGCGGGCGGACGAGCGGCGCGTGCCGCCCGGCGGATGGCGCGGTGGGTGGCGCGGTGGTGAAGCCTCCGGCCGTGGCTACTGTACGAGCTCGGTCATGAACTCGCCGACACCCTCGGCCGCGCTGGCTATGCCCTCGAACCCCACCTGCACAAGATCGGCGGACCGTTCGGGTGAAGTGATGATCGTATACAGCACGAAGACAATCACCAGATAGAGCACGAGCTTCTTCGTTTGCACCATCAGCGCTGCCTCCCCTGCCGTCCCCAGTGCGATCGCGTGAGTCTAACCGTACGAATGGGCCGGTTCGGAGAACGATTTCGATCACCTGCGTGACCGCTTCTGGCCACACCGTATTGACGCCTGGTCACCGCGGCCCGACCGGTGCGCGGTGCGCGGCATGTGCCCGGCTCGCGCCGTCAGGATCTGAACGGACAGTCGGCGAGACATATCGCGAACCGGATCAAATGCCTCGCGAGGTCGGTCAGTTGTTGATCGAACAGCGGTCGGTGAAGGCCGGTGCGTGCACAACTCTTGACGTGTACGAAACACGGGAGAACCATCTGCCGTAACGAGAGAGCGCTCTCCGGGTTCTGCCCGGTCTCTCCGTGTGTATCCCGAACTCCCCCTCGTCGTCCGAGACTTCAGGAGACCTGCCCATGCACGCTCCGCCGTCCGCTGTACCGGTTTTCAGGAGACCCGCTTCGGTGCGCCGCCGCGGTATCGCCGCGTCCGTCGCCGCCACTCTGGTCGCCTCCCTGCTGATGCTCATCCCCGGGACCACCGCCGCGAGCGCCGCACCGGCCCTGGTCTCCCAGGGCAAGCCGGTGACCGTCTCCAGCACGGAGAACGGCGGCACCCCCGCCGCGGCCGCCGTGGACGGCGACAACGGCACCCGCTGGTCGAGCGCCGCCGCCGACCCGCAGTGGATCCGGATCGACCTCGGCTCCACGGTCGCGGTCAGCCAGGTCGTGCTGCGCTGGGAGACCGCGTACGCCAAGGCGTACCGGATCGAGCTCTCCACGAACGGCACCACCTGGACCAGCGCGTACTCCACCACCACCGGCCCCGGTGGCAACGAGACGCTGAACATCTCCGGCGACGCCCGCTACGTACGGCTGACCGGCACCACCCGTGCCACGCAGTACGGCTACTCACTCTGGGAGTTCCAGGTCTACGGCGAGAGCGGCGGCCCCGGCGGCCCGATCCAGGGCGGCGGCGACCTCGGTCCCAACGTCAAGGTCTTCGACCCCTCGACGCCCAACATCCAGGGCACGCTCGACCAGATCTTCCGGCAGCAGGAGTCGGCCCAGTTCGGCACCGGTCGCTACCAACTGCTCTTCAAGCCGGGCACGTACAACAACCTCAACGCCCAACTCGGTTTCTACACCTCGATCTCCGGTCTCGGCCTGAAGCCCGACGACACGAACATCAACGGTGACGTGACCGTCGACGCGGGCTGGTTCAACGGCAACGCCACGCAGAACTTCTGGCGCTCGGCCGAGAACCTCGCGCTCAACCCGGTCAGCGGCAGCAACCGCTGGGCCGTCGCGCAGGCGGCGCCGTTCCGCCGTATGCACATCAAGGGCGGGCTGAACCTCGCGCCGAACGGATACGGCTGGGCCAGCGGCGGCTACATCGCCGACAGCAAGGTGGACGGCACCATCACGCCCTACTCCCAGCAGCAGTGGTACACCCGTGACAGCGCCATCGGCGGCTGGGGCAACGGTGTCTGGAACATGGCGTTCTCCGGGGTCGAGGGCGCGCCCGCGCAGTCCTTCCCGAACCCGCCGTACACGACGCTGAACAACACCCCGACCTCCCGCGAGAAGCCGTTCCTCTACCTGGACGGCAACACGTACAAGGTCTTCGTCCCGGCCAAGCGCACCAACGCGCGCGGCGTCTCCTGGAACGGCACCCCGCAGGGCGAGTCCCTGCCGCTCGACCAGTTCTACGTGGTCAAGCCGGGCGCCACGGCGGCCACGATCAACGCGGCGCTCGCCCAGGGTCTGCACCTGCTCTTCACCCCGGGCATCTACCACGTCGACCAGCCGATCAACGTCAACCGGGCGAACACCGTGGTCCTCGGCCTCGGCTACGCCACGATCATCCCGGACAACGGGGTGACGGCGATGAAGGTCGCCGACGTGGACGGCGTGAAGCTGGCCGGCTTCCTGATCGACGCCGGACCGGTGAACTCCCCCACCCTGCTGGAGGTCGGCCCGCAGAACGCCTCGGCCGACCACTCCGCCAACCCGACGACCGTCCAGGACGTCTTCATCCGCATCGGCGGCGCCGGTCCCGGCAAGGCCACCACCAGCATGGTCGTCAACAGTGACGACACGATCATCGACCACACCTGGATCTGGCGGGCCGACCACGGTGACGGCGTCGGCTGGGAGACCAACCGCGCCGACTACGGCCTCCAGGTCAACGGCGACGACGTGCTGGCGACCGGACTGTTCGTCGAGCACTTCAACAAGTACGACGTGCGGTGGAGCGGTGAGCGGGGCCGGACGATCTTCTTCCAGAACGAGAAGGCGTACGACGCCCCGAACCAGGCCGCCATCCAGAACGGCTCCATCCAGGGCTACGCCGGCTACAAGGTGGACGACTCGGTCGTCACCCATGAGGGCTGGGCGATGGGCAGCTACTGCAACTACACGTCCGATCCGAACATCCGTCAGGAACACGGCTTCCAGGCGCCGGTGAAGCCAGGGGTGAAGTTCCACAACATCCTGGTCGTCTCACTCGGCGGCATGGGCCAGTACAACCACGTGATCAACAGCACCGGATCACCGACCTCGGGTACGTCGACGGTCCCGTCGAACGTGATCAACTTCCCGTAGGCACGACGGCGCGGCGCACGTGACACCCCAGGGCCCGGTCTCCTCGCGAGGAGACCGGGCCCTGATCGCGCGCCGGCCCCGGCTCGCCCTTTGTCCGCATCACGTGCAGAAGCTATCGAAGTACGCTTTACGGGACATCGCACTCATCGGGAGGAAGCCATGCCCGCCCGACCCTTCCGTTTCGGCGTCAGCATGCCGGCCATCGGTACGCGCTCCGCCTGGCAGGCCAGGGCCCGGCAGGCCGAGGACCTCGGTTACGACGTGCTCCAGGTCCCTGATCACCTGGGCACGCCGGCGCCGTTCCCCGCCCTGCTCTCCGCCGCCGACGCGACCACCACCCTGCGGCTCGGCACCCTTGTCCTCAACGCCGGCTTCTACCGGCCCGCCCTGCTGGCCAGGGACATCGCGGACACCGACCAGCTCACGGACGGCCGGCTGGAGGTGGGCCTCGGCGCCGGATACGCGCAGGCCGAGTTCCGTACGGCGGAGCTGCCGTACCCGGCGCCCGGGGACCGCGTCGTCCATCTGGCGCACACGGTCGCCGAACTGCACCGGATGTTCGCCACCCCGGACCAGCCGCCGAAGGTCCACCGGCGCCCCACCCCACGGCTGCTGCTGGCCGGTCTCGGCGACCGTGTGCTGCGGCTGGCGGCGCGGGAGGCCGACATCGTCGGCCTCCCCGTCATGGGGCTGACGACCCCGCCGGGGGCGGACCCGCAGCAGGTCCTCGCGGACCGGGTCGCCCACGTCCGCTCCGAGGCGGGCGCGCGCTTCGGCGCCCTGGAACTGCAGCTGTTCGTGTCGGCGGTGGTCCTGACGGCCACGGCCGATGCCCTGGCCCCGATCCGCCGCACGGCCCCGGATCTGACCGAGGACCAGATCCGCCGCCTCCCCAACGTCCTGGCGGGCCCGCCGGCACAGCTCACCGAGACGCTGCACCGCTACCGGGAGACGTACGGGCTGAGCTACTTCTCCGTACGCGAGGAGCACATGACGGACTTCGCGAAGGTCATGGCCCACCTGCGCTGAACCCGCCCGCGCCGAGCCCGCCACGACGGACCGGCGTCCCCGGCCCGGCAACGCGAAGGGGCGGACCTCATGAGGTCCGCCCCTTCGTCGTACAAGCGGTAGCGGTGGGATTTGAACCCACGGTGACGGGTTACGCCACACTCGCTTTCGAGGCGAGCTCCTTCGGCCGCTCGGACACGCTACCGAGAGAGAGCTTAGCCCAAGGTGGCCCTTGCTCAGAAATCGATAACGCGGCGGTCCCGGAAGAAGTCCGTCAGCAGCTGTGAGCACTCGTCGGCGAGCACCCCGTGGATCACTTCCGGGCGGTGATTGAGACGGCGGTCCCGTACGACGTCCCAGAGCGAGCCCGCCGCGCCCGCCTTCTCGTCGAGCGCCCCGTACACGACCCGCGCCACCCGTGACTGCACGAGCGCGCCCGCGCACATCGTGCACGGTTCCAGGGTCACCACGAGCGTGCAGCCGGTCAGCCGCCAGGCGCCGAGTTCCGCCGCCGCCCTGCGGATGGCCAGGACCTCCGCGTGCGCCGTGGGGTCGCCCGTCATCTCGCGTTCGTTGTGGCCGGCGGAGAGCACCGAGCCGTCCGGGGACAGCACGACAGCACCGACCGGCACATCGCCGGCCGGCGCCGCGCGTGCGGCCTGTTCCAGGGCGAGGCGCATCGGCGCCCGCCACGGCTCACGCACCGGATCGGCCGCCGGTTCGCTCGCCGGTTCGCCCACCGGGTCGTGCTCGGTCACTAGCGCGCGGTCTCCAGCACTTCGGAGGCGCCGAGCGCGTCGGCGATCTCGGACATGGCGTCGGTCTCCAGCGCCAGCAACTCCGCCTCCGACAGGCCCAGGTCCGCGAGGATCGCGCGGTCGCCCGCCGGTCCGGCGGGAACCGCTCCCGGTCCGGCCGTGACGGCGGTGCCGGCGCCGCCGTCGGTGTCGTCCGTGTCCTCCTGCTCTTCACTCTCGCCGTCCTCGGTACCGTCGAGGTCCAGCGTGTCCAAGGCGTCGTCGAGGTCGTCATCGTCCCCGCCGAGCAATTCGTCCGTGAGGATCTCCCCGTAAGAGGAGCGTGCGGCCATGGCCGCGTCGGAGACGTAGATACGAGGATCCTCCTCGCCCTCCACGCGGAGCACGCCGAACCAGGCGTCCTCCTGCTCGATGAAGACGAGCACCGTGTTCTCGTCCACCGAGGCTTCGCGGGCCAGGTCGGTCAGATCCGACAAGGTCTCCACGTCGTCGAGCTCTGTGTCGCTCGCTTCCCATCCGTCTTCGGTGCGCGCGAGCAGTGCGGCGAAGTACACCGTGACTCTCCCACTGGTCAGAGGTGACGATTCGGCGGTGCGCTGCGCTCTGCCCCGCCCACTACTCGGAATCGTGGCAGAAAGCGGGCGATTGCGAGAGGTCTTCCGCCGTTGCGTCGTGCAGGCATTTTTTTGGACCGGTCCGGACGCATGGCCGGACCGGAGGGTGAGAGACCCGTGGGGCGGGGGTCCGCCGGTGCCCAAGTGACCGTCCCACGGCGGCCGGAGGGCCGATGGGTGACCGCTGCGCGACTACCAGCGGAAGGTCCGCATCCGCATCTGCTGGCGCATCCGGGCCGCGCGGGCCTGGCGAGGTTTCACCCGCTCGCGCAGCGCCTTGGCCTCGTTCAACTCCCGCAGGAACTGCGCACGCCGACGCCGGCGGGCCGCGCCGCTCTCGTCGGAGCCGAGATCGGCCGCGGGGGACGGCGGGGGATCGGGCACGGAATCAGGCGTGGGACCCGGCCCTGTGGCGGGTCCGGCGTCCGCGTACGGGCGCGAGCCGTCCGGCCCGGCGCCGACCGCCCCGTCCCCGCCGCCCCGCTCCTGCGGATCACGCCGCTGCCGGTCCCGCATCGCCGCCTCACCACCCCACGACTCGGTTGGCTGTGTCCCCTGTGCGCGTGTCCATGCACCTTCCCTGCGAGCGGTGAATTGATGCCAGCGGGGGGCGCCGGCCGGGCCACGGTTACTGTGGAGCCATGCGGATTCACGTCGTCGACCACCCGCTGGTCGCGCACAAACTCACCACGCTGCGCGACAAGCGCACCGACTCCCCTACCTTCCGACGCCTCGCCGACGAGCTGGTCACCCTGCTCGCGTACGAGGCCACCAGGGACGTGCGCACTGAGCAGGTCGACATCGAGACTCCGGTGACGCCGACCACGGGTGTGAAGCTCTCCTACCCGCGGCCTCTGGTGGTGCCGATCCTCCGGGCCGGTCTCGGCATGCTCGACGGCATGGTGCGGCTGCTCCCGACCGCCGAGGTCGGTTTCCTCGGGATGATCCGTAACGAGGAGACGCTTCAGGCGTCGACGTACGCGACCCGGATGCCCGAGGACCTCTCGGGCCGCCAGGTGTACGTACTCGACCCGATGCTGGCCACCGGCGGCACGCTGGTCGCGGCGATCCGCGAGCTCATCGGACGCGGCGCCGACGACGTGACGGCCGTGGTGCTGCTCGCGGCGCCCGAGGGCGTCGAGGTGATGGAACGCGAGCTGGCGGGCACGCCGGTGACGGTCGTCACGGCGGCGGTCGACGAGCGGCTGAACGAACGCGGGTACATCGTGCCGGGGCTGGGCGACGCGGGTGACCGCATGTACGGGACGGTCGACTAGGCCGTCCTGTCCGGGCCGTGCTCACCGGCCCGGACACCCGCTAGCCCTTGTGGTCGCAGGGGACGTCGGGTGAGGGCCTGGTCAGGACCGCCAGGGCCCGCTCGGCGTCCTTCTGCACGCTCAGGCTCTTGAAGGCCGTGCCGAGCAGCAGGTCGACGTCCTTCGTCTTCCGCTCGTCGTGCTGGGGCTTCGCGCCCTTCAGCTGGGCGCCGAGCACGGTGAAGGAGCTGTCGGCGGCGGCCGGGGCGCCCAGCAGTATCCCGGTGCCGGGGATCTTCTTGTCGAACGCCGCCGGTGCGTTGCCCACCTTGCCGATGACGAAGCCGCGCTTCTTGAGCTCGTCGGCGGTGCTCTTGGCGAGTCCGGCGCGCGGCGTCGCGTTGTAGATGTTGACCGTGATCTGGGCCGGCTTGGGTAGCGTCCTGACCGGCGCAGCCGACGGGGACGGCTTGCAGTCGGGCTCGCGGCCCGAGGCGGTCGTCGTCTTCTCCTTCGACCCGCCGTCCGCCGTGAACACGTCGATGAGCTGTACGGTCCCCCAGCCGGCGAGGCCGAGGGCGACGACTGTGGCGACGGCCGCGAGCACGATCCTGCGTCGGTTCCGGGGGCGACGCATGCGGGGGTACTTGGCACCCGTAATGCGATATTTGCCGCCCATGCCAGGGGGGGTGAGCATGCTCATGGCCGCAGCGTAGTGCGCGCCGGTAGTGATTCCTACTAAATGATCAACAGGTTGGGCCTCTGGGCGTCGGAAAGACCCCGAAAGGCTCAGTGACGAGTCGGCCGAGTGCCCGTCGGCCCGTCAGGAAGCCCGTCCCCGGCCGTGGGCGGCGGGTCGGCTCCCGCCGGCCGGTTCAGCCCAGGTCCAGTTCGAGCACGCGCGCGTGCAGTACCTGCCGCTGCTGGAGCGCCGCGCGGACCGCGCGGTGGAGGCCGTCCTCCAGATAGAGGTCGCCCTGCCATTTGACGACATGCGCGAAGAGGTCTCCGTAGAAGGTCGAGTCCTCGGCGAGCAGCGTCTCCAGATCCAGTTGCCCCTTGGTGGTGACGAGCTGGTCGAGGCGGACCGGGCGCGGCGCGACGTCCGCCCACTGCCGGGTACTTTCCCGGCCATGGTCGGGGTACGGTCGCCCATTTCCGATGCGCTTGAAGATCACACGGAAAGCCTACCGGGCGAGCGCCTCCGGGCGCAGCCATGGCGCGGTGGTGCAAAGGGGCCCATACGGGTCGAAGTGGGAACGACGTATGAGTGGAACCACCCCGTCCGGAGACGTCGCCGCCCCTGTCGCCTTCTGTAGGAGGGCCGCGCGCGAACGGCGGGTGCCGGGGGAAATCGCTCCCCCCGGCACCCGCCGTGAGCGGCTGTCAGGCTGTAGGCGGATCAGACCGGCGGCGTGTCAGGACCGGTTCTCGTTCCCGTGCTCGTGGTCGTGGGCGTTGGACGCGCCGACGCCGGTGTCGCCACCCGTGGTGCGCGCCGTCTTGGCCGTGGCCTCCGACTTGGCCTTCGCGGTGAGCGGGCTCAGGTCGTGGGCGTACTGGCCGACCGCGTCGGCGATGACGTCGATGTTGACGTCGAACGCCTCCTTGTTGATGTTGTCCAGGTCGTCGCAGGCCGCGTGGTAGCAGGGGTCGTACGCGACACCCGCCTCGCCGCCGAACTTCGCCGCCTGGGCCTCGGTCTTGATGCCCTCGGCGCCGGTGAAGGTTCCCCCGGAGGGGATGCCGACCTCGATGAACGGCCCGTAGTCCGAGCGGCCCGTGAAGTCGGTGCCCTCGTGCGGGTACTTCCTGCCGTCGAGGAAGTCGGTGATGCCCTTCTCCAGCTGCGCCGATCCCTCGGGCCCCGGGCCCTCGCCGACGGCGTCCGAGTCGTCGCCGTCGTACACGAACTGTCCGAAGTTCGGCGAGGCGATCATGTCGAAGTTCAGATAGAGCTTGATCTGCTCGGCCTGCTCGGGGGTGAGGCCCTTGACGTAGTCCTCGGCGCCGAGCAGCCCCAGCTCCTCGGCCGACCACCAGGCGAAGCGGACCTTGTTGGCGGTCTTCTCACGGGACTTGGCGAGGTCCAGGGCGACTTCCAGCAGCCCGGCGGAGCCGGACGCGTTGTCGTTGATGCCCGCGCCCTCGGTGACGGAGTCCAGGTGGGAGCCGAGCATCACCGTGTTGGCCGCGTCGCCGCCCCTGGTCTCGGCGATGACGTTGCGGGTGGTGCGCTTCTCCTGGAGCTGACGGATGTCCAGGGCGACCGTCACGGGGCCCGCCGCGGCCTCGGCGGCGAGCTTCGCGCCCTCGGCCTGCGTGACACCGCCGGTGGGGATCCTGGCCGCGGCCGGGTCGCCCAGGGTGCCGCTGAGGGCGCCCTCGGTGTTGTTGGAGACGATCGCGGCGACCGCGCCCGCGCCGGCCGCCATCTGCTGCTTCGTGGCGAAGTCGCAGCCGCCGCGCTGGATGAGCGCGATCTTGCCGGTGAAGGCTCCGGCGGCGTAGTCGGTGGCCTCGCAGCCGGTGGTCGCGTCGACCGGTACGACGGCCAGGCCGGCCTCGATGCCGCCCTCGGGCGTCGACGTCGTGTACGACATGGCCGTGATCTCGGAGTCGCGCGGCGTCGGCGCGGTGACCTTCAGCGTCTCGGCCTGCGTCTCGATGTACGTGAACTCGAAGCTGTCGTAACTGACGTCGTAGCCCGCCTTCTTGAGAAGGCTGTACACGTACGCGGCGGAGGCGTCATGGCCGAGCGAGCCCGCGGCGCGGTGGCCGCCGGCGGAGTCGGCGATGTCCTGGAACTTCTTCAGGTGCTTGTACGCGTCCTTGCCGGACGCCTCCTTGACGAGCTTCTTGGAAAGCTTCGCCGCGTCCTTCGCCGGGTCGGGCCTGTTGTGCGCGGAGGCGGAGGATGCGGACAGCAGAAGCGGGGCCGCGAGCGCGGTAGCAGCTGCGACTGCCATGAGTCTGCGGGACGTTGCGTTCACAGGGGTCCTTCCGATGCGAACGAAAATACGAACGGTGCGGAGTGAAGCTAACGAAAGCTAGCGACCAGGGGTGCCTCAGGGGAACAGATGTGCCACAAGTCGTGCACTCGCGCCGGGGTTCGCTCAGCTTTTCGCCCGGGCCCGGGGGCTCTCGGCCGCCTTCGCCGCCTTGGCGGCACGCTTGGCCTCCTGCTTGTGCGCGCGGACCTTGGCCAGGGTCTCGGGCCCCGTGATGTCCGCCGCCGAGCGGTACGAGCCCTCGTCGCCATACGCGCCGGCCGCCTCCCGCCAGCCCTCGGGCCGTACGCCGTACTGCTTGCCGAGCAGCGCGAGGAAGATCTGCGACTTCTGCTTGCCGTAGCCGGGGAGTTGGGTGAGCCGCTTGAACAGCTGGGCGCCGGTGTCGGCGTCCTTCCACACCGCGGCGGCGTCCCCGTCGTAGTGCGCGACCAGGAACTGGCAGAGCTGCTGCACGCGCTTGGCCATGGACCCCGGGTAGCGGTGGACGGCGGGCTTCTCCGAGAGCAGGGCCGCGAAGGCCTCGGGGTCGTAGGCGGCGATCGCGTGGGCGTCCAGATCGTCACCACCCATGCGTACGGCGATGGCGTACGGCCCCGAGAAGGCCCACTCCATGGGCACCTGCTGGTCCAGCAGCATGCCGACCAGCGCGGCCAGCGGGCTGCGTCCGAGGAGTTCGTCGGCCTCGGGCTGCTGTGCGATCCGAATCGTCGTGCTCATGGGCAGATGGTGGACCGGGAGGCGGAAAAATTCATGGAGGCCACGCCCTGACGGTGTGTTCATATGACTGTTTTATGGCGCGGATGGCCGTACATGGCGAGGGGTAGAGCTGGACACGGACAGCTGCCGGAGTCCTCCGGAATCCTCGGGAAAGGCCGCGCACCAGTGACACAGCCCTTCGAACTGCCGGATTTCTACATGCCTTATCCGGCGCGTATCAATCCCCGACTGGAGGAGGCCAGGGAGCACTCCCGGACCTGGGCCGGGGAGATGGGGATGCTGGAGGGCTCCGGCATCTGGGAGCGGAGCGATCTCGACGCGCACGACTACGCGCTGCTGTGCGCCTACACCCATCCCGACTGCACGGGGCCGCAGTTGTCGCTGGTCACCGACTGGTACGTGTGGGTCTTCTTCTTCGACGACCACTTCCTGGAGATCTTCAAGCGGACCCAGGACCGCGAGGGCGGGAAGGCGTATCTGGACCGGCTCCCGGCGTTCATGCCGATGGACCTCGCCGACGGGTTCCCCGAGCCGACGAATCCGGTGGAGGCGGGCCTCGCCGACCTCTGGGAGCGCACGGTCCCGTCGATGTCCATGGAATGGCGGGCCCGATTCGCCGAGAGCACGGAGAATCTGCTCAACGAATCCCTCTGGGAGCTCGCGAACATCAACGCCGAGCGGATCTCGAATCCCGTCGAGTACATCGAGATGCGCCGCAAGGTCGGCGGGGCCCCGTGGTCGGCCGGACTCATCGAGTACGCGGCGGGGGCGGAGGTGCCGGCCCCGATCGCCGACTCACGTCCGATGCGGGTCCTGCGCGACACGTTCTCCGACGGGGTCCATCTGCGTAACGACCTCTTCTCCTACCAGCGGGAGATCGAGGAGGAGGGCGAGCTGAGCAACGGAGTGCTCGTCCTGGAGACGTTCCTGAAATGCACGACACAGGAGGCGGCCGACGCGGTCAACGACCTGCTGACCTCCCGCCTTCACCAGTTCGAGAACACGGCACTGACGGAGCTGGGCCCGCTCTTCGTGGAGAAGGGCATCGACCCGGCCGCGGCGGCCGGGACCCTGGCGTACGTGAAGGGCCTCCAGGACTGGCAGTCCGGCGGTCATGAGTGGCACATGCGCTCCAGCCGGTACATGAACGGCGCGGACGCGGGCGGGGGCGCGGCGGCGGGGGAGACGGCGGGCCCGCTGTTCTCGCTGACGCCGGTCGGGCGCGGGACGTCCGCCTCGGACTGTCTCAAGAGCCTCACCAACGGCTCCCCCGCCAGGGCGCGCGCCCACAGCCACGTGCCGTTCCAGCGGGTGGGGCCCTCGATCCTGCCCGCGTTCGAGATGCCGTTCGAGGCGAAGCTCAGCCCGCATCTGGAGGCGTCGCGCGAGCACGTGGTGGAGTGGGCGCACCGGATGGGCATTCTGGAGGCGCAGCCCGGCGTTCCCGGCTCGGACGTCTGGGACGAGGACCGGATCCGCCGCGTCGACCTGCCGCTGTGCGCGGCGGGCATCCATCCCGACGCCACCCCCGAAGGGCTCGACCTGACGTCGGACTGGCTGGCCTGGGGGACGTACGGCGACGACTTCTTCCCCGTCGTCTACGGCAACACCCGCAATCTGGCGGCGGCCAAGGTCTGCAACGAGCGGCTGTCGCTGTTCATGCCGGTGGAGACGCTCGACACCCCGCCACCGCTCAGCGCGCTGGAGCGCGGCCTGGCCGACCTGTGGCTCCGTACGGCGGGCCCGATGGACGAGGACGCCAGACGGGCCTTCCGCGCGAGCGTCGAGGACATGACGGCGAGCTGGGTCTGGGAGCTGACCAACCAGATCCACAACCGCGTCCCGGACCCCGTCGACTACATCGAGATGCGCCGCGCGACCTTCGGCTCCAACATGACGATGAGCCTGTGCCGCATCGGCCACAGCGACGCCGTGCCGCCGGAGATCTACCGCAGCGGCCCGATGAGGTCCCTGGAGAACGCGGCGCAGGACTACGCGTGCCTGATGAACGACCTCTTCTCGTACCAGAAGGAGATCGAGTTCGAGGGCGAGGTCCACAACGGCGTCCTCGTGGTGCAGTCCTTCTTCAACTGCGACTACCCGACCGGCGTCGCCATCGTCCATGACCTGATGCAGGGCCGCATGCGCCAGTTCCAGCATGTCGCGGCCAACGAACTGCCGGTCCTGTACGACGACTTCGGGCTCGACGACGAGGTGCGCGGGGTCCTAGACGGCTATGTGAGGGAGCTGGAGAACTGGCTGTCCGGGATCCTCGTCTGGCACGACGGCTGCCACCGTTACAAGGAGGAGGACCTGATCCGCGACCGCGCGGGTGTCACCCGCTGGCTCCCGCCGGCGCTCAGGGGCCCCGGCACATCGGCGACGAGAATCCACCTCCCGTCCCCGGCGTCCCCCGACGCTCTGACGCGGGCACTGACACCGTGAACCGCGGCTCCTCCCGCTCCCGCCGACTCCGCGGCCCGCCCCGGGCTCCGGTCCGGCGCGGGGGATACC
>NZ_JAAPBF010000087.1 GCF_022695985.1 Streptomyces sp. NP-1717 | reverse complement strand
TCGGTCATTGCGCGCTTTTCATCACTGCCGCCGCCGGGCAACACCGACGTAACGTGTCCAGCATCGATCCGGAAAGCGAGGCAGCACCGATGCCCGAGCAGAGCCCGCTCGAACTGGCCGAGGGCGATCCCTTCGGCCCGCACAACCTCCCGTACGGCGTCTTCACCACGGCCGACCAGCCCGGGCGGCGCCGCCTCGGGGTCCGCGTGGGCGGCCATGTGCTCGACGCGGGGGCCGCCGCGCACGCGCTGGGCTCCCCGTACGCCGCGCTGCTGGACCGGCCCTCTCTCAACCCCCTGATGGCCGCCGGACGCACGGCCTGGCGCGATGTGCGCCGGGCGCTCACCGCCTGGGTCACGGTCCCCGCCCACCGGCCGGACATAGAGCCGCTGCTGCACCCTCTCGGTTCGGTCACGATGCATCTCCCGTACGAGGTGGCCGACTGGGTCGACTTCTACGCCAGCGAGAACCACGCCACCAACCTGGGCCGGATCTTCCGGCCCGACGGGGAGGCGCTGACGCCGAACTGGAAGCATCTGCCGATCGGTTACCACGGCCGTGCGGGCACGGTCGTGGTCTCGGGGACGGACGTGGTGCGCCCGTCCGGGCAGCGCAAGGCGCCCTCGGACCCCGTTCCGGTCTTCGGGCCGTCGGTGAAGCTCGACATCGAGACGGAGGTCGGCTTCGTGGTCGGTGCCCCGTCGGCGATGGGCGCCCCGGTGGCGCTGTCGGCCTTCGACGACCACGTCTTCGGGCTCTGTCTGCTCAACGACTGGTCGGCGCGCGACATCCAGGGCTGGGAGAACGTGCCGCTGGGCCCGTTCCTCGGCAAGTCCTTCGCCACGTCCGTGTCGGCCTGGGTGACGCCCCTGGAGGCCCTGGACGCGGCGCGGGTCTCTCCCCCGCCCCGTACGCACCCGCTGCTGCCGTATCTGGACGACGCGGACGAGGAGGTGCCCGGCGGCTTCGACCTGCGGATCACGGTCACGCTCAACGGCCAGGTGCTCTCCGAGCCGCCCTTCGCGGGCATGTACTGGACGGCGGCGCAGCAGCTCGCCCATATGACGGTG
Organism: Streptomyces sp. NP-1717; assembly: GCF_022695985.1. Classification (GTDB taxonomy): domain Bacteria; phylum Actinomycetota; class Actinomycetes; order Streptomycetales; family Streptomycetaceae; genus Streptomyces. Next base: position 26,147 of record NZ_JAAPBF010000087.1, on the reverse strand, counting down.
AACGGCGCCTCGCTCCGTACGGGCGACCTGTACGGCTCCGGCACGGTCAGCGGCCCCGAGCGTGACCAGCGCGGCTCCCTCATCGAGCTGACCTGGAACGGCACGGAGCCGATCGAACTCGCCGACGGCAAGCGGACGTTCCTGGAGGACGGCGACGAGGTCACGATGACCGCCTGGGCCCCGGGCCCGGACGGCGTCCGTGTGGGCCTCGGCGACGTGACGGGCCGGATCACCGCCGGCTGAGGACCGCCCACCGGAGTCACGCTCCTGGAGCCTGTGAACGCCGCGGGGCCCCACCGTTGCCGGTGGGGCCCCGCGGCGTTCGTACGGGTACGGGCTAGCGCACGAACACGCCCGCCTGGCTCGCCAGATCGAGGAAGTACTGCGGCGCGACGCCCAGCACCACCGTGACGGCGACACCCACCCCGATCGTGGTCATCGTCAGCGGCGAGGGCACGGCGACCGTGGGGCCGTCCGCCTTCGGCTCGCTGAAGAACATCAGCACGATGACCCGGATGTAGAAGAACGCGGCGATCGCGGACGAGATCACACCGACCACGACCAGCGCCCCGGCGCCGCCGTCGGCCGCCGCCTTGAACACGGCGAACTTGCCCGAGAAGCCCGAGGTCAGCGGGATGCCGGCGAAGGCCAGCAGGAAGACCGCGAAGACCGCGGCCACCAGTGGCGAACGCCGCCCCAGCCCCGCCCACTTGGACAGGTGCGTCGCCTCGCCGCCCGCGTCGCGCACCAGCGTCACGACGGCGAAGGCGCCGACCGTGACGAAGGAGTACGCCGCCAGATAGAAGAGGACGGAGGAGATGCCCTGGTCGGTCATGGCGATGACACCGGCCAGGATGAAGCCCGCGTGCGCGATCGACGAGTACGCCAGGAGGCGCTTGATGTCGGTCTGGGTGATGGCGACGATCGCACCGAAGAGCATGGTGAGGATCGCGACACCGAACATCACCGGCCGCCAGTCCCAGCGCAGGCCGGGCAGGACCACGTAGAGCAGCCGCAGCAGCGCGCCGAACGCCGCCACCTTCGTCGCGGCGGCCATGAAGCCGGTGATCGGCGTGGGCGCGCCCTGGTAGACGTCCGGGGTCCACATGTGGAACGGCACCGCGCCGACCTTGAAGAGCAGACCCATCAGGATCATCGCCCCGCCGATGAGCAGCAGCGCGTCGTTGCCCATGGTCTCCGCGAGGACCGGGTCCACGGTGGCGACCGAGCCGTCCACGACGGCGGCGATGCGCGCGTACGACACCGAGCCCGCGTAGCCGTACAGCAGCGCGACACCGAAGAGCAGGAACGCGGAGGAGAAGGCGCCGAGCAGGAAGTACTTCACCGCGGCCTCCTGCGACATCAGCCGCTTGCGGCGGGCCAGCGCGCACAGGAGGTAGAGCGGGAGGGAGAAGACCTCCAGCGCGATGAAGAGCGTCAGCAGGTCGTTGGCCGCCGGGAAGACCAGCATGCCGGCCACCGCGAACATCGCGATCGGGAAGATCTCGGTGGTGGTGAACCCGGCCTTGACGGCCGCCTTCTCGCCCTCACTGCCGGGCACCGAGCCACCCTGGGCGGCGAACGAGTCGATCCGGTTGCCGTGGCTCGCCGGGTCGAGCCGGCGCTCGGCGAAGGTGAACACGGCCACGATCGCCGTGAGCAGGACGACGCCCTGGAGGAACAGCGCGGGGCCGTCCACCGCGATCGCGCCCATGGCGGCGAGGTGCGCCTTGGTGCTGCCGTATCCGCCCGCCGCGAGGGCGACCACCGCGGCGAACGCGGCGGCCAGGGCGACGACCGAGAGGAAGAGCTGCGCGTAGTACCGCCCCTTCCTCGGGACGAAGGCCTCAAGGAGGATGCCCACGACGGCGGCGCCCAGCACGATCAGCACGGGGGCCAGTTGTGCGTATTCGATCTTGGGGGCCTGGATCTTGTCGATCCCCTGGGCCGCCGTCGTTGTCCACAGGCTGTGGACAGCTGTCGCACTCACGGGGCTGCCTCCACCTCGGGCTTGGGGTCGGACTTCTGTACGTCACTCATGGTGTGCTCCACCGCCGGGTTCACGATGTCGGTCAGCGGCTTCGGGTAGACGCCCAGGAAGAGAAGAAGCGCGATCAGCGGGGTGACGACCGCCAGCTCCCGGAGCTTCAGGTCCGGCATGCCGCGGACCGACTCGTTCACCGGGCCCGTCATCGTGCGCTGGTAGAGGACCAGCACGTACAGCGCGGCGAGCACGATACCGACGGTCGCGATGATGCCGATCACCGGATACACGCTGAACGTGCCGACCAGGACCAGGAATTCACTCACGAACGGGGCGAGCCCCGGCAGCGAGAGCGTCGCGAGACCACCGATCAGGAACGTGCCGGCGAGTACCGGTGCGACCTTCTGCACCCCGCCGTAGTCCGAGATGAGCCGCGAACCGCGCCGCGAGATCAGGAAGCCCGCGACCAGCAGCAGCGCCGCCGTCGAGATGCCGTGGTTGATCATGTAGAGCGTCGCGCCCGACTGGCCCTGGCTGGTCATCGCGAAGATGCCCATGATGATGAAGCCGAAGTGCGAGATCGACGCGTAGGCGATCAGCCGCTTGATGTCCCGCTGGCCGACCGCGAGCAGCGCCCCGTACACGATGCTGATCAGCGCCAGCACCAGCACCACGGGGGTCGCCCACGTGGACGCCTCCGGGAAGAGCTGGAGGCAGAAGCGCAGCATCGCGAACGTGCCGACCTTGTCGACCACCGCGGTGATCAGGACGGCGACGGGCGCGGTGGCCTCGCCCATGGCGTTGGGCAGCCAGGTGTGCACCGGCCACAGCGGCGCCTTGATGGCGAAGGCGACGAAGAAGCCCAGGAAGAGCCACCTCTCCATGCCCGTCGACATGTCCAGCGTGCCGTTGGCCCTGGCCTCGGCGATCTCGGTCAGCGAGAAGGTCCCCGCCGACACGAACAGACCGATGACGGCGGCGAGCATGATCAGGCCGCCGGCCAGGTTGTAGAGGAGGAACTTCACGGCCGCGTACGACCGCTGGGTGGCTCCGGCCTCGTCGCCGCCCGCGTGGGCCCGGTCCCCGAAGCCGCCGATGAGGAAGTACACCGGGATGAGCATGGCTTCGAACAGGATGTAGAAGAGGAAGACGTCGGTGGCCTCGAAGGAGAGGATCACCATCGCCTCGACCATCAGGATCAGGGCGAAGAAGCCCTGCGTCGGCCGCCAGCGCGAACTCTTCGTCTCGACGGGGTCGGCGTCGTGCCAGCCCGCGAGGATGACGAAGGGGATCAGCAGGGCGGTGAGCGCCAGGAGCGACACACCGATGCCGTCGACGCCCAGCTCGTACCTGACCCCGAAGTCGGAGATCCAGGCATGGGACTCGGTGAGCTGGTAGCGGTCGCCGCCGGGCTCGAAGCGGACCAGCGCGGTCACCGCCAGCGCGAGCGTGGCGAGCGAGAACGCGAGGGCAATCCATTTGGCGGCGGTGCGCCGGGCGGCCGGGACGGCCGCCGTGACGATCGCGCCGATCGCCGGGACGGCCGCCGTCGCCGTCAGAAGGGGGAACGACATCTGATTACACCGCCCTCATCAACAGGGTCGCGGCGATGAGCACTGCCGTACCTCCGAACATCGAGACCGCGTAGGAGCGGGCGTAGCCGTTCTGCAGCTTGCGCAGCCGGCCGGACAGCCCGCCGAACGACGCCGCGGTGCCGTTGACGACACCGTCGACCAGGGTGTGGTCGACGTACACGAGCGAGCGGGTGAGGTGCTCGCCGCCGCGGACCAGGACCACATGGTTGAAGTCGTCCTGGAGGAGATCGCGACGGGCGGCACGGGTGAGCAGCGAACCGCGCGGCGCGGTGACGGGCACCGGCTTGCGGCCGTACTGGAGATACGCGACGCCGACACCGATGAGCAGCACCACGACCGTGGACGCGGTGACGGCCGCCGCACTGATCGGCGGGTGGCCGTGCTCGAACTGGGTGACCGGCTCCAGCCACTTCACGAACGACTCGTTGAGCGAGAAGAGACCGCCCGCGAAGACCGAGCCGAAGGCGAGGACGATCATCGGGATCGTCATCGACCTGGGCGACTCGTGCGGGTGCGGCTGGTTGCCCTCGGCGTCCGGCTGCCAGCGCTTCTCGCCGAAGAAGGTCATCAGCATCACGCGCGTCATGTAGTACGCCGTGAGGGCCGCGCCCAGCAGGGTGACGGCGCCGAGGATCCAGCCCTCGGTGCCTCCCTTGGCGAACGCCGCCTCGATGATCTTGTCCTTCGACCAGAAGCCGGAGAGACCCGGGAAGCCGATGATCGCGAGATAACCGAGGCCGAAGGTGACGAAGGTGACCGGCATGTACTTGCGCAGGCCCCCGTACTTCCGCATGTCGACCTCGTCGTTCATGCCGTGCATGACCGAGCCGGCGCCGAGGAACAGCCCCGCCTTGAAGAAGCCGTGCGTCACCAGGTGCATGATCGCGAAGACGTAGCCGATGGGGCCGAGGCCCGCGGCCAGGATCATGTAGCCGATCTGGGACATCGTCGAGCCCGCGAGGGCCTTCTTGATGTCGTCCTTCGCGCAACCGACGATCGCACCGAACAGGAGCGTGACCGCTCCGACGATCACGACCACCAGCTGGGCGTCCGGGGAGGCGTTGAAGATCGCGCCGGACCGGGTGATCAGGTACACGCCCGCCGTCACCATCGTCGCCGCGTGGATGAGGGCCGAGACCGGGGTCGGGCCCTCCATCGCGTCGCCGAGCCAGGACTGGAGCGGCACCTGCGCCGACTTGCCGCAGGCGGCCAGCAGCAGCATCAGGCCGATGCCCGTCAGCGTGCCGCCGCTCGCCTCACCGGTGGACTCCAGGACGGGCCCGAAGGCGAACGTGCCGAAGGTGGTGAACATCAGCATGATCGCGATCGACAGGCCCATGTCGCCGACGCGGTTGACGAGGAACGCCTTCTTGGCCGCCGTCGCCGCGCTGGGCTTGTGCTGCCAGAAACCGATGAGCAGGTACGACGCGAGGCCGACGCCCTCCCAGCCGAAGTACAGCAGGAGGTAGTTGTCCGCGAGGACGAGCAGCAGCATCGCGGCGAGGAACAGGTTCAGGTAGCCGAAGAAGCGGCGGCGCCGCTCGTCGTGCTCCATGTACCCGATGGAGTAGATGTGGATCAGGGTGCCGACGCCGGTGATCAGCAGGACGAAGGTCATCGACAACTGGTCGAGCTGGAAGGCGATGTCCGCCTGGAAGCTCTCGACCGGCACCCAGCTGAACAGGTGCTGGTGCAGGGCGCGGTCCTCGCCGCTCCTGCCCAGCATGTCGGCGAAGAGCACCACGCCGATCACGAAGGAGGCGGCCGCCAGCAGCGTGCCGAGGACATGTCCCACCCGGTCGAGGCGTCGCCCGCCGCACAGCAGAAGACCTGCTCCGAGCAGGGGCGCCGCGATGAGCAGCGCAATCAGATTCTCCACGATTCAGCGACCCCTCAGAGCTTCATCAGGCTGGCGTCGTCGACCGAGGCCGAGTGGCGCGAACGGAACAGCGACACGATGATCGCGAGCCCGACGACGACTTCCGCCGCGGCGACGACCATCGTGAAGAAGGCGATGATCTGGCCGTCCAGATTGCCGTGCATCCGGGAGAAGGTGACGAACGCGAGGTTGCAGGCGTTGAGCATCAGCTCGACACACATGAAGACGACGATCGCGTTGCGCCGGATCAGCACTCCGACCGCACCGATGGTGAACAGCAGGGCGGCGAGATAGAGGTAGTTGACCGTGTTCATTTGGTGACGCCCTCCTCGCGGTCCTCGCGGTCCCGCAGCTCCTCGCGGCCGAGGCGCTCCGTCGAGCGCTGCTCCAGCGCCCGCAGATCGGCGATGGCCTCACCGGACACGTCCCGGATCTGGCCGCGGTCCTTGAGTGTCTTGCTGACCGTCAGCTCGGACGTGGTGCCGTCGGGCAGCAGTCCGGCGATGTCCACCGCGTTGTGCCTGGCGTAGACGCCGGGTGCGGGGAGCGGCGGCAGGTGCTTGCTGCGGATCCGCTGCTCGGACATCTCGCGCTGGCTCAGGGCCCGTTCGGTGCGCTCGCGGTGCGTGAGCACCATCGCGCCGACCGAGGCCGTGATCAGCAGGGCGCCGGTGATCTCGAAGGCGAACACGTACTTGGTGAAGATCAGGGCGGCGAGGCCCTCGACGTTGCCCCCGGCGTTGGCGACGCCGAGTCCGGTGGAGGCCGTCATCGACGCGTTGCCGATACCGGCGATCAGCAGGACGCCGAAGCCGAGCCCGCAGAGGGCTGCCCACCAGCGCTGGCCCTTGATCGTCTCCGTGAGGGAGTCGGCGGCGGTGACGCCGACGAGCATGACCACGAAGAGGAACAGCATCATGATCGCGCCGGTGTAGACGACGATCTGGACGATGCCCAGGAAGTACGCCCCGTTGGCGAGGTAGAAGACCGCCAGGATGATCATGGTCCCGGCGAGACAGAGCGCGCTGTGCACGGCCCGCCTCATCAGGATGGTGCAGAGCGCGCCGATCACGGCGACGGTGCCGAGGATCCAGAACTGGACGGCCTCGCCGGTCGAGGTGGCGGAAGCGGCGATCGTGTTCATCCGCCGATCACCTTCTTCGAAGCCGGTTCGTCCTCGCCGAAGTCGGAGGCGCCTTCCTGCGGGCGCTCGCCCTTGGTGAAGGCGACCTGCCTGACCGTGCCGGGAGCGGCCTCGGTCACCAGGCCCCGGTAGTAGTCCTGTTCGTCCGTGCCGGGGAAGATCGAATGCGGTGACTCGACCATGCCCTCCTCCAGACCGGCGAGGAGCTGCTCCTTGGTGTAGATGAGGCTCTCGCGCGAACTGTCGGCCAGCTCGAACTCGTTGGTCATCGTCAGCGCGCGGGTGGGGCACGCCTCGATGCACAGTCCGCACAGGATGCAGCGGGCGTAGTTGATCTGGTAGACGCGGCCGTAACGCTCACCCGGGGAGTAGCGCTCCTCCTCGGTGTTGTCCGCGCCCTCCACATAGATCGCGTCCGCCGGGCAGGCCCAGGCGCACAGCTCGCAGCCGATGCACTTCTCCAGGCCGTCCGGATGGCGGTTCAGCTGATGGCGGCCGTGGAAGCGCGGCGCCGTCACCTTCTCCGTCTCCGGATACTGCTCGGTCAGCCGCTTCTTGAACATGGCCTTGAAGGTCACGCCGAAGCCGGCGACCGGATTCAGCCGGCGCGCGCCGGGGTCGTCCCCCTTCGAACCTTTGGAAGCGTTGTCAGGCACCGTCGGCCTCCTTTCCGTCACTCGCGTCACTCTCAGTATTGACTCCGCCACTGACAACCAGTTCGCGCTCACCGCGGGAACGCCGGCGCGGTACGGGCGGCAGGGTCTGCCCCGGCAGCGGAGGCACCGGGAAGCCACCGGCCATCGGATCGAACGCGGGCGGTGGTGGTTCGGCCGCGGCCGCGGCCTTCTCCTTCTTGTCGCGGAAGATGTCGGCGACGAAGGAGAGCAGGAGGATCGCGATGACCGCCGAGGCGACGTAGAGCACGATGTCCTGGAAGTCGTAGTTCTCGTTCCGCAGGGCACGCACCGTCGCCACCAGCATCAGCCAGACGACCGAGACCGGGATCAGGACCTTCCAGCCGAGCTTCATCAGCTGGTCGTAGCGCACGCGCGGCAGCGTGCCGCGCAGCCAGATGAAGAAGAACAGCAGCAGCTGGACCTTGACGATGAACCAGAGCATCGGCCACCAGCCGTGGTTCGCACCCTCCCAGAACGTGGAGATGGGGTACGGGGCCCGCCAGCCGCCCAGGAAGAGCGTGACGGAGACGGCGGAGACGGTGACCATGTTGACGTACTCGGCCAGCATGAACAGCGCGAACTTGATCGACGAGTACTCGGTGTTGAAACCGCCGACCAGGTCGCCCTCGGACTCGGGCATGTCGAACGGCGCGCGGTTGGTCTCGCCGACCATCGTCACGATGTAGATGATGAAGGAGACCGGCAGCAGGATGATGTACCACCGGTCGGCCTGCGCCTCGACGATCGCCGAGGTCGACATCGTCCCGGAGTAGAGGAACACCGAGGCGAACGCCGCGCCCATGGCGATCTCGTACGAGATCATCTGCGCGCACGAGCGCAAGCCCCCGAGCAGCGGGTACGTCGATCCGGACGACCAGCCGGCGAGGACGATGCCGTAGATGCCGACCGAGGCGACCGCGAGGATGTAGAGCATCGCGATCGGCAGGTCGGTGAGCTGCATCGTCGTGCGGTGGCCGAAGATCGAGACCTCGTTGCCTGCGGGGCCGAAGGGGATCACGGCGATCGCCATGAAGGCGGGCACCGCCGCGATGATCGGCGCCAGGACGTAGACGACCTTGTCGGCCCGCTTGACGACGACGTCTTCCTTCAGCATCAGCTTGATGCCGTCGGCGAGCGACTGGAGCATGCCCCAGGGGCCGTGCCGGTTGGGTCCGATGCGCAGCTGCATCCAGGCGACGACCTTGCGCTCCCAGACGATGGCGACCAGCACGGTCACCATCAGGAACGCGAAGCAGAAGACGGCCTTGAGGGCCACCAGCCACCAGGGGTCGGTGCCGAACATCGAGAGGTCCTCGGCGGCGAGGACGCTCTGCGCGGGGGCCGCGCCGAGTCGGTCGAGGGCGGTCATGAGCGCACCTCCGGTGCGTCGGACTCCGTGGCGCCGGCCGGGGCCTCGGCCTCGGCCGGGCCGATCCGCACGAGCGTGCCGGGGCGGGCCCCGGTGTCGGCGAGGACGCCGCCGCCCGTCGAGTTCAGCGGCAGCCAGACCACGTTGTCGGGCATCTCGGTGACGCTGAGCGGCAGTTCGACGGTGCCCGCCGGGCCGGTGACGGCGAGGACGTCGCCGTCCTTGACGCCCGTGACGGCCGCCGTGGTGGCGGAGAGCCGGGCGACGGCCGCGTGGCGGGTGCCCGCCAGGGCCTCGTCGCCGTCCTGGAGCCGGCCCTGGTCGAGCAGCAGGCGGTGACCGGCGAGGACCGCCTCGCCCGTGCCCGGACGGGGCATCGGACGGGAGGACTCGACGGGCGGTTCGGCGTGCGGGCCGTCCCAGGTGCCGAGCCGCGCCATCTCGGCGCGTACGGCCTTCAGGCTGGGCAGCGCGAAGGGGATGTCCATGGCGTCGGCGAGCATGTGCAGCACCCGCGCGTCGTCCGTGGCCAGCCTGCGCGTCATCTGCTCGGGCTTGAGCGCCGCCTCGAACGGCCGTGCCCTGCCTTCCCAGTTGAGGAAGGTGCCGCCCTTCTCGGCGACCGCGGCGACCGGGAAGACGACGTCGGCGTGGTCGGTGACCTCGCTGGGACGCAGTTCCAGCGACACGACGAACCCGGCGGCGGCGAGCGCCTCACGCGCGCGTGCCGGGTCCGGCAGGTCGGCGACCTCCACACCCGCGACGACCAGGGCGCCGAGTTCGCCGGTCGCGGCGGCCTCGACGATCTGGCCGGTGTCGCGGCCGTGGCGGTGCGGCAGTTCACGCAACCGCCAGACCTCGGCGGTCTCCTCACGGGCCCGCGGGTCCGTGGCGGGACGGCCGCCGGGCAGCAGTGTCGGCAGGGCGCCGGCCTCGACCGCGCCGCGCTCACCGGCCCTGCGCGGGACCCAGACGAGCCGGGCGCCGGTCGCGGTGGCGGCCCTGGCGGCGGCGGTGAGCCCGCCGGGGACGGCCGCGAGCCGTTCGCCGACGACGATCACCGCGCCGCTCTCGCGCAGGGCGTCGGCGGCGCGGGTGCCCGCGCCTTCGAGACCGGTCTGCGAGGCGAGCGCGTCGAGCCACTCGGTCTCGGTGCCGGGCGCGGCCGGCAGCAGCGTGCCGCCCGCCTTCCGGAGACCGGGGGTGGCGTGCGTGGCGAGGGAGAAGCTGCGCTGCCCGTGCTTGCGGTGGGCCTTGCGCATCCTCAGGAAGACGCCGGGCGCCTCCTCCTCGGACTCGAAGCCGACGAGCAGGACGGCCGGGGCCTTCTCCAGCGTCGTGTTGGTGACCCCCTTGCCGTCCAGGTCGAGGCCGTGGCCGGCGACGTGGGCGGCGAGGAACTCGGCCTCCTCGGCGCTGTGTACGCGCGCGCGGAAGTCGATGTCGTTGGTGTCGAGCGCGACCCGGGCGAACTTGGCGTACGCGTAGGAGTCCTCGACGGTCAGCCGGCCGCCGGTCAGGACGGCGGCCCGGCCCCGCGCCGCGGCGAGACCGTTCGCGGCGGCCTCCAGCGCCTCGGGCCAGCTCGCCGGTGCCAGTTCGCCGTCCGCGCCCCGTACGAGCGGGGTGGTGAGCCGGTCGGGCCGCTGCGCGTAGCGGAAGCCGAACCGGCCCTTGTCGCAGATCCACTCCTCGTTGACCTCGGGGTCGTCGGCCGCCATGCGCCGCATGACCTTGCCGCGCCGGTGGTCGGTGCGGGTGGCACAGCCGCCCGCGCAGTGCTCGCACACGCTCGGCGAGGAGACCAGGTCGAACGGGCGGGAGCGGAAGCGGTACGCCGCCGAGGTCAGCGCGCCGACCGGGCAGATCTGGATGGTGTTGCCGGAGAAGTACGACTCGAAGGGGTCGCCCACGCCGATGCCGACCTGCTGGAGCGCGCCGCGCTCCAGGAACTCGATCACCGGGTCGCCGGCGACCTGGTTGGAGAAGCGGGTGCAGCGCGCGCAGAGCACGCACCGCTCACGGTCGAGCAGCACCTGGGTGGAGATCGGTACGGGCTTCTCGAAGGTCCGCTTCTTGCCCTCGAACCGGGTGTCGGACTGGCCGGCGCTCATGGCCTGGTTCTGCAGGGGGCACTCGCCGCCCTTGTCGCAGACCGGGCAGTCCAGCGGGTGGTTGATGAGCAGCAGCTCCATCACACCGCGCTGGGCCTTCTCGGCGACCGGCGAGGTGATCTGCGACTTGACGACCATGCCGTCGGTGCAGGTGATGGTGCAGGAGGCCATCGGCTTGCGCTGGCCCTCGACCTCGACGATGCACTGCCGGCAGGCGCCGGCCGGGTCGAGGAGCGGGTGGTCGCAGAAGCGGGGGATCTCGATGCCGAGGAGTTCGGCGGCGCGGATGACCAGGGTCCCCTTGGGGACCGAGATCTCGATGCCGTCGATCGTCAGCGAGACGAGATCTTCGGGCGGGACCGCCGCCTCGCCGCCGCCGGAGGGGGCAGACGTGGTGACTGTCATGCGTTCACCTCCAGGTGCGCGTTGCGGTCGGCCCACAGCGTGGACTTCGCCGGGTCGAAGGGGCAGCCCTTGCCGGTGATGTGCTGCTCGTACTCCTCGCGGAAGTACTTGAGCGAGGAGAAGATCGGCGCGGCGGCGCCGTCGCCGAGGGCGCAGAACGACTTGCCGTTGATGTTGTCGGCGATGTCGTTGAGCTTGTCGAGGTCCGACAGGACGCCCTTGCCGTCCTCGATGTCGCGCAGCAACTGCACCAGCCAGTACGTGCCTTCACGGCACGGGGTGCACTTGCCGCAGGACTCGTGGGCGTAGAACTCGGTCCAGCGGGTGACGGCGCGCACCACACAGGTGGTCTCGTCGAAGCACTGGAGCGCCTTGGTGCCGAGCATGGAGCCGGCGGCGCCGACGCCCTCGTAGTCGAGGGGGACGTCGAGGTGTTCGTCGGTGAACATCGGGGTCGACGAGCCGCCCGGTGTCCAGAACTTGAGCCGGTGGCCGGGCCGCATGCCGCCGCCCATGTCGAGCAGCTGGCGCAGGGTGATGCCGAGCGGCGCCTCGTACTGGCCGGGGGCGGCGACATGGCCGCTGAGCGAGTAGAGCGTGAAGCCCGCGGACTTCTCGCTGCCCATCGACTTGAACCAGTCCTTGCCGCGGTTGAGGATCGCGGGAACCGAGGCGATGGATTCGACGTTGTTCACCACTGTGGGGCACGCGTAGAGACCCGCGACCGCCGGGAACGGCGGGCGCAGACGGGGCTGTCCGCGCCGTCCCTCCAGCGAGTCCAGCAGCGCGGTCTCCTCGCCGCAGATGTACGCGCCGGCCCCCGCGTGCACGGTGATGTCGAGGTCGATCCCGCTGCCGAGGATGTCCTTGCCGAGGTAGCCCGCCTCGTAGGCCTCACGTACCGCCTCGTGCAGCCTGCGCAGCACGGGCACGACCTCGCCGCGCAGATAGATGAAGGCGTGCTGCGAGCGGATCGCGTAGCAGGCGATGATCATTCCCTCGATGAGGGAGTGCGGGTTGGCGAAGAGGAGGGGGATGTCCTTGCAGGTGCCGGGCTCCGACTCGTCGGCGTTGACGACGAGGTAGTGCGGTTTGCCGTCGCCCTGCGGGATGAACTGCCACTTCATGCCGGTGGGGAAGCCCGCGCCGCCCCTGCCGCGCAGACCGGAGTCCTTCACGTACGCGATGAGGTCGTCGGGCGTCATGGCGAGCGCCTTGCGCAGGCCCTCGTACCCCTCGTGCCGCCGGTAGGTCTCCAGCGTCCACGCGTCGGGCTGGTCCCAGAACGCGGACAGGACCGGAGAGAGAAGCTTCTCCGGGGAGGTGTCGCTCATCTCGGGTGCTGTGGTCATCACTTCCCCTCCTCGGCCACCGGGCCCGTGGGGTTCGCGGGGTCGGACGGCGCGGTGGTCTGCGGCGCGTCGTGCGAGCTGAGGTGCTCGGAACCGGGCTGGGGCGTGTCCTTCGGCGCCGCTCCGTCGCGCGGACGCGGCGTACGGGCCGGGACCGCCTCGCCCTTGGCGAGCTTCAGGCCGATCAGCGAGGCGGGGCCCGCGCCACCGGTGGCGTCGACGGCGCCGGGGCGCTCGTCGGGGAAGCCCGCGAGGATCCGCGCGGTCTCCTTGTACGTGCACAGGGGCGCGCCGCGGGTCGGGGAGACCTGCTCGCCGGCCAGCAGGTCGTCCACGAGCTGCTTCGCCGACTCGACGGTCTGGTTGTCGAAGAACTCCCAGTTGACCATCACCACGGGCGCGAAGTCGCAGGCCGCGTTGCACTCGATGTGCTCCAGCGTGACCTTGCCGTCCTCGGTGGTCTCGTTGTTGCCGACGCCCAGGTGCTGCTTCAGCTCGTCGAAGATGGCGTCGCCGCCCATCACCGCGCACAGCGTGTTGGTGCAGACGCCGACCTGGTAGTCGCCGGACGGCTTGCGCCGGTACATCGAGTAGAACGTGGAGACCGCGGTCACCTCGGCGGTGGTCAGCCCCAGCATCTCGGCGCAGAACCGGACGCCGGTGCGGGAGACGTACCCGTCCTCGGACTGGGTGAGGTGCAGCAGCGGCAGCAGGGCCGAGCGGCTGTCGGGGTAGCGGGCGATCACCTCCTTGGCGTCCGTCTCCAGCCGGGCGCGCACATCGGCCGGGTAGTCGGGGGCGGGGAGTTGGGGCATTCCGAGGCTGACCTCGGAATTCGGTGTGGTGGTCACCGGTCGACGCCTCCCATCACGGGGTCGATGGACGCGACGGCGACGATGACGTCGGCGACCTGGCCGCCCTCACACATGGCCGCCATGGACTGGAGATTGGTGAAGGACGGGTCGCGGAAGTGGACCCGGTAGGGGCGGGTGCCCCCGTCGGAGACGACGTGCACGCCGAGCTCGCCCTTGGGCGACTCGACGGCGGCGTACGCCTGGCCGGGCGGCACCCGGAAGCCCTCCGTCACCAGCTTGAAGTGATGGATCAGAGCCTCCATGGACGTGCCCATGATGTTCTTGATGTGGTCGAGCGAGTTGCCGAGTCCGTCCGGGCCGAGCGCGAGCTGCGCGGGCCAGGCGATCTTCTTGTCGCCGACCATGACCGGGCCCGGCTCCAGGCGGTCCAGGCACTGTTCGACGATCCGCAGCGACTGGCGCATCTCTTCCAGCCGGATGAGGAAGCGCCCGTAGGCGTCGCAGGTCTCGGCGGTCGGGATGTCGAACTCGTACGTCTCGTAGCCGCAGTACGGGTCGGTCTTGCGCAGGTCGTGCGGCAGTCCGGCGGAGCGCAGGATCGGTCCGGTGGCGCCGAGCGCCATGCAGCCGGCCAGGTCGAGATAGCCGACGTCCTGCATACGGGCCTTGAAGATCGGGTTGCCGGTGGCGAGCTTGTCGTACTCCGGCAGGTTCTTGCGCAGGGTCTTCAGCAGCTCGCGCAGGTGGTCGACCGCGCCCGGGGGAAGGTCCTGGGCGAGGCCGCCGGGCCGGATGTACGCGTGGTTCATCCGCAGGCCGGTGATCAGCTCGTAGGCATCGAGAATCAGTTCACGATCGCGGAATCCGTAGATCATGATCGTGGTCGCGCCGAGTTCCATACCGCCGGTGGCGATGCAGACCAGGTGCGAGGAGAGCCGGTTCAGCTCCATCAGCAGGACGCGGATGATATTTGCCCGGTCCGGGATGTCGTCCTCGATGCCCAGCAGCGTCTCCACGGCCCGGCAGTACGCCGTCTCGTTGAAGAACGACGTCAGGTAGTCCATGCGCGTGACGAAGGTGGTGCCCTGGGTCCAGTTGCGGAATTCGAGGTTCTTCTCGATACCGGTGTGGAGATAGCCGATGCCGCAGCGGGCCTCGGTGACGGTCTCGCCCTCGATCTCCAGGATCAGCCGGAGCACACCGTGCGTCGACGGGTGCTGGGGACCCATGTTGACGATGATGCGCTCGTCGTCCGACTTGGCCGCGGTCTCGACGACCTCGTCCCAGTCACCGCCGGTGACGGTGTAGACGGTGCCCTCGGTGGTGGCACGGGGAGTTGCGTGGGGGGTGGTCATGAGTACGACCTCCGCTGGTCCGGAGCCGGGATCTGGGCGCCCTTGTACTCGACGGCGATGCCGCCGAGGGGATAGTCCTTGCGCTGCGGGAAGCCCTGCCAGTCGTCCGGCATCATGATCCGGGTGAGGGCGGGGTGGCCGTCGAAGATCAGGCCGAAGAAGTCGTACGTCTCACGCTCGTGCCAGTCGTTGGTCGGATAGACCTCGACGAGGGACGGCACATGCGGGTCGCTGTCCGGCGCGGACACCTCCAGGCGGATCAGCCGCCCGTGCGTCAGTGAGCGCAGGTGGTAGACGGCGTGCAGCTCACGGCCCTTGTCGCCCAGGAAGTGGACGCCGGAGACACCCGTGCAGAGCTCGAAGCGGAGCGCCGGGTCGTCGCGCAGGGTCCTGGCCACCTGGACCAGGTGCTCGCGGGCGATGTGGAAGGTGATCTCGCCCCGGTCGACGACCGTCTTCTCGATGGCGTTGGCCGGGAGCAGTCCCTGCTCCTCCAGCGCGCCTTCGAGTTCGTCGGCGATCTCGTCGAAGACACCGTCGCGGCCGCCGTACGGGCGGCTGGAGGCACCCGGCAGGCTGACGGTCCTGACGAGACCGCCGTAACCGCTGGTGTCGCCGCCGTTGTCGGCGCCGAACATGCCCTTGCGTACGCCGATGACCTCGGCGGACCGACCTCGCGCGGACGGAACGCTCGCGCCGGTCGGCTCGTCTTCCGGAGAACCCCCGGATCGCTGCTCGTCACTCACCGCAGCAGCCCCTTCATCTCGATCGTCGGCAGCGCCTTGAGCGCCGCTTCCTCCGCCTCGCGGGCGGCCTCCTCCGCGTTGACCCCGAGCTTGGAGCCCTGGATCTTCTCGTGGAGCTTGAGGATGGCGTCCATCAGCATTTCCGGACGCGGCGGGCAGCCCGGCAGGTAGATGTCGACCGGGACGACGTGGTCGACGCCCTGGACGATCGCGTAGTTGTTGAACATCCCGCCGGACGACGCGCAAACCCCCATGGAGATGACCCACTTGGGGTTCGGCATCTGGTCGTAGACCTGCCTCAGGACGGGTGCCATCTTCTGGCTCACCCGTCCTGCCACGATCATCAGGTCCGCCTGGCGCGGTGATCCGCGGAAGACCTCCATGCCGAACCGGGCCAGGTCGTACCGGCCGGCGCCCGTCGTCATCATCTCGATGGCGCAGCAGGCGAGGCCGAAGGTCGCCGGGAAGACGGACGACTTCCGCACCCAGCCCGCGGCCTGTTCGACGGTGGTCAGCAGAAAACCGCTCGGCAGCTTCTCTTCGAGTCCCATTGGTCGCCCCTCCGCGCCTTTAGTCCCATTCCAGACCGCCCCGCCGCCACACATACGCGTAGGCGACGAAGACGGTGAGCACGAAGAGCAACATCTCAACGAGCCCGAAAAGCCCCAGCGCGTCGAAGGTGACGGCCCAGGGGTAAAGGAAGACGATCTCGATGTCGAAAATGATGAAGAGCATCGCCGTCAGGTAGTACTTGATGGGAAAACGGCCACCTCCGGCCGGCGTGGGAGTGGGCTCGATGCCGCACTCGTACGCTTCGAGTTTTGCCCGGTTGTACCTTTTCGGGCCGATAAGCGTGGCCGCCACCACGGAGAAGATCGCAAACGCGGCACCGAGAGCGCCGAGCACGAGGATTGGCGCGTAGGCATTCACGCTCCTCGCTCCTTCCAGTCGTCCCTGACCGTTGGTCCTCAACCGAGCTTCTGTCGCCGCCGCTTCCGCGAAGATCACGCGTATGTGAGGCAGTTCACAAGCCGGACTGCCCCGCATCCTATGCCTCCCGGTCTGTGATCTGCGACACGGGGTGGTACAAGGAGTTTGTGATCTCCACCACCCGGCGATCGATCATGCGTCGGAGCGACGGTGGATCTTCCCACGGGAAGCGTCCGTACGGTCACTTGAGGTAACAATGCGGAGAGTCACCGCTGGTCGGAGACGTGCGGCCCTATCAAGGCATCGCGGAGAGCGGCAAATTGGAGCTGGACGCGCGCGAGGTGATAGGCGCGCGCCCCACCCGCCCGGGGGAGGTCCGGGGACCGAGGTGGACGGAGATGGACGGCCGCCGCCGGAGATGGTCGGCCGCCGGCGGAGATGGCCGGAAGTGGTCATAGTGCACACGTTCACGAGCGACGGGGACTCCCGGCGTTCACCATTCTGTGACCTGCACCACTCCACTCAACCTTCCCAAAAGCGGGGCTTGGCCATGAGGGCGGACGGGTGGTAGGTGACGGGCAATTAGGGCGATTCACCGAAAGCCCATGATCACGGCCATGATCACGAGTGACCGTTATGCCCGTTACGGCGTCAATAAAGGCCACTAGCAAGCGGATTGATCTGTTCCGAACGTAACTGTGGCGCAACACACGTTTCTTGAAGGGAACCCGAAAGCCCTGATAGCGATTGTTCTCATGTCCCACACCGCTCACATACCCAGCCACCGGAAGCCCCGCCGCGGCGCGTCGAAAACGGCGATCCGTTCCGGAGTTGCCGGTGGCGTCCTCAGCACCATCGCGCTGGCCGGTGCCGCCGCTCCGGCCAACGCCGAGCCGGTGACCGAGACCATCGAGATGCCCACGCTCACCTCCGCTCTCGCCGGCGGCTTCGCGCAGTCCGCGGACGCCACCCAGCAGGTCGCCGTCGACCTCGAACTCCAGGCGCAGGAGGACGCCGCGGCCACCAAGGCCGCGAAGACCGCCAAGAAGGCCAAGGCCGAGGCCGACCGCAAGGCCGAGGCGAAGGCCAAGGCCGAGAAGGCCGCACGCGCCGAGGCCGCCCAGGAGCGCGCCTCGCGCTCCACGGAGCGCACGACGCTCTCCGCCTCCGGCTCCGCCGCCCCGTCCTCGGACAGCGCCACACAGGCCACCGGCTCGGCCGCCGCCGTCCTGGCCTTCGCGCGCGCCCAGGTCGGCGACGCGTACGTCCTCGGCTCCACCGGCCCCGACTCGTGGGACTGCTCCAGTCTCGTGCAGGCCGCCTACCGCCAGATCGGCGTCGACCTGCCGCGCACCTCGCAGCCGCAGTCCACCGCTGGCACCCAGGTCTCCCTGGACAACCTCCAGCCCGGCGACATCCTTTACTGGGGCGGCGCGGGCAGCGCCTACCACGTGGGGATCTACTCCGGCGGCGGCAAGTTCATCGGCGCGCAGAACTCCGGTACCGGCGTGGTCGAGAAGACGCTGGACTGGGACCCGCCGACCGGCGCCGTCCGTCTCCTCTGACCGGCGGTCCACCGGCACAACCCCAAGGGCCGTCGCTCCCCCGCCCGGGAGCGACGGCCCTTCGCCGTGCCCCGGCGCACTCCCGAACGGGCCCGCCGGGCGGGCCTGTTCGAGAGTGGCCCGCTGCCCCGCAGGGCATCGGAAGGGATAAGGAACCTCTCCCCCCACACGCACCGCGCAGGAGGCACCACCGATGACCGTCAAGGGCGTCGACGTATCGTCGTACCAGAGCTCGTCGTTCTCCACGAAGGACCTCGACTTCGCCATCGTCAAAGCCACCGAAGGCACCTCGTACCTCAACCCCCGTATGAAGGCCCAGGCTTCGCACGCGCGGGACGCCGGGCTGGTGGTCGGCTTCTACCACTTCCTGCGGCCCGGCAGCATGAAGGACCAGGCGAAGTACTTCGTGGAGAAGGCCGCCGAGCGCGCGGGCGACCCGCTGTTCGCCGACTGGGAGGACGCGGACGTCTCGTGCGCCTCGAAGGACGCCTTCCTCGCGGAGGTCCAGCGGCTGCGGGGCGGGGACCACCGCGTCGGGCTGTACTGCAACCGCGACTTCTGGCTCAACCGCGACACCACGAGCGAGGCGGGCGATGCCCTGTGGATCGCGGACTACGTGACGGCGGGCAAGCCCCGCATAAAGGCCGCGTGGAAGTTCCACCAGTACACGGACACCCCGATCGACACGAACGTCGGCAGGTTCGCCGACGCCGCCGCCCTGCGGTCATGGGCCGAGGGCGGCGGCGGCAAGAGCCTCGGGGCGCTCGCCGACGAGGGCTTCCAGGTCAGCGGAACCGAGGACTGAGACCCGGGGCGGCCGGCTACGCCTTGGGCGCGACCTTGCTCAGACCGTTGATGACGCGGTCCATCGCGTCACCGCCCGACGGGTCGGTCAGATTCGCCAGCATCTTCAGCGCGAACTTCATCAGCAGCGGATGCGTGAGCCCCCGCTGCGTCGCGATCTTCATGACCTGCGGGTTGCCGATCAGCTTCACGAACGCGCGGCCCAGCGTGTAGTAGCCGCCGTAGGTGTCCTTGAGCACCTGCGGATAGCGGTGGAGGGCCGACTCGCGCTGCCCCGGCGTCTGGCGGGCCTGTGCCTGCACGATGACGTCCGCCGCGATCTGGCCGGACTCCATGGCGTACGCGATGCCCTCGCCGTTGAACGGGTTGACCAGCCCGCCCGCGTCACCGACCAGCAGCAGGCCCTTGGTGTAGTGCGGCTGCCGGTTGAAGGCCATCGGCAGCGCGGCGCCGCGGATCGGCATCGTCATGTTGTCGGGCGTGTAACCCCAGTCGGCCGGCATCGACGCGCACCACGCCTTGAGCACCTCGCGCCAGTCCAGCTCCTTGAAGGCGGACGACGAATTGAGGATGCCCAGGCCGACGTTGGACGTGCCGTCGCCCATGCCGAAGATCCAGCCGTAACCGGGCAGCAGCCGGTCCTGCGGCCCGCGCCGGTCCCACAGCTCCAGCCACGACTCCAGGTAGTCGTCGTCGTGCCGGGGCGAGGTGAAGTACGTACGGACGGCGACGCCCATCGGCCGGTCCTCGCGCCGGTGCAGCCCCATCGCGAGCGACAGCCGCGTGGAGTTGCCGTCGGCCGCCACGACGAGCGGGGCGTGGAAGGTGACGGGCGTCTTCTCCTCGCCCATCTTGGCGTTGACGCCGGTGATCCGGCCGGTGCGCGGATCGATGATCGGGGCACCGACGTTGCAGCGCTCGTGCAGCCGCGCCCCGGCCTTCTGCGCCTGCCGGGCCAACTGTTCGTCGAAGTCGTCACGCTTGCGTACGAGGCCGTAGTCCGGATAGCTGGCCAGATCGGGCCAGTCGAGCTGGAGCCGTACGCCACCGCCGATGATGCGCAGCCCCTTGTTGCGGAGCCAGCCGGCCTCTTCGGAGATGTCGATGCCCATCCCCACGAGCTGCTTGGTGGCGCGCGGGGTCAGTCCGTCGCCGCAGACCTTCTCGCGCGGGAAGGACGTCTTCTCCAGCAGCAGGACGTCCAGGCCCGACCTGGCCAGGTGGTACGCCGTGGTGGAGCCGGCCGGGCCGGCCCCGACGACGATCACATCTGCGGTGTGTTCGGAGAGGGGCTCGGTCACAGCGGGATCTCCCGAAGTCTCGTGGGGCCCGGCGGGCGGGTCCCTCTGGCGTACCGACGGCTGTGGACATGTTCGGCACTGGACAGGTGCAGTCTATGGGTGCCTGTTGATCGACGAGTTGAAGGGCTGCCCCGATGAACGACATCACCCGACCGGTCCCCGTCGTGCGGCTCCGCGTTCCCGCGGAACAGGACGCGCGCGCATGGCACCGGGTGTTCGACGATCCCGACATCATGGAGTTCCACGGCGGCCCGGCGCCGCTCGCCCAGTACGAGGAACTCACCGCCCGCCAGCGGGCGCACGCCGCCGAACTCGGCTTCTGCTTCTGGACGATGCTCGACGACGGCGACGAGGTCATCGGCTTCACCGGCGCGCAGCCCTGGCCCCACACCTCGTTCGGCCCGGTCGGCGAGATCGAGATCGGCTGGCGCCTCGGCCGCGCCCACTGGGGCAAGGGGTATGTGGCGGCCGCCGCGCACCTGACGCTGGAGCGGCTGCGGGCCGCGGGCGTCCCCACCGTCGTGGCGATGGTCGACGCCCGCAACGACCGCTCGGTCGCGGTGGCCCGGCGTCTGGGCATGGAGCTGGAGGAGACGTTCCTGATGCCGGTGGGCGGGCGGAAGGGCTACCGCTTCCGGCTCAGGCTGGACGGGTCTTGACCCCGCGGTGCAGTGCCACGATCCCGCCGGACAGATTGCGCCAGGCGACCTTCGACCAGCCGGCCTTCTGGAGCAGCCCGGCCAGCGCGGGCTGGTCGGGCCAGGCGCGGATGGACTCGGCGAGGTATACGTACGCGTCCGGGTTCGAGGACACGCCGCGCGCCACCGGCGGCAGCGCACGCATCAGGTACTCCGTGTAGACGGTCCGGAACGGCCCCCACGTCGGCTGGGAGAACTCACAGATGACGACCTGCCCGCCGGGCTTGGTGACCCGGTACAGCTCACGCAGCGCGCTGTCGGTGTCCTGCACGTTCCGCAGGCCGAAGGAGATCGTGACGGTGTCGAAGACGTCGTCCCGGAACGGCAGCCTGGTCGCGTCCCCCGCGGTCAGCGGCAGCCAGGGGTGGCGCTTCTTGCCCTCACGGAGCATGCCGAGCGAGAAGTCGCACGGCACGACGTAGGCGCCGGTGGCGGCGAAGGGCATGGAGGAGGTGGCCGTCCCCGCGGCGAGGTCGAGGACCTTCTGCGCGGGGCGGGCGTTCACCGCCCTGGCGACCTCCTTGCGCCAGAGCCGCGCCTGGCCGAGGGAGAGCACGTCGTTGGTGAGGTCGTAGTTCGCCGCCACGTCGTCGAACATCGAGGCGACTTCGTGCGGCTGCTTGTCCAGGGAGGCCCGGTTCACTGGCGTTCCGCCTCACTTCTCGGTTGCGGTGCGTCGGTCGCGGTACGTCTGTCGCGATGCGTCTGTCGCGGTACGGCAGCCATTCTCGCAGGCCACCCTCGCCGCCCGGCGCCTGCCTCACGCGCGCCGGTGGACGAGCCGCCCGTCGAGGACGGTGGCCACGCAGCGGACCGCGCCCGCCCGCGCCAGCGCGGCGTACGGGTCGCCGCCGGGCGGGACTTCGACGCCGAAGACGGCGAAGTCGGCCCGGCGGCCCTCGAACCCCAGCGGCGGCAGCACGAAGGCCGCCTCGACCGGTTGTCCGGCCAGGGGGTCCAGGCCGGGCGGGCCCGGCGGCCGGGCCGGCCGCTCCTCGACGCCGAGGCCCGAGCGCGCGACGGCGTCCGCCACCGTGGCCCGCCGCAGGCTCCCGGCGACCGCGACCGTCCCGTGCGCCAGCATCCGCCGCACCCCGCGCCGGGCGCTCGCGCCCCAGCGGGCGTCCGTCATCTCCAGTGCGGCGAGCGCGTCGCCGGTGAGCGGTTCGGTCCCCAGTTCGCCGGCCTCGCGCGGGTCGGGGTGGTACGCCTGCTCCAGCAGTTCGGGACCGTACGGATTGCACAGCCCCGGCGTCAGGACGCCCGGCCACGCTCTGACCCGTGCGGCGGGACGTGCGGCGGCCAGCTCCTCGTAACCGCCGACGGCCTCGATCGAGTCCCCCGCGACCAGCACCGCGCCGTCCGGCACGGGGGCGCGCCCCGCACCGGGCAGCAGCAGGTCCGCCCGGTGGATCGTCAGTGCCACCAGGTCAGTTGGCGTCGAGCAGCTTGAGCTCGGGGTGCGCCGTGCCGCCCGCGATCGCCGTGGAGGAGATGTGCGAGACGACGCGCTCGTCGACCGGGTCGAGTGCCGGGTCGTCGTGCACGACCAGGTGCTCGTACGTCGTGGCGCGCTGCGCCGGCACCCGGCCCGACTTGCGGATCAGATCGATGATCTCCAGCCGGTTGGAGCGGTGCTTCGCCCCCGCCGACGAGACCACGTTCTCCTCCAGCATGATCGAGCCGAGGTCGTCCGCGCCGTAGTGCAGGGAGAGTTGGCCGACCTCCTTGCCCGTGGTCAGCCAGGAGCCCTGGATGTGGGCGACGTTGTCGAGGAAGAGCCGGGCGATGGCGATCATCCGCAGGTACTCGAAGAGCGTCGCCTGCGTCTGCCCCTTCAGCTTGTTGTTCTCGGGCTGGTAGGTGTACGGGATGAACGCCCGGAAGCCGCCCGTCCGGTCCTGTACGTCACGGATCATCCGCAGGTGCTCGATGCGCTCGGCGTTCGTCTCCCCGGTGCCCATGAGCATCGTGGACGTCGACTCGACACCGAGACCGTGCGCGGTCTCCATAATCTCCAGCCACCGCTCGCCGGACTCCTTCAGCGGCGCGATCGCCTTGCGCGGCCGGGCCGGGAGGAGTTCGGCGCCGGCGCCGGCGAACGAGTCGAGGCCCGCCTCGTGGATCCGGCGGATCGCCTCCTCCACGGAGACGTCCGAGATGCGGGCCATGTGCTCGATCTCGGAGGCGCCGAGGGAGTGGATGACGAGCTGCGGGAACGCGGCCTTGATGGCGGCGAAGTGCTCCTCGTAGTACTCCACGCCGTAGTCGGGGTGGTGGCCGCCCTGGAACATGATCTGGGTGCCGCCGAGTTCGACGGTCTCCGCGCAGCGGCGCAGGATGTCGTCGAGGTCGCGGGTCCAGCCCTTGCCGGTGTCCTTGGGGGCCGCGTAGAAGGCGCAGAACTTGCACGCCGTCACGCAGACGTTCGTGTAGTTGATGTTCCGCTCGATGATGTACGTCGCGATGTGCTCCGTGCCGGCGTACCGGCGGCGGCGCGCGCCGTCGGCGGCGGCGCCGAGCGCGTGGAGGGGCGCCGAACGGTAGAGGTCGAGCGCCTCTTCGGGGGTGATCCGGCCACCCTCGGCAGCGCGGTCGAGGACAGACTGCTGGTCGGCCTTCTCGGTCACCGGGGCGTCACCTTTCGGCGGTGTATCAGTGGATCTACGGTCCGATCCAGCGTACGCCAGGGGTACGGGCGGACCGGCTGCCGGGCTCGCGGGACCCCCGGGGGCGCTACTGCTTCTTCAGCGTCCCGGTCGGGTTGCCCGCCGCCTCCTCCGCCGAGGTGAACCGCAGGTCCCCGTCGGCCGTGAGCGTGAACGTCAGCGCGGCGGCCTCCGTGTTCGTGCACATCCCCGCCCTGCCGGGCCGGTCGGGATCCGTGGACTCCTCGACCTTGATCTCCTTCGCGGTGGCGGACACGAGGGTGCCCACCCCGTGGCACTTCGCCTCCACGCCGAGGAGCGAGAGGAAGCTCGTCGAGCGCAGTACCTTCTCGCCCTTCCCGCCCGCCGTGATCTCGACCGTGTAGTCGCCGTGCGGCAGCCCGTTGTCCTCGTTCGTCGGTCCCTTCCAGGTGCCGACGAACGCCTTCGGTACGGCCGTGAGCGGGCCGGTGGCCCCGTCGCGCGTCGCCGAGGCGCTCGGGCCGGTGCCCGCAGGCCCCTGGTCGGCGGAGTCGGACTTCTTGTTGTCCGAGAACTGGTCGACGAGCAGCGTCCCGCCCAGCGTGACGGCGGCCAGCGCTCCCGCCACCGCGAGGACGACCGTGCAGCTCACCTTGCGGCGGCGCGGACCGGCCCGGCCGGCGGTGACCGACAGGGACATCCGGGGGTCCTGGGTGTCCTGGACGTCCTGGGGGCGGCCGCCGGGCGTACGGGGTCCCGGCGGGCCGCCCGGGTGCGCGGGCGCGTCCGGGTACGCCGACGCCCCGAACTCCCCGCGCGGGGGCGCCGATCCGCCGGCGGCCGGGATCCGGTCAGCGGCGGTGGGCGGATGTCCGGCGATCGGCACATGGCCGGCCGACTGCGGGGGCGTGTCCGGCGGCGGGGGCGTGGGCCAGTGCACCGCCGGTCCCGGAGCGCTCCGTACGGGCCGGGCCGTCTCCAGGTCCAGCAGCTGGACGGCCGCCCGGCTGACCTCCCGTACGAGCGGGTCCGGCAGCCAGCCCGCGTCCACCAGCGGGGCCGCCCCGCCGGGCGCGAGCCGCACGGCGACCTCGGCGGGCGCGGGGCGCGCGGCCGGGTCCTTGGCCAGGCAGTGGGCGACCAGCTCCTTCAACTCACCTTCCAGCGAGTCGAGTTCGGGCTCCCCATGGACCACCTTGTAGAGCAGCGCGGCGGACGAGTCGCCGGGGAAGGGGCTCACACCGGCCGTCGCGTACGCGAGTACCGCCCCGAGCGAGAACACGTCGGCCGCGCCGGTGACGCCCTTGCCGAGTATCTGCTCGGGCGACATGTAGCCGGGCGAGCCGACCGAGACGCCGGTGGAGGTGAGCGAGGCGGTGCCGTCGGTGGCGCGCGCGATGCCGAAGTCGATGAGCCGGGGGCCGTCGAGGGCCAGCAGGACGTTCGACGGTTTGACGTCACGGTGGACCAGACCCAGCTCGTGGACCGCGCCCAGCGCCTCGGCGAGCCCGGCTCCCAGCGCCCGTACCGTCCGCCCGGGCAGCGGGCCGTACGTGGCGACCGCCTGCGTGAGCGAGGGCCCGGCGACATAGCCGGTGGCGACCCACGGCGTCTGCGCCTCCGGGTCGGCGTCGAGCACCGGCGCCGTCCACGCGCCGCCGACCCGGCGGGCCGCCGCCACCTCGCGGCGGAAGCGGGCCCGGAACTCCTCGTCCAGCGCGAGGTGCGGATGGACGACCTTCACGGCGACCGTACGGCCGCCTTCGGACCTGGCCAGATAGACCCGGCCCATGCCACCGGCACCGAGTCTGCCGAGCAGCCGGTAGGCGCCGATGGTGCGGGGGCCGTCCGCGTCGAGCGGCTGCATCCCGTCCCCTCCCCGTTCTGTGTCCCCCCACCTTCTCAGGACGGGAGCAACTCGACCCGGGGGTCGGCGGGATAACCGGTCGTGGCCCCGGTGCGGCGGGCGAACTCCCGTACGCCCGCGAGCTGGTCGGGACCGAAGCGGAAGTCGAGCGTGGTGAAGTAGCGCTCCAGCAGCTCCGCGTCGAAGGTCTCCCAGCGGGCCGCCTGCTCGGCGACCTTGGTGACCTCCTCCAGCGACACGTCGCGGGAGGCGAGGAACGCCCGGTGCACCTCGCGCACGGTCTCCGGCTCACGGGCCAGGTAGTCCTTGCGCGCCGCCCACACGGCGAAGACGAACGGCAGACCCGTCCAGTCCTTCCACATCTGCCCGAGGTCGTGGACCTGGAGTCCGAGGCGGGGCGCGTCGTGCAGCGAGGCGCGCAGGGCCGCGTCGCCGATCAGTACGGCCGCGTCCGCCTCCTGCATCATCAGACCGAGGTCGGGCGGGCACGTGTAGTAGTCGGGCGTGACCTCGTACTTCTCCGCGAGCAGGAGCTGTGCGAGCCGTACGGCGGTGCGCGAGGTCGAGCCGAGGGCGACCCGCGCCCCGTCGAGTTCTTCGAGCGGCACCTGCGAAACGATCAGGCAGGACATGACGGGGCCGTCGCAGCCGACCGCGAGATCGGGGAATGCGACGAGGTCCTCGGCATTGCGCAGGAATTCGACCACGGTGACGGGACCGATATCGAGATCTCCGCGCACGAGGCGCTCGCTGAGCTTCTCCGGGGTGTCCTTCGTCAGCTCAAGATCGAAGAGGGCTCCTGTTCTGCCGAGACCCCAGTAAAGGGGAAGGCAGTTCAGGAACTGGATGTGGCCGACGCGCGGCCGGACGCGGGCGTGATCGCTCGGGCCCGGGTCGAGGATTGCTGTGCTTTCAGG
>NZ_JAAPBF010000086.1 GCF_022695985.1 Streptomyces sp. NP-1717 | reverse complement strand
ACGGGCACATCGCGCAGGCAGCGGTGTACAGGCAGCAGCGGGTACCGAGGAAGGCGTACTGCGGACATGGCGCAGCAGGAGACGGACCAGAAGACCGAGGGCGGGGCCTCCCAGGCGGAGCGGGGGGACGGGTTCGTCGCGGGCGGCGAGACGATCGTGGACGACGAGGGGTTCGTCGTCGACTCGCAGGACGCGGAGGCCCGTGAACTGGCGTACCGCGAGCGCGGCACGTCGCGCCCGATCACCGTCGTCGGCAACCCGGTCCTGCACAAGGAGTGCCAGGACGTCACCGAGTTCGACGACAAGCTCGCCGAACTCGTCGACGACATGTTCGCCAGCCAGCGGACGGCGGAGGGCGTGGGCCTGGCCGCCAACCAGATCGGCGTGGACCTGAAGGTCTTCGTCTACGACTGCCCGGACGACGACGGCGTGCGGCACGTCGGCGTCGTGTGCAACCCGGTGCTGGACGAACTCCCGCCCGAGGCGCGCAATCTGGAGGACGGCAACGAGGGATGCCTGTCCGTCCCGACCGCGTACGCGGAGCTGGCGCGGCCCGACTACGCGGTGGTCCGGGGCCAGGACGTCAACGGCAAGCCGATCAAGGTGCGGGGCACGGGCTACTTCGCGCGCTGCCTCCAGCACGAGACGGACCATCTGTACGGATACCTGTACATCGACCGGCTCTCCAAGCGGGACCGCAAGGACGCGCTGCGGCAGATGGAAGAGGGCACGCCGCGCTACGAGACCGTGCCGAACGCCTGATCGTCCGATCGCCCGGACCCGGCACCCGGACGCGGTGATCGGGCCCGGCACCCGGACGCGGTGATCGGGCCCGGCGCGGCCGACCGGTATCGGTCGATGCCGGCCGACCTGTACCCGAGGACTCAGCGGCCCCGTTCCGGACATCCGGAACGGGGCCGGCGTCGTCGCGCCGGACGGGAGGCGGACGGTTGTCCCCGTCGCCATTGGTTCGACAAGTGGCCCTGCCCGGGGACGGGTTGACGCGCGTCGACCCTTGCGCCACTCTCTGCCGTACATCTCGCCTCGAGTCTGGAGACCCGATGCTTCGACGCACCTCAAGACTTCTGCTCAGCCTTGTCATGACCCTGTCGTTCGCCTGGGCGGGCGTGGTGGTCACCGCCGGTCCCGCCCAGGCCGACGGCTGCTACACCTGGTCCGGCACCCTCTCCCAGGGGTCCAGCGGCTCCGCCGTGACCCAGCTCCAGATCCGCGTGGCCGGCCACGCGGGCAACGGCGCCGTACTCGCCATCGACGGCGCGTACGGACCGGCCACGGCCGCCGCGGTCAAGCGCTTCCAGTCCGCGTACGGACTCGCCGCCGACGGGGTCGCCGGCCCCGCCACCTTCAACAAGATCTACGAGCTGCAGGACAACGACTGCACGCCGATCCACTTCACCTACGCCGAGCTGAACAACTGCAACTCCGACTGGTCGGGCGGCGCGGTGAGCGCGGCGACGGCCAAGTCCAACGCCCTGCGCACCATGTGGAAGCTGGAGGCGATGCGGCACGCGATGGGCGACCAGCCGCTCCGTGTCACCAGCGGATTCCGCTCGCACGCGTGCAACAACGCGGTCGGCGGGGCCAGCAACAGCCGCCATCTGTACGGTGACGCCGCCGACATCGGGTCCGGACCGCACACGCTGTGCGCCCTGGCCCAGAACGCGCGGAACCACGGCTTCAACGGCATCCTCGGCCCGGGCTACCCCGGCCACAACGACCACGCGCACGTCGACCACCGCTCGGGCCGCTTCTGGTCCGCGCCGTCCTGCGGGATCTGATCCACCGACCTGCCGTCCGGGGGCCTCACGCCACGCGCGTGGGGCCCCTGAACGTGCGCCGGTAGACGTTCGGGGTCGTCCCGAGCGTCCGCAGGAAGTGGTGCCGCAGCCCCGCCGCGTTGCCGAAGCCCGACCGGCCCGCGATCGAGTCCACCGTCTCGTCCGTCCCTTCCAGCAACTCCTGTGCCAGCAGCACGCGCTGGCGCAGCAGCCAGCGGTACGGGGTGGTGCCCGTCTCCTGCTGGAAACGGCGCGCGAAGGTACGGGGCGACATGTGGGCGCGCTCCGCGAGCTGCTCGACGGTCATCTCGCGGTCCAGATGCCGCTCCATCCATGCGAGGACCCCGCCCACCGTGTCGCAGGCGGTGGGCAGCGGGCGCTCGATGAACTGCGCCTGC
Organism: Streptomyces sp. NP-1717; assembly: GCF_022695985.1. Classification (GTDB taxonomy): domain Bacteria; phylum Actinomycetota; class Actinomycetes; order Streptomycetales; family Streptomycetaceae; genus Streptomyces. The sequence continues at coordinate 25,463 of NZ_JAAPBF010000086.1, read as the reverse complement.
CCGCCGTCGCGGTGCGGCGGAACCACCATGCGGCGGGCGATCGCGTTGGCGATCTCGGGGCCGTGCTCCTGGCGTACGACATGGAGGCAGGCGTCGATGCCAGCGGCCGTACCGGCGGAGGTGACGACCGGTCCGTCGTCGACGTACAGCACGTCGGGCTGCACGTCGGCCAGCGGATACGCCTCCGCCAGCTCGGCGGAGTGCATCCAGTGGGTGGCACAGCGGCGCCCGTCGAGCAGCCCGGCGGCGCCGAGGGTGAACACGCCCGCGCAGACACTGAGCACCCGCGCGCCCCGGTCAACGGCCCGGCGCAGCGCGTCCAGCAGCTCGGCCGGGTAGTCCCGTACGACATAGGTGTCCCCGGCGGGTACGCAGATCAGATCGGCCTCCTCCAGGCGGTCGAGGCCCTGGAGCGAGGAGAGGGTGAATCCCGCGTGCGTACGCAGCACGGGGCCCTCGGCGGAGACGACGGCGAAGTCGTAGACCGGCAGACCCTGCGCGCTGCGGTCGAGACCGAACACCTCGCAGAGCACGCCGAGTTCGAAGGGGTGCACACCGTCGAGCAGGACGACCGCCACGTTTTTCAGCATGGAGGCAGTGTGGCAGTAATTCGATGGTTCATGACAGTCCTGCCACTGCTCTTTTCGGTGCGGAACGACGACAGTGGAGGCATGAACGCAATCGGTGGTTACCTCGTCGTACTTGCCCTTTTCGGCCTTCTCGCCCTTCCCGGTCTCATCGGGTACATCAAGGACCGCGCCATCGACCGCCAACTGCGGCGCGCGGAGCACCTGGACGGCGCTCCCGAGCCGCCCGCCGGCCGACGGCCCACGTATGCGCCGACGCGGCCAGCGCTGCACCGACCGCGTACCACAGCAGGTCAGGCGCATTGAAGGTCGACCCGAGCACGAGCCGCACGATCACACTCCGCTCGGCGGGCCCGGCGGTCACCCCGCTGAGCTGAACCAACTCGACGGCACAACTGAACGCAAACGCGACGGCGCCTGCGACGACGGGCCGCACACGGGGAGCGGCGAGGACGACAAGGACGTACACGAGCACGGCATACAGCGCGACACCGCCGTACTTGGCGACATCCCCCTCGGCGACGACCCGAATCCCGAGCCCGGCGACCACCGTCCCGACGACGGCGACGCCCGCCACGGTGCGCGCACGCGCGACAACCCCCATACGGCCAGCCTATGCGGCGCGGCGCGGGCAGGAGTCGGGCGGTCTCCGGCTCAACTGTCACGGGGGCAGTTGAGCCGGAGACCGTCAGTCGGCTCCAGTCACTTACCGCTTTCGCCACCTTGGGGCTGCGGGTCACGCGGGGCCTCGGGCGGCATGGGCCCGCCGTCGTGCTTGCCGCCGTCTAGGGCAGTGATGTCAGCGGGGTGGCGGAACGGTATGCCGCGCCAGCCGTGGGTGTTGGTGTGGGATCTCGCCGCTCATTGCACAGGCTGTGCTTGTTCACCAGCGGTTCTTCCGCTGTCTCAGGCCGATGGCGCAGTCGTCCAGTCTCACGAACGTGGCGTGTCCTCGTACTTCCCGCCGATCGGCGGGAAGCTACAAGCGGTTGATCTGCGGTTTCTTTGTTCGATGCCGCACTCGATGCCAAGATCGGGAGATTGTGCCGCGGCGCCGTGGGACCGCCGATCGGCAGGAAACTTGACAGCTCTGCTGTGGCCCCGAAGCCTGTCGCCCCCACAGGCAGCCTGGGTCACGGGGGTCTTCCAACCGCAGTCGCTTGAGAGTGCATTGGGGGCCCGTAGAGGCCCAATGCGCCAAAATGCTTTGATAAATCATCGGACAGAGCTCCAGTCAACAGGTAACCTGACGCTATGACAAATGGTCTCGAAGTGGCACTTCGCAAGCGAGTCGATCTTGATCAATACGGCTCGAACAAGCGGCTACTGTTCGCATTGCAACTCATATTTGATATCGAGGATATCGCTACTGTCGCTGCCACTTCGCTGACAGACCACCCCAACGACAAGTCGTGCGATCTGCTTTACATTGACCGTGGTGCTGGTCGTGTTGTTCTCGCGCAGGGCTACGAGTCCGAGAACGCTGCGAAGCTCCAGGCGCCTGCGCGAAAGGCCGCAAGCCTCCATCAAGCGATTAACTGGTTGTTCAACAAGAGCGATCCCTCCGGGGTGCCGGATGCATTGCGTGTTGCCTGGCGCGAGCTCCACGATGCGCTGGCAGACGATGCCATCGGCGATGTCGCAATCTGGTACGTCCACAACCTTCCAGAATCGCAGCAAGCTTCCGCCGAGCTTCGAGCAGCGCGCGACTCCGCGTACGCTCAGTTGAACCATGGCTACCCCAACAGCGATATCGAGGTTTCTTGCGAGGAGTTGGGCCGCGAGCGACTTTCGCAGCGCTATGAAAACTCGCAGACGCCGATCCTCGTGTCGGACACGTTCACCGTCGAAGTGCCCGGGGCCTTCGAGGAACACGGCGACAAATGGACGGCCTTGTGCACCAGCGTGCCGGTCCGTTGTCTACATGAACGGTTTGAGCAGCACGGTGCCAGCCTGTTCTCCTCGAACGTCCGTGACTACCTGGGAAGCCGTCGTTCGCAGAGCAATATCAACAACGGCATCCAGGAGACAGTGCTTAACGAACCAACGAATCTGTGGGCTTACAACAACGGCATCACAGCTTTGGTACACGACTTCAGCTTCGTTAGTGGAACTGTCGAGATCACAGGCTCGGCATCGTCAACGGTGCCCAGACGACCGGCGCGATCGGATCAGTCCCAGCCGCTGATATCGGTCAGGGCAGTCACGTCCTTACCCGCTTCATCCGGTGCAAGGACCCTGAGACCGTGCGCAGTATTGTGCGATTCAATAACCGCCAAAACCCCACGCAAGCCTCTGATTTCCGCAGTAACGACGGCGTACAGAGGCGGCTTGTCCGCGAGTTCGAAAGGTTGGGGGTCGTCGGCTACAGCGGCGGAAGGCGCGGCGGATCTGAGGACGTCATCCGGCGCCCAGGAGAGAACCATCTCTCCTCTGAGGTAGCTGCACAGGCTCTCGCTGCCTTTCATGGAGAGTCTGGGGTGGCCTACCACGAGAAAAGTAAGATTTGGGAACAAGACGCACTTTACAGCCGGGTTTTCCCCGAACGCGTCACCGCCGAGCACATCGTGTTCGTGGCGAGCCTGCTTCGCGCCATTGAGATGGAGAAAGCGCGCCTCGGTCGCATCTCGGCAGATGCCCGGACCGAGGACGAGATCGAACTGTTCGAGTGGTTCAGCCTCCGTGGGTCAATCATGCTCGCTGCGGAGGCCATCGGAACCACAAGAGAGACCCTTGTCGGAGAGGCCGTCAGCGACGCCTACGTCTTGCAGTTCAAGAAGAACCTGAGCGTGTCCGAGGCAGCCAAGGTGTGGGAACCGATCGTGGAATCCCTACTCGCTTTCGCCCCGGGGCAGCTTCGAGACCCGCTGGTCACATCAACCCTACGCAACCGGCCGGCGGTCGAATCAGCACTACGAAACTTCCGCTCACAGGTCGTCGCAGCCCGCAAGCACAACCGCGCAGCCTACGAGCTGTTCGTGGACCAGGTGATCACTCGGTAGGGGCACGGCTTGCATCTTCCCTCTGGTACTCCTGCGGTAGTTCGTGACCTGGCGCAGGGTGATGCAGGTCGGTGGGGTGCAGTATGGCGACGGTGGAGGGTTGCCATGATTCGGGCTCCTGCCCCCCCCGGGATCTGGCAAGATCTGCTTGTGAGTCAACCCCTGGTGACTTTGCGCAAGATCGCGCTGAACGACTGGCAAGCGGTGCACTCCTGGGCCAGCCTTGAGAAGGCTTGTCGCTATCAGACTTGGGGGCCGAACACCGAGGAGCAGACGCGCTCGTTCGTGCAGGCCGCCGTCGAAGCCGGGGCGCACGCTGGGCAACGGAGAGTCGCCTACATTGCTCGCTTGGAGAATGAACTCGTCGGCATGGGTGAGCTGCACGTTCGTAGCCGTCTCCAGCGGCAGGGCGAAATCGCCTACATCGTGCACCCGAGGGCTTGGGGGCGTGGCGTGGGCACGGCGATCGGGCGAGAGCTCCTGGCGCGCGGGTTTGGGGAACTAGGACTCCACCGGATCTACGCGACCTGTGACCCGCGCAATCTCGCGTCGTCGCGGGTGCTGGGCAAACTCGGCATGACGTACGAGGGGCGGCACCGGCACACCGCGTTGATCCGGGACGGTTGGCGGGACTCAGAGATGTTCAGCATTCTCGAGGGGGAATGGTGCCCGAGCCCCACCGGCGGATTGTGATCTTGCTGGTGCGAGTCCTGGGGACATGGGTGCGGCCACCGTTGATCATCAGAGTGTGAAGGCAAACGACAGTGCGGTTACCGCAGGTCACAGCGTAGACCCTGCCCGCTGGCAGGCATCATTGTCAGAGCGTGAAATCCGTGTGAGGTACCGCGCGTTCCCACACGGACTCGAATGAGGAAACACAGAACTCGACCACATTCGGGTCCTCGGTGAAGTCCGTACGGATCCATTGCCCGAGACCGTCGAAGATGTTGAACTGGACCAGCCGCCCGTCGAAAATCCACAGGTCGTTTCCCGGCAGGGCGAGTGCTGATGCCCGGTCCCTTGCCAGCCACCGGACCCGTTCACCGACGTCGATGTCATCTGAGTGCCCGTGTGCTCGTAGCAGATGTAGTCGGACACCGGCACCGACACCACCCGCGCCCGGCGCATCTCGACGCCTCGGGCAGTCGCCTCGCGTACGAGATCGAGCCAGGACTGTCTGTCGGCGCGCTCCAGGTCCTCACTCCAGTCTCCGCGTCGGAACGCCGCGAAGTTGTCAGCCTCGTTGTCCACACCGTACGAGTCCCGCAACTCCAGGTGGACGGCGGAGCGATGTACGCCCGCCAGGATCTCAGCGAAGCTCTCCACGCTCTGCGACATCACACGCCTCCCTCAGGATCAACGCCATTCGAGCCGGGATCCGCACAACTGCCTCGTGGTCCGGAATCCCCATCGCGTGGCCCTGGATCTCGAATCCGGCACATGCCTTCTCGGTCCGCACGTCGGCCCGCCGGCCCTGGATGACCAGATCGTCCGTCTCCGGGGCGACCCAGACCGTCGGAGAGCCGTTGCCTCCGTTGTTGGGGTCGACTCCGGTGAACCGTAACGTCATGGTGACCTCACTTCACGTGGCCGGGGCCATCGACACTACGAGTTCCGTGAGGTTGCCCTCAACGAACTTGCAGGGTCTTGCAGGCGGATCTGGTGGGAAGCGGCTGCGGCTGGTGATGACCGGACGACGCGGCAACCGATCATGTCGGCCTGGGACAACCTTGGTCAGCGAAGGCGGTCGAGGACAAACTGGATGACTCCCAGAAGTACGGTTATGGCAGGGTCAGTCCGCGACGTGTGCCTCGGTGTGGGTGAACGAGAGGAACGTGCGCCAAGGGCCCTTGGAGACATGCAGCACGGGGCCCGGGGTGTTCTTCGAGTCGCGGATGTGGACCGTGGTGGGGACGAGGGCCACCTCGACGCAGTCGCCGCCGCCCGAGCCGCTGTAGCTGCTCTTGAACCATGTCAGCCGGGCGGGACCGGCCGTAACCTGCTCGGTACTCATGCTTCTCCTGCCACGCGCTCGATGAGACGGGCAGACTCCTCCACGTTGAGGGCCTGCGTGCGCAGCTTCCCATAGCGCAGTCCGAAGGTGCTGACCTTTGTCGGGTCGGTGATCACCAGACCTACGTCCTGGGACTCGATATAGCCGACCCGGCGATGCTCCAGCGTCTCCAGAATCACCATAGAACCGTTGTGTCCGGGGTGGAAGCCGCGATCCGACGGCATGACCTGGATCTCGACGTTGCGCATCAAGCCCTGCTCTAGGAGATGCTGGAGCTGCACCCTCGTTACGTCGTCGTTGCCCACCACGGTGGTCAGCGCCGCCTCACCGATGATGAAGGACGACTCCACCAGGGGCGTCCGCGTCAGCAACTTCTGCCGTCCGAGCCTGGCTTCGACATGCTGCTCGATCAACTCGTCTCCGAGCGGCGGACAGTGAGCCGTGAAGAGAGCCCGCGCGTATTCCTCGGTCTGGAGGAGCCCGGGAATTAGCAGAGGTTCGAAGGCGTACCTGCTGACCGCCTCCGTCTCGATCAGCGCGAAGTCCTGGAAGAACGCCGGGAGTTTCGCAAGGTCCACGTCATCCTGCAATACCGAGAGGGTCCCGCCCGCGTTCAGCGTCGTCTCCGCCGCCTCGGTGAACTTCGCCTGCGCCGGTCTGCGGCCCTGCTCGATCGACGCGACCAACTCGACTGAGTATCCCAGCGCTTCGGCGAGCTCCTGCTGGGTCAGGCCCGTTCTGTCGCGCTGGAGTTTGAGCAATTTTCCGTAGCCGACCCAGATTCCAGGACGGTTGTCCCCTGGGGACCGCTGCTTCTTCTGACGGTTGCTGGTTCCCATACGCCTCACACCCCAACGTACCGATGTGCGAATCTCGTTCACCATCCAACGCGTGGCGTACGACCCCGGTCACGGGCCGCGAGCCGTACAACAGGCGTCAGTACGGGGCGTCGCGCCGGAGTTCCCACGTCTGGAGCGACGTGCTTCGTGAGCCGCTCTCACGGACCACCGGTGGCTCGTCCGTCAGGCGGAATCCCGTCTTGCGGGCCACCGCCGCGCTCGCCGCGTTGGCCGGTTCTATGCGGAGCACCGCGCGGCGGACGCGGGTGTCGTGGAACGCGTGGGGGAGTACGAGGCGTACCGCTCGGGACGCCAGGCCCCGGCGGCGGTACAACGCGCCGATTCCGTAGGCGAGTTCGACCTCGGAGCCGTCCCCGGCCGCGACGAACAGCAGCACCTCCCCCATCGGGGTGTGCCCGTCCGTCGTGATGGCGAGCTGGAGCGCCTGGCCCGCCGCCCGGCGTTCGTGGGCGCGGGTCACATACGCGCGTGCCGCCGCCTCGTCGAACGGCGCCCGCAGTGGCGTCCAGCGGTCCATCTCGGGCTCGTCGAAGAGCGCGGACAGGGCCGGGGCGTCCGCCTCGGTCCACTCGCGGAGTCGAAGGCCCTCACCCGCGGGGAGGGGAGTGTGAAACATGGGGTCATCGTGCCGGAGCCCCGCGGCACCCGCCACGGGGCTCCGGCGCTCACGCCTCTTTAGAAGTCGTCATCGAAGCCGACCGTGCCCTCCACCGCCACCTGGTACGCCGACGGGCGGCGCTCGAAGAAGTTCGTCAGTTCCTGGACGCCCTGGAGCTCCATGAACGAGAACGGGTTCTCCGAGCCGTACACCGGCGCGAAGCCCAGGCGCTGGAGGCGCTGGTCCGCCACGCACTGGAGGTACTCGCGCATCGACTCCGTGTTCATGCCCGGCAGACCGTCGCCGCACAGGTCGCGGCCGAACTGCAACTCCGCCTCGACCGCCTCCTTCAGCATGTCGGTGACCTGCTGCTGGAGCGCGTCGTCGAAGAGTTCCGGCTCCTCCTTACGGACGGTGTCCACGACCTCGAAGGCGAAGTTCATGTGCATCGTCTCGTCGCGGAACACCCAGTTGGTGCCGGTGGCCAGTCCGTGCAGCAGGCCGCGCGAGCGGAACCAGTAGACGTACGCGAACGCTCCGTAGAAGAACAGGCCCTCGATACAGGCCGCGAAGCAGATCAGGTTCAGCAGGAAGCGGCGCCGGTCCGCCGCCGACTCCAGGCGGTCGATCTTCTCGACCGAGTCCATCCACTTGAAGCAGAACTGAGCCTTCTCGCGGATCGACGGGATCTCCTCGACCGCGTCGAACGCCGCCGAGCGGTCCGCCGGGTCCGGGAGGTAGGTGTCGAGCAGTGTCAAGTAGAACTGGACGTGCACGGCCTCCTCGAAGAGCTGGCGCGAGAGGTAGAGCCGCGCCTCGGGGGAGTTGATGTGCTTGTAGAGCGTCAGCACCAGATTGTTGGAGACGATCGAGTCGCCCGTCGCGAAGAACGCGACCAGCCGGCCGATCATGTGCTGCTCGCCGGGGGAGAGCTTGGCGAGGTCGGCGACGTCGGAGTGGAGGTCGACCTCCTCGACCGTCCAGGTGTTCTTGATCGCGTCCCGGTAGCGCTCGTAGAAGTCCGGGTAGCGCATGGGGCGCAGGGTCAGTTCGAAGCCCGGGTCGAGCAGGTTCTTCTCTACGGCAGGGGTGGTCATTACTGGCAGGCCTCGCAGGACTCGGGGTTTTCCAGGGAGCAGGCGATGGCGTCGGCGTCCGGCGCCATCCGCGCGGGTACGGGTACGGCGGCGGCGACCGGCTGCGACTTCGCCGCGCGGGCGATCCGCGTCGCCGGGCGCGACCGCAGGTAGTACGTGGTCTTGAGCCCCTTCTTCCAGGCGTACGCGTACATCGAGCTGAGCTTCCCGATGGTCGGCGTCTCCAGGAACAGGTTCAGCGACTGGCTCTGGTCGAGGAACGGCGTACGCGCCGCCGCCATGTCGATCAGGCCGCGCTGCGGGATCTCCCACGCGGTGCGGTACAGCTCGCGCACCTCGGCCGGGATCCAGCCGAAGCCCGCCACCGAGCCGTTGGACTCGCGCAGCGCCTCGCGGGACTGCGCGTCCCACACGCCGAGCTTCTTCAGCTCGTCCACCAGATAGGCGTTGACCTGGAGGAACTCACCCGACAGAGTCTCGCGCTTGAAGAGGTTGGACACCTGCGGCTCGATGCACTCGTAGACGCCGGCGATCGAGGCGATGGTGGCCGTCGGCGCGATGGCGAGCAGCAGGGAGTTGCGCATACCGGTCTTCGCGACGCGCGCCCGCAGCGCGTCCCACCGCTCGGGCCAGTTGAGCTCCACGTCGTAGTGGTCCGGGTGCAGCACGCCGCGCGCGGCGCGGGTCTTCGACCAGGCCGGCAGCGGGCCCTCGCGCTCGGCGAGGTCGCAGGACGCCTCGTACGCGGCGAGCATGATCCGCTCGGCGATACGGGTGGAGAGCGCGGCGGCCTCGGCGGAGTCGAACGGCAGCCGCTTCTTGAAGAAGACGTCCTGGAGACCCATCACGCCCAGGCCCACCGGGCGCCACTTGGCGTTGGAGCGGCCGGCCTGCTCGGTCGGGTAGAAGTTGATGTCCACGACGCGGTCGAGGAAGGTCACGGCGGTGCGGACGCTGTCGTCCAGCCGCTCCCAGTCCAGCTCGCCGCTCTCCGTCACGAACGCGCCGACGTTGACCGAGCCGAGGTTGCAGACGGCCGTCTCGCCGTCGTCCGTGACCTCCAGGATCTCGGTGCAGAGGTTCGAGGAGTGCACGACGGAGCCGGGCTCGGCGGTCTGGTTCGCCGTACGGTTCGAGGCGTCCTTGAAGGTCATCCAGCCGTTGCCGGTCTGCGCGAGCGTACGCATCATGCGGCCGTACAGCTCACGCGCCGGGATGGTCCTGCGGGCCTTGCCCGCCGCCTCCGCCGCGCGGTACGCCGCGTCGAAGCCGTCGCCCCACAGGTCGACCAGCTCGGGCACGTCGGCGGGCGAGAACAGCGACCAGTCGCCGTCCGCCTCGACCCGGCGCATGAACTCGTCGGGGATCCAGTGCGCGAGGTTCAGATTGTGCGTACGGCGCGCATCCTCACCGGTGTTGTCGCGCAGCTCCAGGAACTCCTCGATGTCCGCGTGCCACGTCTCCAGGTAGACGCAGGCCGCGCCCTTGCGCCGGCCACCCTGGTTGACGGCGGCGACGGAGGAGTCCAGCGTCCGCAGGAACGGCACGATGCCGTTGGAGTGCCCGTTCGTGCCGCGGATCAGCGAACCGCGGGCGCGGATACGGGAGTACGAGAGGCCGATGCCGCCCGCGTGCTTCGAGAGGCGGGCCACCTGGTGGTAGCGGTCGTAGATGGAGTCCAGCTCGTCCAGCGGGGAGTCCAGCAGATAGCAGGACGACATCTGGGGGTGCCGGGTACCGGAGTTGAAGAGAGTGGGGGAGGAGGGGAAGTAGTCGAGCCGGCTCATCAGCCCGTACAGCGCGGCGACTTCGTCCATGGCGGCCGGCGAGTCGTCCTTGGCGAGTCCGGACGCGACGCGCAGCATGAAGTACTGCGGCGTCTCGATGACGTCGCGGGTGATCGGGTGGCGGAGCAGATAGCGGCTGAAGAGGGTGCGCAGACCGAAGTAGCCGAAGCGGTCGTCGGCGGCGGGGTCGATCAGCGCGTCGAGGCGGGCGGCGTGGCGGGTGACGAACGCGGCCGTACGGTCGGCGATCAGGCCCTCCGCGTGACCCACGGCGACGGAGGAGGAGAACGAGACGGCGCCCTGGCCGGCGGCCTCGTCCGCGATGGTGCGGGTGAGCAGGCGGGCGGCGAGACGGGAGTACGCGGGGTCCTCGGAGATGAGCCCGGCGGCGGCCTCGGTGGCGAGTTCACGCAACTCGGCCTCGTCCGAGGAGGCGTTGCGGCCACGGAGCGCGGCGGCGGCGACCCGGCCGGGGTCGGTGTCGGCGAGGTCGGCGGTGAGGTCGGTCAGGAGCCGCAGAAGGCTCGTCCCGGGCCCGTCGGCCGGTCCGCCGGCCGCTGCGGCCGTGTCCCGTACCCGCTCGGAGATCGCTGAAGCCGGATCGGCTGGCGCGATGGTCACGTGGTGCTCTCCCTCGCTCGGCTCTGGGCCTCGGGGAGGGCACGGCGGCGCACGCCCGCGTACGCCGTCCCGGAAACGGGCGGCGCGCGGCGCGGCGTCCACCGGCCCAGCCTCGGGGCCCGGACGTCTCGGCACCCGGATCGGTCGAGCCGGATGCGCCGTCGGCAGGTGCTCGGACTCGCGGGCGCGGCAAAGCGCACCACAGCACACCGTTGCGGGACAGTTCCGGATTTTCACCGGATTCTCCTGCGGCGACAGCAGACTTGAGCATACATGTGGGGCTCGTTGGGAGCGGCACCCCCCACATGTTGTGTCACGGGTGTTTCGCCTTGCCCTGAAACGGCCCTGAAAGCCTTAGATTTCCAGGCTGTAGGTGAGCAGGGGCGGGAGGTCGGGATAGGGCGCCCAGTCCCGCTCCGGCGTGCGTACGAAGCCCATCCGCTCGTATATCCGGTGGGCCGCAATCATCGACTCGCGGGTGGACAGCCGCACCCGCAGACACCCTTCGGTGGCTCGCGCGCGCTCCACACACGCCCGCACGAGTGCCGCGCCGACTCCCCGCCCCCGGCCGGCGGACGCGACGGCCAGCATCCGGAACTCCGCCTCGCCGTCCCCGGCCACATCGGCCCACACGGACCCGCCGGCCGCGTAGGTGACCCCGCCGATGAGCTCCCCGTCCGCCCCGACGGCCACGAGCACCTCGCCGCCGTCGGCCCGTGCCGCGACGTCCCGCAGCGGTTTCAGATACGGGTCGTCCTCCCCGAAGTCGAGCAGCCCGTCGTCCAGATAGGCCCGCGCGGTGATCTCACCGAGTACGGCGTGTTCGGCGGCTTCGGCCGCCCTGATCGTGAAGTCGGCCTCCGGCCGTGTCGTCTGGTCCATCCAGGAAGTGTGCGCCACGGTACGACGGTGTCCTGGCGCAGGTCCCGGCTATCGTTGACAGCACTGTGCACGGTTGCATGAGTGCGCGGCGGTTGATGCCGGGTGCGGAGTAAGGAGGGCTCATGACCATGACCACCGACCGAGTGCACGTTTACCCTGAAGAGTTCGATGAGTTCTCCCGGATAGTGGCCCGCACGACTGACCGCGTGCGTCTGGAACTGATCGACGGGAAGCTCAGGAGCAAAGCAGTGCCGGACGGGGATCACGGGCTCATCATTGAGTGGCTGACACGCCAATGCATGCAGTCGCGGCCAGAACTCTGGCTTTATCCCGAACAAGGGCTCAAAGCTCAGGCATACCGGCAGGGACGAGCCAGGGCTGACGGCCTGCTCGCGCCCAGCGGTTCCATTGGGGGCCAAGGTGAGTGGGTCGATCCCGGCCCCGTCCTGATGGCCGTCGAGGTCACCTCGTACGACTCCGACACCGACGCGCGCGACCGGACGGAGAAGCCCCGCGCCTACGCCGAGACCGGTATCCCCGTCTATCTGCTGATCGACCGGGACTCCTGCGAGGTGACGGTCTTCAGCGAGCCGGACGGCGTTCGCTACGAGAGCGCCCGCACCGTGCCGTTCGGCAAGACGGTCGCTTTGCCCGACCCTGTCGGCATCACGTTGGAGACCGAGCAGCTCAAGGACTGGGTGCGCTGACCCACCTCGTACGACGAAGGGCCGCCGCTCCCCGCAGGGGAACGACGGCCCTTCAGCCGTAACGCTCAGCAGCAGCGGAACCCTTCCCTCGGGTCCGCCTCGCGCGCGTCCATGCGGTCGCGTTCGAAGGCGCGGCGCGTCAGGGGCTCCGCCGTCGGGTCGCAGGCGCGGGTGTGGGCCAGGTAGTGGTCGTACGCCGACTCGCCCGTCAACTCCCGTACGTACCAGCGGATCCGGCCCACCGCGTGGCGTACCTTCGCCGCCGAGGTCATGACGAGCCCGTCCCGGCACCCGCCCCGGCGGACGCCTTCGTCTCCGCCGCCGCCAGTTCCGCCTTCTCCTCCTTCGTCGCGAACATGCCCGCCGGTGCGACCAGTTCCGACTTCACGTACGGCGTCTCCGAGAGCTTCACGCTCTCCGGGTGGCGGATCGCCTTGTAGCAGACCCGTCCGGCGTCCGCGATCACGACGATGATCAGGATCGCGAAGAGCGCGCAGAGCACGCCGTCGACCGTCGAGTTGGTGACGACCGTGTGCATGTCGTCCATCGACTTCGCCGGCGGGATCACCTCGCCGTTGTCGATGCCCGTCTGGTAGACCTCGCGCTGCTTGAAGAAGCCGACCTTCGGGTCCTCGGAGAAGATCTTCTGCCAGCTCGCGGTGAGCGTGACCGCCGCGTCCCAGGCCAGCGGAACCGCCGTCACCCAGGCCCATTTGAGCCGGCCGGACTTCACCAGCAGCGTTGTGCACACCGCGAGTGCCACCGCCGCCAGGAGCTGGTTCGCGATGCCGAACAGCGGGAAGAGCTGGTTGATGCCGCCCAGCGGGTCGTGCACGCCGACCCAGAGGAAGTAGCCCCACGCGCCGACGACCACGGCGCTGGCGAACCAGACGCCCGGCTTCCAGCTGACCTGGCGCATCGGCTTGTACACGTTGCCGAGCATGTCCTGGAGCATGAAGCGCCCGACGCGCGTGCCCGCGTCCACCGTCGTCAGGATGAACAGCGCCTCGAACATGATCGCGAAGTGGTACCAGAACGCCTTCATCCCCGCGCCGCCGATGACGGACGAGAAGATTTCCGCCATGCCGAGCGCGAAGGTCGGCGCGCCGCCGGTGCGGGACAGCAGGCTCGACTCCTCGACGTCCTTCGCCGCCTGGGCGAGTTGGTCGGGCGAGATCGTGAAGCCGAGGTTGGCGACCGCCTGGGAGGCGGATTCGACCGTGCCGCCGATGACCCCGGCGGGGGAGTTGATCGCGAAGTACAGACCCGGGTCGATGATGCACGCCGTGATCATCGCCATGATCGCGACGAACGACTCGGTGAGCATCGCGCCGTACCCGATCATCCGGATCTGGGTCTCCTTCTGCACCATCTTCGGCGTGGTGCCCGAGGAGATCAGTGAGTGGAAACCGGACAGCGCGCCGCACGCGATCGTGATGAAGACGAACGGGAACATCGAACCGGCGAAGACGGGACCGTCACCGCGGCTCGCGAACTCCGTGACCGCGTCCATCTTCATCGTCGGCATCGCGACGACCACACCGATCGCCAGCAGCGCGATCGTGCCGACCTTCATGAAGGTCGACAGGTAGTCGCGCGGCGCCAGCAGCATCCAGACCGGCAGTACGGACGCCAGGAAGCCGTACACGATCATCCAGATGACCAGCGTGCCGGCCTCCAGCGTGAAGGTGTCGGCGAGCGAGGACTCGGCGACCCAGCCGCCGGCCACGATCGCGAGCAGCAGCAGCGCCACGCCGATGAGCGAGACCTCGCTGACCTTGCCGGGCCGCATCACCCGCAGATACACGCCCATGAAGAGCGCGATCGGGATGGTCATCGCGATGGAGAAGACACCCCACGGCGAGTCGGCGAGGGCGTTGACGATGACCAGTGCCAGTACCGCCAGCAGGATGATCATGATGAGGAAGACCGCGATGAGCGCGGCGGCGCCGCCGAACGGGCCTATCTCGTCACGGGCGATCTGGCCGAGCGAACGGCCGTCGCGGCGCGTGGAGAAGAACAGCGTGACCATGTCCTGGACCGCGCCCGCGAAGATGACACCCGCGACGATCCAGATCGTGCCCGGCAGATAGCCCATCTGCGCGGCCAGCACCGGTCCCACGAGCGGTCCCGCGCCCGCGACCGCGGCGAAGTGGTGTCCGAAGAGCACGCGCCGGTCGGTGGGGTGGAAGTCGACGCCGTTGTCGAGCCGTTCGGCGGGCGTGGCCCGGGTCTTGTCGACCTTCAGGACCCGGCGCGCGATGAATCTGGAGTAGAAGCGGTAGGCGATCGCGTACGAGCCGAGTGCCGCGGCCAGCATCCAGACCGCGGAGATCTCCTCCCCGCGCGACAGCGCGAGGACCCCCCAGCCGACCGCGCCCACCAGAGCGACGAGCGCCCATATGACAACCGACTTCGGCGTGAGACGCCCGGACGATTTCGGTGCGGAACTTGGCTGTGCCGGCTCTGGCATGGCGAGTCGTCCCCTCACTGGATCACCTGCTGAAACTCGCAGGAAATCTAGGGGACCTTTTCGGCACGCGTCACCCCCCGTCCGCATATCGGTACGGCAACGGTGTGCGTTCCGTACTCCTGCGTCGGTTCCCGAACATGCCCTTTGACGTGGGCTTACGCCGATATCGGTGTTCGGCCGGCCGGACTCAGTCGGTCGGTCTGCGCAGCCGCGCCACGAACTTGTACCGGTCGCCCCGGTACACCGAGCGGACCCACTCCACGGGCTCCCCGGAGGTGTCGATCGAGTGCCGCGAGAGCATCAGCATCGGCAGGCCCACATCCGTCCCCAGCAGCCCCGCCTCGCGCGGTGTCGCCAGTGACGTCTCGATCGTCTCCTCGGCCTCCGCCAGGTGCACGCCGTACACCTCGGCCAGCGCCGTGTAGAGGGAGGTGTACTTGACGAGCGAACGGCGCAGCGCGGGGAAGCGTTTGGCCGAAAGGTGTGTGGTCTCGATGGCCATCGGCTCGCCGCTCGCCAGCCGCAGCCGTTCGATGCGCAGCACGCGGCCGCCGGCGGTGATGTCGAGCAGTCCCGCGAGCGTGTCGTCGGCGGTGACGTAGCCGATGTCGAGCAGTTGCGAGGTCGGCTCCAGGCCCTGGGCGCGCATGTCCTCGGTGTACGAGGTGAGCTGCAGCGCCTGCGACACCTTGGGCTTGGCCACGAAGGTGCCCTTGCCCTGGATCCGCTCCAGCCGGCCCTCCACGACCAGCTCCTGGAGCGCCTGGCGCACGGTGGTGCGCGAGGTGTCGAACTCGGCCGCCAGCGTGCGCTCCGGCGGCACCGGCGTGCCCGGCGGCAGCGTCTCCGTCATGTCGAGCAAATGCCGCTTCAGCCGGTAGTACTTGGGCACGCGTGCGGTACGGGTGGCCGCCCCGTTCTCGGTCTCGGTGCCGCCCCCGTCCGTGGCCATCGTCTGCCTTCCCGACTCCTGTGCTGCTGCCGTCACCGGCTCCTCCGTCTGTTGCGGCTCACATGGTGGCACGGTCCGGTCGCGGGTCGTCTCCCCGATCCAGGTGTCGGTCCGATAACGGACACGACAGCCCTCTTATACACCCTTGACACCCCTAAAGGTCTAGGCCAAGCTCCCCGTACTGGTCTAAACCATTAAAGACCAGGTCCCAGCCCCGGTGGTACTCGTCGTAAGTCTTCGCGGTGGGGAGGGGGTTGCAGGAATCCCTGAGGAGGGTGGCGTGAAGCGCAAGCTCATCGCGGCGATCGGCGTCGCGGGCATGATGTTCTCGGTCGCGGCGTGTGGATCGGACGACAGCGGTTCGGCGAAGGACCCGAAGGACCGTAAGGACACAGTCACCGTCTGGCTGATGGTGGACGCGCAGAGCACCTGGCCGGAACTGGTCAAGGATGTCAACGCGCAGTTCAAGGAGAAGTACCCGAACGTCAAGGTCAATGTCCAGTACCAGCAGTGGGCTGACAAGGCCAAGAAGCTCGACACCGCCCTCGGCGGCGACAAGTTCCCGGATGTCGTCGAGCTCGGCAACACCGAGACGATGCAGTACATCCTCAACGGCGCGGTAGCCGAGGTCGACCCCAAGAAGTACGACAACTCGGACACCTGGATCCAGGGACTGAAGGACACCTGCACCTTCGAGGGCAAGCAGTACTGCGTGCCCTACTACGCCGGTGCGCGCGTGGCCATCTACAACACGGACATGCTCAAGAAGGGCGCCGGCCTCGACACGCTGCCGGAGACCGAGGACGAGATGCTCGCGGCGATGGACAAGATCGCCGCCGAGAACGGCAAGAAGGACAAGCGTTCCTCCAGCCTCTACCTGCCGGGCCGTTACTGGTACGCCGCCATGTCCTACGTCGCCGCGTACGACGGCGCGATCGCCACGTACGACGAGGGTGCCAAGGAGTGGAAGGCCTCGCTCTCCTCGCCCGAGGCGCAGAAGGGCATCCAGCACTTCATCGACCTGGTCAAGAAGTACAACAAGGCCGACCAGACGAAGGACGAGCAGGACCACGCCAACGTGATGGCCAACGAGAAGGCGGCCCTCATCTACGGCAACGGCTGGGAGTCGGGCTCCGTCATCGACGGAAAGAACAACGGCAACCCGAAGCTGGAGGGCAAGATCCTCACCGCCGGAATGCCCGGCCCGAACGGCAAGGCGCTGCCCTCCTTCATCGGCGGCTCCGACCTGGCGATCACCAGCAAGTCCAAGGTCCAGGACCTGGCCGAGGACTGGGTCTCGATGTTCACCAGCGAGAAGTCCATGGAGGTCCTCGCCGGCAAGAACATCCTGCCGAACAACGAGAAGCAGCTGGAGCCGCTGAAGGCGAAGCCGGAGACCGCTCCGATCGCCAACGCCGTACCCGACGCGTGGTTCACCCCGATCGCGCCCGGCTGGACCTCCATCGAGAAGGAGGAGGTCCTGGAGAACATGCTCCTGTCGATCCTCAAGGGTGACTCCGTGGCCGACGCCACGAAGGAAGCCGACGCGAAGATCAACGAACTGATCAACGAAGAGTCCTGACCCAGGAGTCCCGGGCCGGGGCCCGAACCACACACGTCCCCGGCCCAAGGGTCCTGAACGCCAGGGCCTCCGGCGCCCCCGCCCCCGGAGGCCCCTGGGTCTGCGGGGGCGGGCGTCCGGTCACCACCGGGCCCCGCTCCCCGCCCTTTCGGGCGCGGATTCGGTGCGGAGAACGAAACGGAAGGTCAGTCACGTGACTGCTGCCGACACGCAGGAGGCCGCCGGACCACCGGCGCCCCCGGTACCGCGTGACCCGAAAGGGACAGACGGCCGGCCCGCCCCCGGGAACGGGACGGTCAAGGCGACCGGGAAGAGACGCCGCAAGAAGGGCGAACTCCTCCCGTTCCTGCTGATCCTCCCGGCGATCGTCGCCATCGCCGCCGTCTACGCCTTCCCGCTCACCAAGACCGTGATCATGTCCTTCCAGGACATGGGCCGGCGCGAGCTGTGGACGGGGGAGCCGCCGCCCTGGGTCGGCTTCGAGCAGTTCACCAACATCCTCGGTGACAGCGAATTCTGGTCCGTCACCGGCCGCACCGTCCTCTTCATGGCCGTCTGTGTCGGCCTCACCATGGCCATCGGCCTGCTGGTCGCCATGATGATGACCCGGCTGTCCACCTGGGTGCGCCTGACCCTGACCGCGGCGCTGATCGCCGCCTGGTCGATGCCCCTGATGGTCGCCGCCTCGATCTTCCGCTGGCTCTCGGACTCCGACTACGGCCTGCTGAACACCCTGATAGCCAAGGTCGCCGGCGAGGACTTCCTCGGCCACAACTGGTTCCTCGACCCCTGGCAGGGCTTCGCGATCATCACCCTGCTGGTCGTCTGGGGCGCCGTCCCGTTCGTCGTGATCACGCTGTACGCGGCCCTCACCCAGGTCCCCCGGGAACTGGAGGAGGCGGCGGCCCTCGACGGAGCCAACGTCCGCGGCATCTTCCGCTACGTGACCTGGCCCGTCATCCGCCCGGTCTTCGTCATGGTCACCACGCTCTCGGTCATCTGGGACTTCAACGTGTTCGGCCAGATCTGGCTGCTGCGCGGCAACAAGCCCGAACCGGAGTACGAGACCCTCGGCCTCTACTCCTTCTCCAAGGCCTTCGAGTCCACCTCCTTCAGCCAGGGCACCGCGATCGCCCTGATCACCGTCCTGCTGCTCTCCGGCGTGGCCGTGTTCTACCTGCGTCAGCTGATGAAGACAGGAGAGGTCGAATGAGCACCTCAACCTCCACCGCGCCCGCGCCCGTCCCGGCCACGCCCCCGGCGGTCGTCGGGCAGAAACTGCGCCCGGACCGCAAGAAGAGCCGCGGCGTCTACGACGTGCTCGGTCTGCTGTTCGCCGTCGTCATGGCGTTCCCGGTGTACTGGCTGGTCATCAGCTCGCTGCGGCCCAACCACGAGATCCGCTCCTACGACCAGACGCTGTGGCCGTCGTCGCTCACCTTCGACAACTTCGCCCGCGCGGTCGACCAGCCGAACTTCTCCACCGCCGTCCAGTCCAGCCTGATCGTCTCGGTCACCGCCGTCGTCGGCGGCATGATCATCGCGACGCTGGCGGCGCTCGCCATCGGCCGGTTCAGATTCTTCGGCCGCCGCGCGCTGCTGATGGTGCTGATCCTCGTACAGATGCTGCCGCCCACGGCGATGCTCATCCCGATCTACGCGCAGCTCAACGCGATGGGGGGCCTGGACGAGTACTGGGGCCTGATCATCGTCTACCTGGTGTCCACGCTGCCGTTCGCGATCATCATGATCCGCGGCTTCGTCGTGAACATCCCGGTGGAGCTGGAGGAGTCGGCGATGGTCGACGGCTGTACGCGGATGGGCGCCTTCCGGCGGGTGATCTTCCCCCTGCTGGCCCCGGGCCTCGCGGCGGCGTCGATCTTCGCGCTGGTCAACGCGTGGAACGAGTACCTTTTCGCGTACATCCTGATCAACGACAACTCCAAGTACACGCTCAACGTGTGGCTGATGACCTTCACCACCGAGCGCGGCACCGACTACGGGGCGCTGATGGCGTCCTCCACCCTGATCGCGCTGCCCGTGGTGGTGTTCTTCATGATCATTCAGAAGAAGATGGCGACCGGTCTGACATCCGGCGCAGTAAAGGGATAGCGCCGTATGACCACTCTCACCCACAGCTCCGACACCCTGACCCGCGACGCTCTCGCCGTCCTCCAGCCCGGCTTCCGGGGCACCACGGCGCCCGACTGGCTGCTGCGGCGCATCGGCGAGGGGCTCACCTCCGTCGGCCTCTTCGGCCGCAACATCACCTCGCCGGCCCAACTGGCCGCGCTCACCGCGCAGCTGAGGGCCGAGCGGGACGACGTCCTCGTCGCCATCGACGAGGAGGGCGGCGACGTCACCCGTCTCGAAGTGCGCGACGGCTCGTCCTTCCCCGGCAACTACGCGCTCGGCTCCGTCGACGACGTGGACCTCACCCGGGCCGTGGCGCGCGAGCTCGGCGGCCGGCTCGCCGCGTGCGGCGTCAACCTCAACTGGGCGCCGTCCGCCGACGTCAACTCCGACGTCAACAACCCGGTCATCGGCGTCCGGTCCTTCGGCGCCGACCCGGCGCTCGTGTCCCGCCACACGGCCGCCTATGTGGAAGGTCTCCAGTCCGCCGGGGTGGCCGCCTGCACCAAGCACTTCCCCGGACACGGCGACACGGCCGTCGACTCCCACCACGCGCTGCCCCGCATCGACGTGGACGTCGACACCCTCCACGCCCGTGAGCTGGCGCCCTTCCGCTCGGCGATCGCCGCGGGTTCCAAATCGGTGATGAGCGCGCATATCCTGCTCTCCGCGCTCGACCAGGACCGCCCCGCGACTCTCAGCCCGCAGATCGTCACCGGTCTGCTCCGGGAGGAGCTGGGCTTCGACGGGCTGATCGTCACCGACGGCATCGAGATGCAGGCCATCGCGTCGACGTACGGCATCGAGCGCGGCTCCGTCCTCGCGATCGCCGCGGGCGTCGACGCGATCTGCGTCGGCGGCGGCCTGGCCGACGAGGAGACCGTCCTGCGCCTGCGCGACGCTTTGGTCGCGGCGGTACGGGAAGGCGAACTGCCCGAGGAGCGACTGGCCGACGCGGCGGCGCGGGTACGCGCCCTCGCCGACTGGGCGCTCCGGGTGCGGGGGGCTTCGTGGCCGGGCGCGGCCGTACAGGAGGGGACCGCGCCCGGCAACGGCGGCACGGGCACCGGCGCCGGCACCGACATCGGGCTGATCGCCGCGCGCCGCGCCCTTCGGGTCACCGGCACGATCGAACCTCTTCAGGAGGCGCCCTACGTCGCCTCCTTCGCGCCCGTCGCGAACATCGCCGTCGGCGACGAGACCCCCTGGGGCGTCGCCGCCGAACTGGCGGCGCTGCTGCCCGGCACGGAGACCGGCACCTACGGCGGCGAGAACACCGCGGCCGAGGTGCTGGCCGCCGCGGGGGAGCGCCGGATCGTCGCCGTCGTACGCGACATCCACCGGCACGCCTGGATGACGGCCGTCCTCGACGGCATCCTCGCGGCCCGTCCGGACACCGCCGTCGTGGAGATGGGGGTCAACCACGCCGAGCCCGCGGGAAGCCCGCACATCGCCACCTACGGAGCCGCGCGGGTCTGCGGCCGCGCGGCGGCGGAGGCCCTGACGGGCCGGGGGGCCTGAGCACGGCACCGGTGACGAGAACGACGGAGGGGCCGCACCCGCGGCCCCTCCGTCGTTCGTCCGCCCGGCGTCCCGGGAGAGTCCGTCAGATGCGCTGCCAGTCCGGCTTGGCCGCGTAGGTGGCGCGGAAGTACTCCGCCAGCTTCAGCTTGGACGCGGCGGCCTCGTCGACCACCACGGTGGCGTGCGGGTGCAGCTGCAGCGCCGACGCGGGGACGACGGCGGCCACCGGCCCCTCCACGGTCTGCGCCACCGCCTCGGCCTTGCCCTCGCCCGTGGCCAGCAGCACCAGGTGCCGGGCTTCCAGGATCGTGCCGATGCCCTGCGTGATGACGTGGTGCGGGACCTCGTCCGGGCTGTCGAAGAACCGGGCGTTGTCCTCCCGGGTCTGCCGCGTGAGCGTCTTGATACGGGTGCGCGAGGCCAGCGACGAGCACGGCTCGTTGAAGCCGATGTGCCCGTCCGTACCGATGCCGAGCAGCTGGAGGTCCACACCGCCGGCCCCGGCGAGCGCCCGGTCGTACGCCTCGCACGCCGCCTGGACGTCCTCGGCGGCGCCGTCCGGCCCCATGAACGCGTCCTCGGTGAGCCCGAGCGGTTCGACGACCTCGCGCAGGACCACCGAGCGGTAGGACTCCGGGTGCCCGGCCGGCAGGCCGACGTACTCGTCCAGCTGCGCGATGCGGGCGCCCGAGGCGTCCACCTCACCGGCGCGCACCTTGGCGGTCAGCGCCTGGTAGACGGGCAGCGGGGTCGATCCTGTGGCCACCCCGAGCAGGGCGTCACGCTTACGGCGCAGCAGACCCGCGATGCTCTCCGCTATGAGCTCGCCGCCCGCCTTGGCGTCCTGGACGATGACAACTTCCACGCTGGGCCTGCCGATCTGGTAAGAGTCCTCTGAGTCTCGTGGTATAGACCAATCTAGCAGAGCGCCGGGCGACGGCGCGGCTCCTTCCACGGGTGGGGGCAGGTGTTCGCGCGGTGGACTCGTAAGGGCCTCGTGAGCGCCGTCGCCCGGTCGTCTCCGGCGGCGCGGGGGCGCCCCGGCAGGCTCGCGACGTGCGGTGATCGCGGCCGGCGGGCCGGGCGGGGCCCGGAAACACCCACGGGCCGCGGCGCCAGGACGGGACCCTCAGCCCGTCCGGCACCGCAGCCCGGAGTTGCTACGGCCGCGAGGGCCGTGAGGAGGTATCGACGCAGTCAGGGCAGAGAGCGCCGGTTACCTCGTTCCGTCCTCCTGTGCGGGGAGGGCGGAAGCTTTACCCAAGCATTGTGGACTAGACCATTCTCATCTGTCCATGGATCGGGGAGGGCATTTTCCGGCCCCACCCACCACCACGCCGTACGGATCGTCCCGGTTCACCTCGCGGGTACGCTCCCCTGTGTGCCCTCCATGAACGACCTCGTGCGCCAGCACACCGCCCTGACCGAGTCCGACCTCGAATGGCTCCATCTGCTGGTCTCGGAGTGGCAGCTGCTCTCCGACCTGTCCTTCGCGGACCTCGTCCTGTGGGTCCCCACCCGCGACGGCGCCCGCTACGTCTCCGTGGCCCAGATGCGGCCCAACACCGGCCCCACGTCCTACCAGGACGACATGGTCGGCCATCTCGTCCCCCGGGGCCGCAGACCGCTCCTGGACGCCGCGCTGGACGAGGGCCGGATCGTGCGGGAGGGGGACCCCGAGTGGCGCGAGGAGGTCCCGGTACGGGTCGAGTCCATCCCCGTACGCCGCGACGGCCGCGTGCTCGGCGTGATCGCGCGCAACACCAACCTGCTCACGGTCCGCACCCCCAGCCGGCTGGAGCTGACCTACCTCCAGTCCGCATCCGACCTCGCGCAGATGATCGCCGCCGGATCGTTTCCCTTCCCCGGCCAGCAGGTCGACATGGACGCCTCGCCGCGCGTCGGCGACGGTCTGATCCGGCTCGACGTCGACGGCGTCGTCCAGTACGCGAGCCCCAACGCCCTCTCCGCGTATCACCGGCTGGGACTCGCGTCCGACCTGGTGGGACACCACCTCGGACAGACGACCGACGAACTGGCCCCGGCGCGCGGCCCGGTGGACGAGGCCATGGTCAAACTGGCCAGCGGATACGCCCCGCGCGAGACCGAGATCGAGAGCAGTGGCGGCGTCATTCAGCTGCGGGCCATCCCGCTCAAGCCGAAGGGCACCCGGATCGGCTCGCTGATCCTGCTCCGTGACGTCACCGAACTGCGGCGTCGTGAACGCGAGTTGATAACGAAGGACGCCACGATCCGGGAGATCCACCACCGGGTGAAGAACAACCTCCAGACGGTCGCCGCGCTGCTCAGGCTCCAGGCGCGCCGGATGGACTCGGAGCAGGGCCGCGAAGCCCTCAACGAGGCGGTGCGCAGGGTCGGTTCCATCGCCATCGTCCATGAGACGCTTTCCCAGAATCTGGACGAACGCGTGGAGTTCGACGAGATCGCCGACCGGGTGCTCGCGATGGTGTCGGAGATCTCACCCGGCAAGACGGTCCGCCGGACGGGCCGCTTCGGGATTCTGGACGCGGAGGTGGCCACGCCGCTCTCGATGGTCCTGACCGAGATCCTCCAGAACGCGCTGGAGCACGCCTTCGCGACGGGGGAGCGCGGCACAGTTGAGGTGCACGCCGTCCGCAGCGGCGGGAGCGCCCCCAAACGCCCGGCCGGCGAGGGGCGTTCGGACGCCCGGCTGCTGATCACCGTCCAGGACGACGGGCGCGGACTGCCCGAGGGCTTCGACCCGCGACGCGCCGGCAATCTGGGTCTGCAGATCGTACGGACTCTGGTGGAAGGCGAGTTGGGCGGCGGTTTCGACATGCTTCCCGGCCAGGAACGGGGCACACGTGTGATCCTCGACATCCCGGTCGAGCCGCACAAGTAACCGGCGCGCGCCCGTCCTTCGGGCGGTGCGCCGCGTTCCGGCCGCCCGTTCTTCACAGCATTCTCACCGCGGCTGTCACAGCAACGAGCCCCGGACCGTGGTGACGGTCCGGGGCTCGGCCTCAAGCTCTATGACGTTTGCGCATCGGGGGGTACTGCGCGCTGCGGTTCGGGGGCGGGGTTATGCGTACACGCTGTACGCGCCGCCGTGCTCAAGGTGTGGCGGGGGCTCAGGCGGTCGCGTTACGCGCCCGGTTGCGAGCGGCACGACGCTTCATCGCGCGGCGCTCGTCCTCGCTGAGGCCACCCCAGACACCCGAGTCCTGGCCGGACTCGAGCGCCCACTGCAGGCACTGCTCCATGACGGGGCAGCGACGGCAGACGGCCTTGGCTTCCTCGATCTGCAGCAGCGCAGGACCGGTGTTGCCGATGGGGAAGAAGAGCTCCGGGTCTTCCTCGCGGCAAACGGCGTTGTGACGCCAGTCCATGGCTGCTACCTCTCTTGGTGTTACGTGCGGATTGCTTGTGAATGTGAACGCTTTCACGAATCCCCCGACAAGGGAAGGGCCGACTCCCAGATGAACTGGTGTGGTCCTGGTTTGAGGAGGGGGTTCTGGCGCTCAGCGGAGGCCGGTGATGCGGGCCGTCCCGAGCGCCATGTAGAGATTCGCAAACCTCGGCTGCGGATACAACCCCTTCAGGAAAGTTTTTTTTGATTCCTCGGTGTCGACTCGGTCACAGCCGTACTTCCATGGGGTGGATGCCAGCCTAAACGTTCGAGTGAAAGGACTTTCCTTACTTCCACTCACACAATCACACGCAGTGCACGGCGTACGCCTGTGAACGTCACGCTAGTTCGCAGTCCCAGGTGGTCGCCATCCATCTGGAAGGGCAGTGGGACCTTCGATTGCAAGGTGAAGTCGGTCAGGTCGTGCAGGGAAACCGCGTGCCTGCCGTGCGGCCCCCGATCGGGGGTCGAATTGAGCAGCTGCGTCGCATAACGAGCCACCGCCGGAGTCGACAGCCTGCTCAGTCCGAGCACGTCGAGAGCCGTGTCGAACGAGGCGCCCGGCGACGCGTACAGCGGACGATTGCCCAGGTAGGAATAGGGAGCCGTGTTGCAGACTATGGACAGCACGAGGTCCGTGACCGGCTGCTCGCCGGGGCGTTCGAGGGTGATCATGCCGCGCCGGCGATGGGGCTCGTCGAGGAACTGCCGTACGACCTGGCGCACATAGAGCGCGTGCGTGGACCGCTTACCGCGCTCGCGGTGCTGTTCGACCCGGCCGACCACTCCCGCGTCGAATCCCAGCCCCGCGCAGAAAGTGAACCAGCGTGCGGGAACCGATTCGTCGTCCGTACCCGGAGTGCCGCCCGCGAGTCCCAGACCGACAGTGCGTTCGCTCCGGTTACTCAGCGCGTCCAGAATGGCGCCGGTGGCTTCCACGGCGTCATTGGGCAGCCCGAGCGCGCGGGCGAAGACATTCGTCGAACCACCCGGCACAACGGCCAGCCGGGGCAGCCGGTCGGGGTCAGGACCGCCGTGCAGAAGGCCGTTGACGACCTCGTTGACCGTGCCGTCACCGCCGAGCGCGACGACCAGCTCGATGTCCTCGGAGTCCGCCGCGCGCCGCCCCAGATCCCGGGCGTGCCCCCGGTACTCGGTCGTCACCGCCTCCAGCTTCATCTCGCTGGCCAGCGCGTGGATGAGTACGTCGCGTGTGCGGGCACTGGTGGTGGTTGCTGCCGGATTGACCACAA
>NZ_JAAPBF010000085.1 GCF_022695985.1 Streptomyces sp. NP-1717 | reverse complement strand
CGTGGGGCGTGGCCGCCGGACGCGAGCGGGGCGCTCGCGCTCGCTGACGCGTCGCCTTCCGGCGCCGCAACCCCGGACACCGGGGCGTCACCACCGACCGCGAGCACGCCGCTCCCGGACCCGGCACCCGCAGTCGCGGCAGTCACGGACGCCGACACGGCGCTCCCAGGCGCGGCACCCGCAGACGCCGCGGTCGCGGACGCCGGCACGGCGTTCCCAGGCGCGGCGCCCACAGAAGCGGGTCCGGGCGGAACGGCGCCCGCGGGCGCGGCTCCGAGCCGCGTCGGAGCGCTCGGCAGGGGGCGCGTCACAGTTCGCCCATCCGGCGGATCACCGGGGCCACGCGCTGGACGCCGTGGCGGTAGGCGCCGCGGGCCGCGGCGCGGACGGTGTCGCGGACCACGCGGCGTACGCCCGTCGTGCCCGTCTGCGCCGTGCGGTTCGACGCCGTCAGCGGGGTGCCGTCGGGCGCCAGGTGGTAGCGGGCGAGGAGGCCCGGCAGATAGCCGGGCGCGGTGGTCGCCGTGTAGTACGGGGTGATCGGCGGCAGTTCGCCGTCGGCCAGCAGCTTCGCGACGCGCTCGCGGGCCATGTCGAAGGCGGAGGAGTAACCGCCGTCGGCGGCGACCCCCTGCCGGTCGGCCCAGACGGGATCGGCCTTCGGCCGCTGCCCGCCGTCGAGCTGGTCCCAGGAGGCGAGGCAGCCGGAGCCGATGAAGTGGTGGTTGCCGAGCGGTTCGCGGATCCCGAGGTCGGTGAGGATCGCGGTGGGGATACGGCGGTGCAGGGACTCCAGCGCGGCCGTCGAGGAGACGGTGACGAGCAGGTCGGTACCGTCCAGGACCTCGCCCATGTTCCCGTACACCAGGCGGAAGTTGGGCGGCGGACCGCCGGGGAGCTTCTCGGCGAGGCGCTGGTACGGGTACTCCTCGACGTGCGTGGTCTGCTCCCCCACGCGGCTGCGCAGTTTGAGCAGCACCTCGCGGCGCGGGTGCAGCCTCGCGTGCTCGACCAGCCGCCGCAGCAGGTACGCGCGGTCGCCGCGGGTCAGCGGGACGGACGGCTGGGCCGCGAAGACGACGGTGTCCCTGCCTTCTTCGGGCGTGTAGCGCGCGCCGCCGAGGAAGGGCAGCGCGGCCTCGGTCACCGAACCGGAGTCGGCGCCCACGCCCTCGTACACGGCGCGGAAACGCTGCGCGTCGTGGCGGGAGTTGGCGAGGACGATGTCCGCGCCGTGGCGCAGCAGGAGCCCGTCGGACAGCTTCTCGTAGACGACACCGACGTAGCCGGTGACCAGCGCGGGCCGGTCGGGCAGGCCCAGCGCGGATATCCCGTGCAGCATGGCCTGTACGGCGCCGCCGACGAGGGCGAGGACGACGACGTCGTACGTCTCCTCGCGCAGCACGTCCAGGAACTCGGTCCCCGTCATCTCGCGCAGCGCGTCGGCCTCGGCCCCCACCTCGGCGAGCTGGCGGGCGGTGGGCGTCGCTCGTCCGCGCAGCAGGAAGCCGCTGAGCTCGATGTCGCGGTCGTCGGGTGCGATGCGGCGCGCGGTCAGCGCGCCCCACTTCCACCGTGTGTCGGAGTCGGCGAGCACGGCGACCCGGACCGTTTTGCTGGTACGTGATGGCACGTGTTGGACGTTAGGAAGGCATGGGGATTGGCGGCCCAACGCAACAGCAATAAAGGGTTAACAGAGGGTCGACGGATGGCGAAATGGCCCGGGAACGGGCTCGGTTAACCATTCCGCCATCCGTCGTTCACCTGGCATCCCCGCGGATGTCGGAACGAATGCCGGACCGCCCCATAGCGTCCACGGCGTGGTCAAGCTCTCTGTCGTCGTGCCGTTCTACAACGTGCAGACATACGTCCCCGAAACCCTCCGGAGCCTCGCGGCGAACACGCGAAAGGATTTCGAGTTCCTGCTCGTGGACGACTGCTCCACCGACGGCACGCCCGAGCTGCTGCGGCGCGCGGAACGCGATCTGCCCGGCGCGGTCCTGCTGAGACACGAGAAGAACGGCGGACTGGCCACCGCGCGCAACACCGGTCTCGACGCCTCACGCGGTGAATACATCACCTACCTCGACGGCGACGACTGGGTGAGGCCCGGCTACTACGAGGCCCTGCTGGCCACTGTCGAGGGCCTGGGCTGCGACTTCGTCCGTACCGACCACGTGCAGTTCACCGGCCGGGCCCGTACGGTGCACCGCGTCCCGGTCGGCCCGCGCGGCGAGGTCCTGGAGCCGCGCGAGGCGATCCTGCCCGCCGACAGGACCACGTCGGTGGATTACGCGTACGCCTGGGCCGGCATCTACCACCGGCGCCTCGCCGACCGGGGGCTGCTGCACTTCACCGACGGGCTGCGGACCGCCGAGGACCGGCCGTGGATCTGGCGGCTGCACCGCGAGGCGGAGTCGTTCGCCGCGGTGGGACTGCTCGGGATCTTCTACCGGCGCGGCGTCGCCTCGTCACTCACCCAGATCGGCGACGTACGGCAACTGGACTTCATCCGCGCGTTCGACCAGGTCGTGGCCCAAACGGCGGCGGACCGCGAGAGCGAACGTTTTCTGCTGAAAGCAGTACGCACCTATCTGGCCATCATTTCGCACCACTTGGCGGCGAAAGAACGATTCGAACCGGCCGTGGCCAGGAAATTGCGCGCGATGAGCGCCGCCGCGATGAAACGGCTGCCGCAGGACGTACTGAGAGAAGCGCTGAATTCGATGGACCTGGACCGTTCGACCCAGTTGCGCCGGCTGCGCAGGCGTCAGGGCGCGAGCGGGAAGGCGGCGGCCTGATGACGACGTCCTACTCCGGCGGCCGTACGACGCGGGTGTTCTACGCCTCCACCCTGTACGGCGCCGCCACACTGGCCGCGGCCGTCGACGCGGGCCTCTTCGAGACGGTCGACCGGACCGTCCTGGTCGTGAGCAACAACGCCGGTACGCCGGAGCTGACCCCCGCCGTCCACGAGATGCCGGGCTTCGAGCGGCTGCGCCACCGGTTCGACTCGGTGCTGTCGTGGAACGAGACGATCGCGCCCTTCCACCCCGGCGGCTGGGTGCCCCGCGAGGACGACCTGCCGATCTGGGAGCGCCATCTGCGGCTCGCCTGGGGTCTGGGCGACGACGCGGTGGAGCTGGTCCTCGAATCGATCCAGGTCAGCCCCGCGCTCACGCTGGCGGAGATCTTCACGGCCGCGAGGATCGAGGTGTACGCGGACGGGCTGATGAGCTACGGCCCCACCCGTAACCGGCTCGATCTCCAGGTGGGCGCGCGGATACGCAGGCTGCTGCACCTCGATCTCGTACCGGGCCTGGTGCCGCTGCTGCTCACCGAGTTCGATGTCCCGTCCCGGACGGTGCCGACCCCGGACTTCCTGCGGGTGCTGGACCAACTGGCGGACACGGCAACGGACTTCGAGATCCCGGCCGAGCAACCCGCGCTGCTGCTGGGGCAGTACCTCTCCACGCTGGGCATCATCACCGAGCGCGAGGAGGAGGACCTGCACATCCGGATGGTGCGGGGCGTCGTCGGACTCGGCCACCGGCACGTGGTGTTCAAACCGCACCCCACCGCGCCGGCCGGCTGGTCGCGGCGGCTGGAGGAGGAGGCGTCGAGGCTCGGCGCCTCGCTGACCGTGCTGGAGCGTCCGGTGCTCGCCGAGGTGCTGTACCGGCGGCTGAAGCCGGCCCTGGTCGTCGGCTGCTTCTCGACGGCGCTGTTCACGGCGTCGGCGTTCTTCGGCATCCCGGTGGCCCGCACCGGCACGGACATGCTGCTCGACCGGCTCTCGCCGTTCCAGAACAGCAACCGCGTGCCGGTCACACTGGTGGACGCGCTGGTCCCGCCGCTGGACGACGACGGTACGTACCGGCCGGAGCCGAGTCCCGCCGAGCTGGTCACGGCCGTCGGCTTCACGATGCAGCCGCAGATGCACCCGCGGCTGCGGCCGGCGGCGGAGAGCTTCCTGGCGGCGCGGCTCGACCCGCACACGCTGCGGTACTTCAAGCGCCGCCGTCTCACGACGCTCGGGCTGCCGGGCGCGGTGGGCCCGCAGCTCGTACGCATCCCGCAGAACGCGGCGGCGCAGCGCGTGGTCCGCCGGGCGCGACGCCTGCGGCGCGCGGTGCTGCGGCTGCGCGCGTAGGCGCTGTCGTCAACCGCGGGACGGCCCGTGTCCGCCCTGCGTCGCCGGACGGGCCTGCGACCAGGGCGATTGGGCGTCAAGTCGCCCTTTCAGGTGATAGCGCCTCTTTGGTCCATTTGGCGGAAATCGACGCAAAGTCGCGGTAAAGGCGTATTCGCTTCCGGCCCACCGGCGTTGGTAGTCCCGTGGATCCACGTGAACTCTGGGACAGGAACAGCGTCCTCGCCGAAGCCTTCTGTGCCAGCGACGAACAGGTGCGGCAGGCTCAGGCCGTACTGGACGAGGCGCAGGCGGAGCGGAGCCGGACGCTCGCCGCGTTCGCCGTCACCGTCGGCAACGACGGGGCCGTCGCGGACCTGATGGGGCTGAACGAGCGCGAGGTACGGCTGGCGCGGCGCACGGTCGGCAAGACCGACGCGCGCCGCGTCGCCCAGGAGTTGCTGGAGCGCTACCCACAGGCGAGCACGCAGCCCATTCCACAGGCGCAGGCGCCCGCGGTGCCGCCGCCCGCGGTGCCGCCCGTACCGCCCCCGGTAGCGCCGCCGCTGGAGGAGACCTACTCCGAGCAGGCGTATCTGCAGCAGGTTCCCCAGAGCCCGCCGGCGGAGGTGCAACTGCCGCATCCGCGCACCGAGGGCGTCGCCCCGCTCCAGGAGACGGCTCCCCACCAGGAGGCCGTCGCGCAGACCGTGCTCCACACGCCGGAGGCCGAGAACAACAACACGGTGGTCTGGTCGTCGAGCATGGACTCGGTGCTGCTCTGGAGCTGGCAGTCCGGTCTCGACCTCCAGACGGTGGCGGGCGAACTGGGCCTGGACGTAAGGGCGTTGCTGCTGCGTGTGCAGGCCCTCGCCGACAACGGGATGCTCGCCCCGTCCGCCGCCCAGACGGCGGAGGCGAACCGGGCGGGCCGGCACCGCAGGCACCACGAGGAGGGGTACGCGGCGCTGTTCAGCCCCACGGCCACGTTCCCGACGCAGGTGCACTACTGACTGGCGCCGAGCCGTGTCCTCAATCGCCGGACAGGCTACGTGTTGTGTCCTCAATCGCCGGACAGGCTACGTGTTGTGTCCTCAATCGCCGGACGGGCTGAATCAGCCCGTCCGGCGATTGAGGACGTACCACCTACGGGTCAGGCCCCCAGAATCCCCCGGAGGTCCGCCGCGTTCGACTGTGTCACCTTCCACAGTTCCTGCTGCCTGCCGTGCACGTCGGCCACCGACCCGGCGTGGTCGTTCAGCAGCCCCAGCGCGCGCTCCGTGAGCAGCGCGCCGAGGTTCCTGTCGTGGACCGAGACACCCCACTCCGGCCGGTCGATGTCGCGCAGGAAGTACGCCATCTTCGGGTGCGAGATCAGCGAGATGATCGGCGTGCCGCAGCCGAACGGGATCATCCCCGCGTGGCCGCGCATGCCGATGACCAGCTTCGTCCGGGCGTAGGTGTCCCGGATCGCGTCGTTGCCGAAGTCGTACATCGGGATGACCGGCAGCGAGATACCGTGCTCGCGCCGCAGGTCGAACGCGATCTTCTCGTCGTCCAGCGAGTGCGCCACGCACAGGACCTCGGTGTGCTCGCCCAGTGCCCGTACCGCCTTGGCCATCTCGGCCAGGAAGTGCGCGTAGTCGTGGCCGAAGCGCAGCCCCGCCCGGTCGTAGGCGGCGTTGATCATGACAGTGTTCTCGCGCTGCCCGGGCGCCGGGTCGGTCCAGCCGTCGACCAGTTGCCGGGTGACCGTGGTCGGGCAGGGCTGGAAGCGCACCTTGTCGTGGAGCGAGGCCGGCAGCAGCGCCCGGACCTTCTCGATCGAGCCGTGGTTGCGGAGTGCGAAGAAGGCGCTGCGCTCGACCAGTTGGCGCAGGGAGGAGTTGAAGCGCCCGGCGCGGTAGGACTGGCCGTCGAAGGCGTTGAAGCCGACCGCGTACACGACGATCGGTACGTCGATGCCGTTCAGGTTCTCGTCGGGGACGTTCCACTGCCAGGCGCTGTTGCCGTTCGGCGCGGTGTCGGGGATGAAGAGTCCGCCGCCGCCGATGACCAGGCCGCGCCGCTCGTTGACACGCCCCAGCGCGGCCTTGTCGAAGAGCCGGTGGGCGTGGATGGAGTGCCAGCGGCGCGCCCCCGTCTCGGTGTCGGCTCCGCCGTCCGCGCCGGTGCTGGTGCCGACCGCGAGCCGTACGGACTCGGGCAGCAGCTTGTCACCGGCGTTGCCCTGCTGCGGCATGTAGAAGGCCACATGGGCGAGTTGGTCCTCGGGGGCGCCCTCGCGCGGGGCGGGCAGATCGTGGTCCCGGGTCCGCAGCCGCATCAGCCGGTTGGAACGGTGCGTGGGGTCGACGGCCAGCCCACGCATCGCGTACGCGTGGGCCGTCGCGTCGTCGCCGTGGATCCAGGCGATCTGCGCGAGCCGTCCGAACGACGTCGCCGCCCGGCCGGGCGAGCCCGCCGCGAGGTGCAGCTGGACCTTGGCCTCCTCGTACCGGGAGACGCTCATCAGGGCGTGTCCCAGTACCTCGTGCGGCCAGGTGTCGTCGACCGGGATGTGCACACTGCCGAGGATGTCGGCGGCCTCCTGGAAGCCGCCCGCGTTGATGTGCGCGTGCGCGACCTTGCGGGCGCTCTCGACGTCCCCGGTGCGCGCGACGTGCTCGGTGCCGTACTTGACGACCAGGTCGTGGTGCATGGTGCCGGAGACGGCCATGTACGCGGCATAGAACTCCGCGTCCGTCAGCTCGAACTCCCGCCAGCGGTCCTCGGCCTGGGTGTAACCGGCCTCGCCGCCCTGCCACGGCTTGTGGCGTCCGGTGAAGTGCAGGATCGCCGTGTCGTCGGGGACGGGCTTGTCGCCGGAGAGCCGCCGCTTGACGAAGTTGTAGCGCGAGTCGAGCTGGACGAAGTCGCCGTCGAGCACCGAGTTGAGGATGCCCTGGTCGTGCTTGTCCAGTTCGTAGTCGCCGCTGCGTCCGGTGGCGTCGATCCGCGCGCAGAACTCGTCGCTCAGGTACTCGCGCTGGATGACCAGCAGTCCGCTGTTGAGCTTGTGCTGCCCGTAGAAGAACTGCGGTACGGCCGCGAGTCCCTCGCGCAGCTGGAGCAGTTCGGACAGGTCACCGAGGACCACCATGTCGGTGTCGAGGGTGATGACCGTGTCGTAGTCGCGCAGCCGGAAGACGTCGAGGATGAAGTAGGCCTTGCGGACCAGGTAGTTGTCCTGGTCGCCCTTCTCGTAGCTGTCGTAGCGCGCGGCGTCGACGCGGTGGAAGCGCACCCGCGGGTGCAGCGCCCGTATCGACGCGACGGACTGGGGCCGCAGATCGTCGTGGAGGACGACGAAGTCCTCGCACACACCGGGGTTGGACAGCGCCAGGCTGCGCAGCAGCGCGAGGAAGCCGGGCAGATAGTTCTCGTCGACGAAGGAGGCGAAGGCGAGGCGTCGTTTGCCGGTCAGGGCGTTGGCGGACAGCGGCGCGGTGGCGGCGGCCGCGGCGGCGGGTCCGACCGGGGCGTGGGGGGCGGTGGTCATCGCAGGGAGATCCTCGTGTCGGTCACGCTCTGGGCGCGTTCCATGACCCACGCCTTTTCGCTGGTGTACTCGTGCACGGACGTGATGGGCATCCGCATCGCTTCCTTGAGGCGGTAGGCACCGCTCTCGTAGAAGTCGAAGCCGATCAGGTCGAGCTTCGGGCTGACGTCCAGGAAGTCCAGCAGCCAGAGCATGTTGAAGCCGCTGGTCGGGATGGCGGGCCACTCGTCGTTGCCGACGCGGCCGATGTTGCGCAGCGGCCAGCGCAGCGACTCGTCGTTGACGTAGGTCTGGGCACCGGGGACGAGCCGGTTGCGCAGCGAGTTCTTCCAGTCGTTGGCGAGTCCGCCGAAGATCAGCCGGGTGGTGACCTTCTGGTCCCAGTTGAAGCCGTGCTTGTGGATGGAGGCGTGGATGTCGGTACGCCTGCCGGTGGCCGCCGCGTCGATCTTGTACGAGTTGAAGCGGACCACCAGGTCGTACGCGTCGATCTCGGCGCCGAGCGAACCGCGCCCGACGCTCTGCGAGTTGGCGATCAGACAGATGGACTTGCCCGCGATCTGGTTGCGGAACTCGCCGAGCGTCAGCCACTGGACGTCGCCGAAGGTGGGGTCGGGGACCGGGCCGCGCTGCCGGGCCAGGCGCATCTCGCCGTAGAGCGCGGCGAGCCGGCGGGTCTCCTCGACCGCTCCGCCGCCCGCGAGCCGCAGGTCGAGGTACTGCCCGATGGAGACCTGAAGGTCCGTCACCGGGCTGCCGTCGCCGCGCATCGCGAGCAGCGCGCCGATCAGCCGCGCCTCGGCGCCCGCGCCGTCGCCCGCTGCGTGCAGTTCGACGCCCTCGGCCCAGATGTCGGTGGCGGGGCCGTCCGCGTACACCGCCGCCTGCGGGCAGCCGCGTTCGAGCAGCCGCAGGATCTCGTCCTGCTTCTCGCCGCCGGTGCGCAGACCGGCGATGCGGGGCGCGACACCGAACCCGTCCTCCTCGGTCAGGGCGAGGTAGCGCTCGTACGCGGCGATGGTCGCCGGCTCGTCGCCCATGGCCTCCAGCGTGCGGGCGCGCAGCCGCCAGCCGGCCCGGGAGTTCTTGCGCTGGGTCAGCACGGCGTCGCTGATGAGCAGCGACAGCCGCAGCTCGTCGTCGTAACCGCACTCCAGGGCCTTGTTGCCGGCGGCCAGCAGCGCGTCCAGCAGCTCACCGCTCAGCGAGCCCGTGCCCCCGGCGACCACTTTCTTGGCCGCCCGCCGGATGAGCGGCGTTGTGGCGGGCGCGGCCGGGGCGCTCTCGCCCGCGTCGGTGGCGTGGGCGGCGAGCACCAGGCGCAGCTTCTCGGCGAGCTCGGTGCGCTTGCGGTCGAGGCTGGCGACCAGCTTCCCGCTGTGCACGGCGCAGGCGCGCAGGCACACGTCCAGCTCGGTCGGCGTGATCCGGTCCCCCCGGCCCGGGATCTGCCCCGCCCCGTCGGGAGGCCCGGCCGGGCCGTCCCCGTCGCGCGGCCTGAGCCATCGGTTGCGGACCTTCGTCATGGTGCTCCCAGCGTCTGTCTGCCCCGCGATCAGGTTGCGGGTCGGCGACAGGCTAGGAAACCCGCGCGACGGGAAGGTGAACTGACCGCGTCGGCGGATGGAACGCCGGGAGCCCGAAAAATGGTTGCGGCGAAGGTGCGGTGGTGGGGAGGGTGCGGGGCCGGGCCCCGCCGCCCGTAGTCGTTCTGGAAGGACTGCCCCGTGTCTCGTCGTGACGCCGCATCCGCCCCCACCGCCGTTCGTGAGTTCACCTTGACAGGCGCCGAGTCAGGTCCGTACGGCATCACGGCAGGCCCGGACGGCGCGCTGTGGGTGACGCTCGTACACAGCGGTGAGATCGCCCGCCTCGGCCCGGACGGGGAGGTGGCCCTGTACGGGGTGGACGCCCCGGACCCGTCGGCCGCCCGCCCGATGGTGATCACGCCGGGCCCGGACGGAGCCCTGTGGTTCACGCTCAACCAGGCGAACGCCGTCGGCCGCGTCACCGTCACCGGGGAGAGCGAGTCGTTCGACGTACCGACGCCCGGAAGCGGCCCGTACGGCATCACGCCCGGCCCCGACGGCGCGCTCTGGTTCACCGCGATGAACACCGACCGTGTCGGCCGCGTCACGGTCGACGGCGGGATCACCGAGTTCCCGCTGCCGGTCGAGGGCGGCTACCCCTCCGCGATCACGGCGGGCCCGGACGGCGCGCTCTGGTTCACCCTCAACCAGGCGAACGCCGTCGGCCGCGTCACCGTCGACGGGGACGTCACCCTGCACGCCCTGCCGACACCGGGCGCCGGCCCTGTCGGGATCACGTCCGACGGCGAGGCGCTGTGGTTCGTCGAGATCGTCGCGGGTCAGGTCGGCCGGATCTCCGTGACGGGCGAGGTGACGGAGTTCCCCCTGCCGGACCGGGCGGCCAAGCCCCACGCGATCGTCGCCACGGGCGCGGGTGACTGCTGGTTCACGGAGTGGGCCACGGGCCGCGTCGGCCGTATCACCGGGGAGGGCGGGATCACGCTGTACGACCTGCCGTCGCCGTCCTCGGAGCCGCACGGCATCACGGTGGGCCCGGACGGGGCGCTGTGGGTGGCGCTGGAGACGGGCGCGGTGGCGCGAGTGGGCGACTAGAACCTGTCTTCGAAGTCCCACCACGGCCTGCCCCTGGTGGATCTCGATCCGGACAGAGCGGGCGCCCGTACGGTCCCCCAGGCGTCGGCCTGGCATCGGCATGACACGCTCAAGACCCTGCGGTTCGAGTCCTGCGGCCTGCCGTCCGATGTCGCGCGGGCGGTGGCGGCCGGCGACATGCCGGCGCTGGAACACCTGGACCTGTGGCTCGGCGTCGACGACGGAGAGAACGACACAGCCGACGGATTCGATCTCGCGCCGATCCTCAGCGGCGAGCAACTGCCCGCGCTGCGGCACCTGGGCGTGGAGAACAGCGCGATCCAGGACGAGATCGCCGAGTTGGTCGCGACCGCTCCCGTGGTTGCCCGCCTGCGGTCACTCAGCCTGGCCCTGGGAACGCTGACCCACCTGGAGCGGCTGGACCTGCATCACCACTACCTGAGCGACGGCAAGGGCGAGTTCCACGGCCCGTTCGAGGACGAGGTCTACAACTTCGTCGCGACGGACGGGACTTCCAGCCTCGCGCTATGCAAGCGTCCCGGCCTTGACCGCCGAGACGAACGACGACCAGCCGGTGGCGGGGAACACGAGAGCGGGGCCGTGCGTGAGCTTGGAGTCCCGGACAGGGACGACGGGGTGGCCGTCGGCTACCTCAAGGCACTCGCCGTTGCCGCCACCGCTGTAGCTCGACTTGCGCCACCCCGTGAAGCGCTCACTGCTCACCATTTTCGTGTTCCTCCGCTACAGCCCGCACCAGGGCCAGTGATTTCCCGTGCGACAACGCATCGCCCAACGCCAGATCGTAGGCCGTTCGACAGTTGCTCACCAGGGCCGGATCGTCCATCAAGTTCCCGGTGTACAAACCCTCGACGTACGCCACGGGTGCGGCATCCTTGAAGCTCATCAGGGTGAGCAGGCTCTCCATCAGGGCGTGCTCCCCGGCTCCAAAGGGCACTACATGCAACCGCAGGCGCCCCGCCTCTGCCATGTCCGCGATCTTGCGCAACTGCGCAGCCATCGCGATGGCTCCTCCGACTCGCCGTCGGAGTACGGCTTCGTCCAGCAGTGTCCACAGTACGGGGCCTGAGGGGCCCTCAAGGATCTGAGCCCGTTCCATGCGGTTGACCACCCGCCGGTCAATGTCGTCTGTCCGGTAGTTCGGGTCGTACGCCCGGAACAGCGCCCGCGCATAGTCGTCGGTCTGCAAGAGGCCGGGCACGAGCGTCAGCCCGTACTGACGGATCTCGGCCGCCTGCTTCTCCAACTCCGCCGCAGCGACGAAGTGATGGGCGAACTTCGAGTCCAAGTCCTCCAGCCACCGCTCAAAGAACCCGTCCGTCCCCAGCACCTTGTCCAGCCGCTTCGCGTCCGGCGGGCTCGGCAGCCGTCGCCCCGCCTCGTAGTGGCTGATCAGCGTCGGGGAGCACATCATCTCCCGGGCCACAGCCTCCTGCGTCATGCCCGCCGCGATACGCCGCAGCTTCAGCTCCTCCCCGTACTTCTCCCGGGGACTGCGCGGCACGCGTTGCTCCATCACGCGATCAACTCCCGTCCTTGAACTGCGCTTTGTCAAGATCGAACCCCTTCCACGGTAGCGCCCACCACCCCACTCTGTAAGTGAAATGTCACAGAGAGCAACTTTGGAGGTGGCTTCCCATGTTGATGAACTCGGCCCACGGGGATTCCGTGGTGCTGCGCTGGAGCCGGCACCCGCGCTGCGTAGGGCTCGCCCGGTGGGAGCTGAGGAAGGCCCTCGCGGGGTGGGGGCTCGCGCCGCTCGAAGAGGCGGCCGTACTCGTGCTGTCGGAGCTGCTGACCAACGCGGGGCGGCACGCCCGGGTGTCGCCGGGCCGGGAGATCGAGACCTGGTACCTGCGGCTCTCCGACACGCTCCGCATCGAGGTGCACGACACGTCGTCCGACTGGCCCGAGATCCGCGAACCGGACCTGGAGGCGCCGGGCGGCAGAGGGCTCACACTCGTGGCCGCGCTCGCGGACAGCTGGGGAGTCAAGGACCGTAACGGGCCCGGGAAAGCCGTCTGGGCGGAGCTGTCCCTCCATCACTGAGCCGCACCGCCCGGTCGTGGACAGCAGCGGCGCGCATCTGAAAGCCCTACGCGAGACCACGGCAGCTGAAATCGGGTTCATCCCGGACGACGGAGGGCGCCCCGGCTCTATCTCTGGTTGGACACGTCGGTCATCCCGTGGCCCGACGTTCGCCGGACCTCGCGGACCTAGCTTTGAGACACGGCGCGGAGCGAGCCGAAGACCCGGTCCCACGCCCCATGACCCGAACCCCACCGATGTCCTCAGGAGGATTTCTCATGTCCAGGATCTCCAAGCGTGTCGCCCTCACGTCCCTCGTCGGTGCCGTGGCCGCCGGCGCCGTCGCCGTCGCCGGTATCGCGTCCGCCACCGCGCCCGCCAAGCCGGTCGTGGACAACGCCTCGGCCCGTTTCGTGGTGGCGCCCGGCGGCGGCGAGGGCGTGTTCACCTTCGCCGCGGACGTGGCCGACGACTCGGGCGTCAAGAACCTCAAGGTGCTGGCCTGGCCGAACGCCTCGGGCCTCGATCCGACGGCCGAGGAGATGGAGTACGCCGAGAAGGCCGACTGCGAGCGCGTGGACGACGAGAAGTCCACCTGCGCCTACTCGCTGCGGGTCACGGAGCGGGAGCTGGCGGAGACGGGGAAGGGCGAGTGGACGGTCGCCGCGCTGCTCACGGGACGGGACGGCGGGAAGAAGTTCGTCCCCGAGGCCGCGACCGTCACGCTCGACTTCTGACGGGCACCCGCCGGTCCACGCCCGCGTACGTGATCTGTGCCCCGGGTCTCGCCGGTGCCGTGCGGGTTCGCCCGGGACCGGCACGGCCACGCTCCGTCAATAGACTCGTCCGATGAACTCCTTCGACGCCCACCTGCCCGCGCTCACCGCCGAACAGGCCGACCACCTGCGCGAGTTGGTGCGCCTGCACCACGCCCGGCGGGGCGACACCGTGACCGTGAGCGGCGACACCGTCCACGCGGACCAGGGCACCCGGGCGCTGTACAACCTCGCGGAGCTGTGCCGCCGCGCCGAGCCGGAAGCCTGGCCCCGGCTCGTGGAGCACCACTTCGACGCCCTCGACAACGGGACACGTTCGGCGGGCGCCGACGCCGAGTCCGTACTCCGGAGCGTGTATCTGCGGCTCGTGCCGGACGACGCCGTCCCGGCGGAGGCGGCCGCGTCGTTCAGCTACACCCGGCCGGTGGCGACCGGGCTGCTCGAAGCGCTCGCGCTGGACCTGCCCGACTCCCTGCGGCTGCTCGACGACCGGGACGTCGCCCGCGCGGGTCTTGAGGAGCTGCGCTCCGCCGGGCGCGCCCGCCTGGTCGGCGAGCCCGTCGACCACGACGTGGTGCGGACGGACAGCGGCGCGACCGTGCACCTGGTGACGGGCGGGTCGATGTTCGTCGCGAGCAAGGCCCTGGTCCTCGGCGATCTCGCACGCACGCTCACGGGCCGCGAACTCCCCGGCGACGGGGCCCTGTTCACCGCGCCCAGCCGCCACTTCCTGGTCTTCCACCCGCTGGAGGACGGGTACGCGGTCGAGGCGATCAACGACCTGGCCGCCTTCGGCCTGGGCGCCTACCGGGACAACCCGGGACCGCTCTCCCCCCGGATCTACTGGTGGCACAAGGGCGAGATCACCTGTCTGACGCGGATCGACGACGCGGCGAAGAGCTTCTCGATCGTCCCGCCGGACGAGCTGATGACGATCCTGCGCCGTCTGAAGGGCGCGGCCTAGGGGGTGTCTTGTCGATCAGGCCGGATCAGGGAGCGGGGTCTGGTGCGTGCGATCGCAAGGCGGAGGAGGGAGGCATGGCGGAGCCATGCCGACCGACGACAACGCGGCGAACGTGCGTGCCAGGGACCGCGAGCCCGGCAAGATCGGCAAGACACCCCCTAGCCGTCGTTCCCTCAGGTGAGGGGTGGAGGCGGTGCGGCGGGCGCCGGGCTTGGTGCGTCCGAATGAGGTCGTCGCGGCACTCGTGGTCGGGTGGCGCGTCGCTGCCGGGCCCACCCGGTCGGCTGACATTAAGGTGCGATCGCGGGGAGGGGACCCAGCCGCGTTTCGGCGCACCGGACGACAGCCTAAGAGGACCCATGGCCGTAGAGATTCCACCCCTGATCAAGCCCTCGAATTTCAGGCAACGGGCAACTCTCGGAGGCGAGTGCCTGGCGGAGTTCCTCGGCACGTTCGTACTCATCGCCTTCGGTACCGGTGTCGTGGCGATGGCCGTCGCGGCCCTGCCCGGATCGGGCCGCACCGCGGGACCCACCACCTTCTTCATCAGCTCGGGTGACTGGCTGCTCATCACCTGGGGCTGGGCGATGGCCGTGGTCTTCGGTGTGTACGTCGCCGGCGGCGTCAGCGGAGCGCACATCAACCCGGCCGTCACCCTGGCCTTCGCGGTACGCCGCAAGTTCGCCTGGGCGAAGGTCCTGCCCTACATGGGGTCGCAGCTCGCCGGGGCGTTCGTCGGCGCCGCGCTCGTCTACTGGGTGTACGGCGACGCCATCAACGCGTTCGACGCCGCGATGAAGGGCCCGAAGACCAACGGTCACACGCTCGCGTCGTTCTCCATCTTCGGCACGTTCCCGGCGCCGTACTTCAACGGCGGCATCTGGGGACCGCTGCTCGACCAGATCGTCGGCACCGCGTTCCTGGTGATGTTCATCGTCGCCGTCGTCGACCTGCGCAACACGGCCGTGAAGGCCAACCTCGGTCCGCTGATCATCGGGTTCGCCGTCGCGGCGATCGGCATGTCCTACGGGGCGAACGCGGGCTACGCCATCAACCCGGCCCGTGACCTCGGCCCGCGCCTGCTCACCTGGGCCGCCGGCTGGGGGGATCTGGCGATGCCGGGCTCCCTGTCCGGGGCGTTCAGCGCCTACTGGTGGATCCCCATCGTCGGGCCGCTCATCGGCGGAGTGATCGGGGTACTGCTGTACGACCTGTTCATCGGGGACGTCCTGCACATCAGGGCCCAGCTGGCCAAACCCCAGGAGGTGGGCGACACACGGCCCGAGAAGGGCACGGACGAGCCCTAGAGGAGCGAGCCACGCCGATCGGGCGGGTACGGACGGGAGTCTTCCGTCCGTACCCGCCCGTCGGCGTTCTCAGAACGCGTCAGTGGGCACGTACGCGCCCCACACCTCCCGCAGCGCGTCGCACACCTCCCCCACCGTCGCCCGCGCCTTGAGCGCCCGCTTCATCGGATACAGCACGTTGTCCCTCTCCCCCTCCGCCGCCCGCCGCAGCTCCGCCAGCGCCGCGTCCACCTCCCCCTGGTCGCGCTCCGCGCGCAGCGCCGCCAGCCGGGCCGCCTGCCGGGCCTCGATCGCCGGGTCCACGCGCAGTGGCTCGTACGGTTCCTCCTCGTCGAGCCGGTAGCGGTTGACGCCGACCACGACGCGCTCCCCGCTGTCCGTCTCGCGCGCGACGGCGTACGCGCTGCGCTCGATCTCGCCCTTCTGGAAGCCGCGTTCGATGGCCTCGACGGCACCGCCCAGGTCCTCGACGCGGGCCATCAGGGCGAGCGCCGCCTCCTCCACGTCGTCCGTCATCCGCTCCACGGCGTACGAACCGGCGAACGGGTCGACGGTCGCGGTGACGTCGGTCTCGTAGGCGAGCACCTGCTGCGTACGCAGCGCGAGGCGCGCCGACTTCTC
Organism: Streptomyces sp. NP-1717; assembly: GCF_022695985.1. Classification (GTDB taxonomy): domain Bacteria; phylum Actinomycetota; class Actinomycetes; order Streptomycetales; family Streptomycetaceae; genus Streptomyces. The sequence continues at coordinate 11,918 of NZ_JAAPBF010000085.1, read as the reverse complement.
CGTCGGCAGCGCGATGGCCTCGTCGAAGGAGTTCGTGTGGAGCGACTGCGTGCCGCCGAGGACGGCGGCCAGCCCCTGCACCGCCACCCGTACGAGGTTGACCTCGGGCTGCTGCGCCGTCAGCTGCACACCCGCCGTCTGGGTGTGGAAGCGGAGCATCAGGGACTTGGGATTGCGCGCGCCGAATTCCTCGCGCATCACCCTGGCCCAAATGCGGCGCGCGGCACGGAATTTGGCCACTTCTTCGAGAATCGTCGTACGCGCGACGAAGAAGAAGGAGAGCCGGGGCGCGAAGTCGTCCACGTCCATTCCGGCGGCGACGGCCGTACGGACGTATTCGATACCGTCCGCCAGCGTGAAGGCGATCTCCTGCGCGGGTGTCGCTCCCGCCTCGGCCATGTGATAGCCCGAGATCGAGATCGTGTTCCAGCGGGGAATCTCCGTGCGGCAGTATTGGAAAATGTCCGCGATGAGCCGCAGTGAGGGCTTCGGCGGGAAAATGTAGGTGCCGCGGGCGATGTACTCCTTGAGCACGTCGTTCTGCACGGTGCCGGTGAGCGCCGCGGCCGGTACGCCCTGCTCCTCGGCGACCAGTTGGTAGAGCAGCAGCAGGAGCGCGGCCGGTGCGTTGATCGTCATCGACGTGGAGACCTGGTCCAGCGGGATCCCGTCGAAGAGGATCCGCATGTCGTCCAGGGAGTCGATCGCGACCCCGACCTTGCCGACCTCGCCGCTCGCGATCGGCGCGTCGCTGTCGTGGCCCATCTGGGTGGGCAGGTCGAAGGCGACGGAGAGGCCGGTGGTGCCGTGGGCGATCAGCCGCCGGTAGCGGGCGTTGGACTCGACGGCGGTGCCGAAGCCCGCGTACTGGCGCATGGTCCACGGCCGGCCGGTGTACATCGACGGGTACACGCCGCGCGTGTACGGGTACGAGCCCGGATCGCCGAGCCGCTCGGCCGGGTCCCAGCCGGCCAGCGCCTCGGGGCCGTAGACCGGATCGATCGGCACACCGCTCTCCGTCCGCCGTGCCGCTCCCTCTTCGCCGGGCTCGTGCACCATCCGCTCCGCCTCCGTCGCTGCTGCTCAGGGTTGTCGTCGCGTCCATCATGCGGTCGCCGCCGGCGCGGCGATATGAGCCTTCCGGAGTGTCGGGCCCGCTTCCGGCGGGGATTCGGCGGCCCGCTTCCGGTTTCGGCTATCCGGTTATGCGTGGTTGCGCGGGACGGCGTCCGTCAGGAAGGGTCGTCGGTCGGGACGGGCTTTCCTTTCGGCGCCTCCGGGGTGAAATTCCGCTGCCCGGAAGTTTTTACGCGAAGACTCGCTCGTCCGGGCAACCGGAACGGGTCCTGAGATGTCTCAGGAGATGCGTGCCGACTGCACGGTCCCGTACGACAGCTCGGCACGACCGCTCGACTCAACAACTATTCGCCATACTCGCCATACTCGCCATCGGACAGCTCAGTGGCAGACAGGGGGACGAAGTTGCCCAGATCATCAACGCGGCCGCGCACACGGACGCGCACCTCCGCGCTCCGCGTCGCACTCGCCACCGGTGCCGTGCTCGCGGTCACCGCGGGCTGTTCGGCGCAAGGGGTGACGGACCCGGCGGGCGGCGCGGAGGACAAGCAGGGCAACGGCACCGGAGTCCGGATCGAGCCGGCCGGGCCCGCGTCGCGCACCCCCTCGGACAGCCCGGCCGCCGCGTCGAAGCCGCCGGCCACGCCGTCCGCCACACCGTCTCCGACGCCGTCGGAGACCGCGGCCGAGAAGCCCGCGCCGCCGAAGCCGGAGATCGTTCTGGCGAGCGGCGCCGAGGGCGACCAGGTACGTGAACTCCAGGCCAGACTTCGCCAGATCGCCCACTTCAACCGCACCCCCACGGGCTACTACGGCACGGTCACGGCCGACGCCGTCTCCTCCTTCCAGGCCAAGCGCGGCCTGCCGCGCACCGGCACGACCGACACCGTCACCTGGCAGCGCCTGCTCGGGATGACGAAGAAGCCGACCGCCGCCCAGCTGCGCCCGCCGGCCGTCGAGAAGCCCCCGCCGCCGAAGCCGGACGAGCGGTGCATGACGGGCCGGGTGCTGTGCATCAGCAAGACCAGCCGGTCGCTGTCGTGGATGATCGACGGCAAGGTGAAGTCGACGATGGACGTCCGGTTCGGCTCGCAGTACACACCCACCCGCGAGGGCGTGTTCAAGGTGGGCTGGAAGTCCCGGGACCATGTCTCGACGCTGTACGACACCCCGATGCCGTACGCGATGTTCTTCAGCGGCGGCCAGGCGGTGCACTACTCGGCGGACTTCGCGGCCAACGGCTACAGCGGGGCCTCGCACGGATGCGTCAACGTACGCGACAAGAAGAAGATCGCCTCGCTGTTCGACCAGGTGCGGACCGGCGACAAGGTCGTCGTCTACTGGTGACGGGCCCTGCGGAAGCCGCGCTTTCCGGCCAGAGTGAGGCACCGGGCCACCGGGCGTGAGGGCAGGGAGTGAGAGGCGCGGGCGTCGGCGCGGTCGATCCGCCGTCATCGGTGCCCGTGTCCGGGTCCGTTCCGGCGGGGGGACCGCTGTCCGTTCCCGGGTCCGTGTCCGCGCCACCGCCGGGCAGCGCCGGGAGCAGGGGCGGCACGTTCGCGCCGCCGGCGTCACCGGCGTCGGACGGGGACGGGGGCATCCCGATGGTCTCGCCGTAGTCGCCGCCAGGCCATCCGGTCGGCGGCGCCCCGGACCCGCCGGTCCCGCCACCGCCGATGCCACCGTTTCCGCCGATGCCACCGTGTCCGCCGCCGGCTCCCCCACCGTGGGAGGGGCCGCCCTCGGAGGGTCCGCCGATCTGCGGACCGTTGCCACCGACGACGCCACCGACGCCACCGACGACGCCGTTGCCGGGAGCGCCTTCGTTGTGGCCGTCGTCGTCCGGGCCGTCGCTCAGCAACTGGTCGCAGAAGCGGGTGACACCGTGCGGTCCCTTGGCGGCGCCTTCCAGGAACTTCTTCTTCCCGGGGGCGATCGTGCCGTCGCGGTACTCGTGACACGCCTGGACGAGCTTGGCGTACCACTTCTCGCCGTCGCCGTTCTTCCAGCCGCTGCCCGGGGACGCCTGGCCCTTCTCGCCGCCGCGCCGGTGCCCCGGACCGTCGGAGGTGTCCTTCGCGGTGCCGGAGCCGGTGGCGCCGGGCATGATCGAGCCCACGCCCGTACTGCCCGGCAGACCGTCCGGGCTCGCCGGGGGGCTGCTGTCGCTCGGCGATTCGGAGGCCAGGGGGTCCGGTGTCACGGCGCCCGAGACGGAGTTCGTCGGCTGCGCGGGAGACTCACCGGCGGACGGCGCGTACAGGTATCCGGCTCCGGCGGCCACACCGCTCAGCGCGCAGCCGGCCATGGCGGCGGCCAGTCCCAGCCGCAGCGGACGTCCGAAGCGCGGGATCCGTTCCCCGCGGCGCTCGGACCCGAGCCGTACGGTCGCGATGCCGTCGGCGCCGGCGTCCGCACCGGAGTCCCGGCCCGCCGAAACGGTTCGGCCCGCCGTCCCGACAGCCTGCCGGTACGCGGCGAGCGCGGCGGCCTCACCGGGCAGTTCACCCGGGGTCGCGGCGGAACGCGCGCCGGCATCGGCGCCGGCGCCCGCGGCCGCGTTCTCGTCGGCGGCCCGGCCCGCGTACGCGGCGCAGGCGATTTCCTCCAGCACCCTGGCGAGCCGGTCGGCCTGCGCCTGGGCGTGCATGTCGGCGATCTCGACCTGCCGGCCGCGCAGCAGAAGCTCCGCGACGCCGTGGTCGAGCCACGTCTCACGCTCGTGCGCCATCACATGTCCTTCTGCGTCCCCGGCGGCGAATGCGTCACACCGGCGGGCTCGGGAGCTCCCTGGTGACGACCGCGCTGAGGCGGTACGGATCGCAGCTCCAGGCCGTTCGCCGCGCCGCCGTGCGCGGTGCGGTCGGCACTGTCCGGACCCGCCGGGTCCTCACGGTACGCCGGGTCCTCCGGTTCAGCGCCGAGCAGTTCGGCCAGCCGCTTGAGCCCGCGGTGCGCCGCCGTCCGGACGGCGCCGGGCCGCTTGCCGAGCGTGCGCGCCGCGCTCTTCGCGTCGAGGCCGACCACCACCCGCAGCATGACGGCCTCGGCCTGGTCCTGCGGCAGTTGGGCGATCAGCGCCATCGTCGTACCGGTGGACAGGGCCTCCATCGCCTCGTCGGCCGTGTCCGAATCGGCGGCCCTGCCCGCCAGCTCCGTCTCGTCACTGCCGGACGCCGGGCGCCTGCCGCGCATCCGTATGTGGTCGAGGGCGCGGTTCCGCGCTATCCGCGCGGTCCAGCCACGGAAGCGGTCGGCGTCGCCACTGAAGCGTTCGAGGTCTCTGGCTATCTGGAGCCATGCCTCTGAAGCCACGTCCTCGGCATCAGGCTCGCCGACGAGTGTTCGTATGTAGGCCAACAACCGCGGGTGCACCGCGCGGTACACAGTCCGGAACGCGTTCTCGTTCCCGTCCTGTGCCGCGAGCACCGCGGCGGTGAGCTCCGCGTCGTCCCCCAGCACTCCACTCAACCCGTCCTGAATCGCAGCTGGTCACTGCCGCGCGCCCCCACGCGCTCCTGCACGCTACGGCCTCTCGGATGCCCAAGTCCATATTTTGTACAACCGGCAACAACCTGCCTTCCGGCCTCGGTGTGACAGAAATCGCTCTCCTGGCGCTGACATGAGTACGGGGCCGCGAAGCGTCCCCGCCGGACGACGACCGGGGCCTCTCCTGTGGGGGGTGGCGGCCCCGGTCGTCCTCTCCACCCCTTGCGCGCACCTCCGCGACCTGCCCGTTCGCCTGCTTTCGCGCAGCGCGACGGCCGGCCCCCGGGGCGCGAGTCGAGCCGTGAGAGCAGCGTGGGGCAGGGCTCCGTGTCTCAGTTGCGGGCTCTGGCCCGGCGCGAGACGACGGCCCGCAGCACGCGCCGGCCCTCCGTCGAAAGATCCAGCGCCTGACGCAGACCCGCCGCGCCGGCCGTTTCGGCCAGGATTTCCAGGATCTGGATCTGGCGGCGCAGTTCACCGGAGACCAGCGGCCCGGCGACGAACGGGCCGACGCCGGGCTCGCCGCCGGGTCCGGCGGCCACTCCCGTACGGCAGCGCTCCACCCAGCCGCTGTACGCGCCGCTCTCGACGGTGCCGGGAGCGCCGATGACCCTGTCCCCCACCACGTCGAACTGCTGGTGGATCTCCAGCGCCACGACGGAGCAGCTGTCGGACCAGCCGCGCAACGGCTCCGCCGCCCACTCGGAGGGTGCGGCGGCGAGCATCTTCCTTACGAGGACGGCCGTTTCGTCGGTGACGACGGCGGCCTCCATCGCCTCCCTGGCCACCGCGAGCCGCGGGGCCCAGGTCTCCTGCCCGTCGGCGATGCCGGACCAGAGGGGGCGCAGCACCTCGCCTTCGTCGGCGAGCAGGGGCAGGCAGCGGTCGAGGCAGGCGACGCCGCTCGCGGCGAGGCCCCGCTCATCCGCCTGAACAATCAGTTCCACCAGGCTCATTCACGTCTCCCGTCGCGGGCAGAATACTGCTCATTACAGCGCCCGGCGGCTGAAATACGTCACTGATGGCTCAGACTTGCGGTTCGGTACGCGAGGAAGACCACACGGAACCTGCTATGTCCCGAATGACGGACCGCGTTGATCAAGCCGTTCGCGCGCGGCGGCCGCCCTCACCCGCTCACCTTGACGGCCAGCGCCTTGAACTCGGCCCAGGTGAGGCCCGGTTTCACCGGGTTCCACACCTTCTGCGACATGGCCGCCAGGGGCAGTTGAATCCCGGCGGCCACCTGGGCCGGTGTCTGCGCGTTGGCGATGTCGCCCCACACCGCGAACCGCGCGCCGAGGATCTGCTTCGAGTACTTCTGGGGCACCGGCGTCGTGCCGCGCAGTACGAACGGGGTCCACTGCTCGTAGATCCGTTGGCCGGTCGGGTACACGAAGTCGTTCGGCTGGCCGAGTACGTAGTACAGGAACTCGTCGTTGAGGTTCACCACGTTCCGGCCCTCGCGCAGATAGTCCAGCGGGGGCCGCGTGCCGATCTCCTTGCCGGTCCAGTAGTCGACCTGGAGGTCCTTGTCGGCCTTGACGACACCGCCGGCGAAGAAGCCGTCGTTCCAGGCCTGGATCTCCTTCTTCTCGGGCCGGACCACGGCGGCGCGGTCGTTCATCCAACCGGTCGCCAGGTCCTGGACCTTGGCGTCGGCGCCGTACTTCTTCCGTGCGGCGGCGGCCAGTTGCGGGAACGACGCCTCGGGGTCGCTGACCACGAGCGCCTGGTACTCGTCGGCGCCGATGTGCCAGTACGGCCCCGGGAAGAGGGTGTCGTACTCGCGCAGCAGATCGTCCACGATCTTCGCGGCGGCGGGCTGCGAGATGTCGATGGCACCTCGGGTGGGCCTGCCGTTCACGTCCCGCAGCTGCAGCCCGGGGTGGGGTGCCATCACGGCGCCCAGATGTCCCGGTGAGTCGATCTCGGGGATGATGTCGATGTGCAGCCGCCCGGCGAGCGCGACGATCCTCTGCACCTCGGCCTTGGTGAGGTGCTGCTGGGAGACGACCTCGGGATGCGTGTCGGAGGCGATACGGAAGCCCTGGTCGTCGGAGAAGTGCAGGCCGAACTGGTTGAGTTTGAGGTCGGCCATCTCGCGCAGCCGGTCCTCGATCCAGCCGGCGGTGTAGTACTTGCGCGCGATGTCCAGGTTGAGCCCGCGCTGCGGGCGGTCGGGCCGGTCCTGTACGACGCCCTCGGGTATCGCCCCGTCCGCGCGCAGCGACTGCTTGATCGTGCGGGTGCCGTAGAAGACCCCGGCCTCGTCGGGCCCGGCGACCCGGACACGCCCGTCGCGCGTGGTGAGGGTGTACGACTCGGGGCCCGCCTGCTTCCCCGACTCCAGGGCCAGCTCGATGTCACCGGCCCCGGCGGCCACGGCGCCCCGGTAGTCGATCTTCAGCTCCTCGGCGAGCAATTGGCCCTCGTCGGCGAGCTTCCCGCTGTCCTTCGCGATCACGACGGCGCTGTCGCCGGAGGGGCGCCAGCCGGGGCCGCGGGCCGCCTCGAACTGCCGTACCGAAGGCACGACGTTCGGTGCCTTCGACAGCGCGCCGCTGCCCGAGGGGGTCGGTGCGGCCGGACGGGTGTCGGACCGGGCCGACGACGCCTGTGACCTGGGGGCGTCCGGTGCGGTGGTCGATCCCGCCGGTGCGCTGCGGTCGGCCGGGGTGGCGTCGGGCCAGACCACCACCGTGAGGGTGACGGCCGCCGCCACTGTCGCGGCGCCGCCGACGAGTATCGCTGGGGAGTTCCACTTCATGCGTGATCATCCCTTGCGTCGAGACAGCGGTAAGGAAGTAGGGCGAACGTCCCATGCCCCCGTCCATCGCGCGAGCCGAGGGCGTCCCGTCCGGGTGAAATTCGCGCATCTGTCGGGCACGCGTCACCCGCCGTCGATAGCGTTGCGAAACATCCGTCCCGCCCTTATCTCCCCTCACTTCCGCCACCACGGACGGCTCACGCCGACCTCTCCCGCCAGGAGCCCACGCTGTCCAGCGATTCCCCCGCCGGCCTGGCGCGCTTCAACACCGCCCCGGCCGACACCGTCGAGCACGCGCTGCTGGCCTGCTGCGGTAACCGCCGCTGGGCCCGGCGGCTCACCGACCACCGCCCGTATCCGACCGTCGACGCGCTCCTCGCCGCCGCCGACGAGGCGAGCTACGACCTGTCCCGGACGGATCTCACCGGGGCGCTCGCCGACGAGTCGTCGGCCGACCCGCACCACGCGGCGCCGCTCGCCGCCAGGACCGCGCTGCGGGCCGCGCACGCGGCGTACGAGAGCAGCTTCGGCCACGCCTTCGTCATCAGCCTCGACCACCTCCGTCCCGAGGAGCGCCTGGACCAGGTGCTGACCAGGATCCAGGAGAGGCTCACCCACGACCCGGACGAGGAGCGCGCCGTCGCCGCCGACGAACTGCGCCGCCTCGCCCGCTCCCGCGTCGCGCGCCTGGTGGCCGACGGACCGCCCGCACCCCGTGTTTCGCAGGAATCCAGCGACTCCGGCCGTCCGGATAGCCCGTCCGTGGCTGTTTGACTGCCTGTTTGATCACACCGATGGGCCCCCGGGCGATCGAACCGACAAAGCGTCGCTACGATGGCCAGGGCCGGTGGACCGTACCCGGCCGGGCGCGACCGACACCACTGTGCTTCATCGAGTAGAAGATGGCGGCCGGCCCCTATCACCGCTCCCGGAGGGCTTTTCCGTGCCGGCAGGAACGCTGTACCGCGGCCGGGAAGGAATGTGGTCATGGGTGGCTCATCGAGTCACCGGCGTCACCATCTTCTTCTTCCTGTTCGTCCATGTGGTGGACACCGCACTCGTCCGCGTCTCCCCCGAGGCCTACGACGACGTCGTATCGACCTACAAGACGCCTCTCGTCGGCCTGATGGAGTACGGCCTCGTGGCCGCCGTCCTCTTCCACGCTCTCAACGGTCTGCGCGTCATCGCCGTGGACTTCTGGTCCAAGGGCCCGCGCTACCAGAAGCAGATGCTCTGGAGCGTCGTGGGTGTCTGGCTGGTCCTCATGCTGGGCGCCGTCTACCCCGTCCTCGGTCACGCCGCTCGCGAACTCTGGGGGAACTGACCCGATGTCCGCAGACACCACCGCGACCGGTTCCACCGCCGCGATCAGTCCCGTCGAGAGCGTGGGCGTCTACGACGCCGACAACCCGGCGCCGCTCATCGAGCCGCCGCGCAAGCGCACCTCGAAGACGCCCAAGGCGACGCGCGGCAACTTCGAGATGGCCGCCTGGCTGTTCATGCGCCTGTCCGGCGTCGTCCTCGTCGTCCTGGTCATCGGCCACCTGCTCATCCAGCTCGTGCTGGACGGCGGCGTCACCAAGATCGGCTTCGCCTTCGTGGCCGGCCGCTGGGCGTCCCCGTTCTGGCAGGCCTGGGATCTGCTGATGCTGTGGCTGGCGATGCTGCACGGTGCCAACGGCATGCGCACGATCATCAACGACTACGCGGAGCGTGCCAACACGCGCCTGTGGCTCAAGGGTCTGCTGTACACCGCCACGGTGTTCACCGTCCTTCTGGGCACGCTGGTGATTTTCACCTTCGACCCGAACATCCGCTAAGGCCGGGGCTGACGAGAGCAATGAAGATCCATAAGTACGACACCGTCATCGTCGGCGCCGGCGGCGCCGGTATGCGCGCGGCCATCGAGTCGACCAAGCGCAGCCGCACCGCCGTGCTGACCAAGCTGTATCCCACCAGGTCCCACACGGGCGCCGCGCAGGGCGGCATGGCCGCCGCGCTCGCCAACGTGGAGGAGGACAACTGGGAGTGGCACACCTTCGACACGATCAAGGGCGGCGACTACCTGGTCGACCAGGACGCCGCCGAGATCCTGGCGAAGGAGGCCATCGACGCGGTCCTGGACCTGGAGAAGATGGGTCTGCCGTTCAACAGGACGCCGGGCGGCACCATCGACCAGCGCCGCTTCGGCGGCCACTCCCGCAACCACGGCGAGGCACCGGTCCGCCGGTCCTGCTACGCGGCCGACCGCACCGGCCACATGATCCTCCAGACGCTCTACCAGAACTGTGTCAAGGAAGGCGTGGAGTTCTTCAACGAGTTCTACGTCCTCGACCAGCTGATCGTGGAGGTCGACGGCGTCAAGACGTCGGCGGGTGTGGTCGCGTACGAGCTGGCCACCGGCGAGATCCATGTCTTCCAGGCGAAGTCGGTCATCTACGCGTCCGGCGGCACCGGCAAGTTCTTCAAGGTCACGTCCAACGCGCACACGCTCACCGGTGACGGCCAGGCGGCCTGCTACCGGCGCGGACTGCCGCTGGAGGACATGGAGTTCTTCCAGTTCCACCCCACGGGCATCTGGCGCATGGGCATCCTCCTCACGGAGGGCGCCCGCGGTGAGGGCGGCATCCTCCGTAACAAGGACGGCGAGCGCTTCATGGAGAAATACGCGCCCGTCATGAAGGACCTCGCCTCGCGTGACGTCGTCTCGCGGTCGATCTACACCGAGATCCGCGAGGGCCGCGGCTGCGGTCCCGAGGGCGACCACGTCTATCTCGACCTGACGCACCTGCCGCCGGAGCAACTGGACGCCAAGCTCCCGGACATCACCGAGTTCGCCCGTACGTACCTGGGCATCGAGCCGTACACGGACCCGATCCCGATCCAGCCCACCGCGCACTACGCGATGGGCGGCATCCCGACCAACGTCGCGGGTGAGGTGCTGCGCGACAACACGACGGTCGTGCCCGGTCTGTACGCGGCCGGCGAGGTCGCGTGCGTGTCCGTGCACGGCGCCAACCGGCTCGGCACCAACTCGCTGCTCGACATCAACGTCTTCGGCAAGCGCTCCGGGATCGCCGCCGCCGAGTACGCGGCCAAGCACGACCACGTCGAACTCCCGGAGAACCCGGCCGAACTGGTCGAGACGCAGATCCAGCGGCTGCGCGAGTCGACCGGCGACGAGCGCGTGGCGGACATCCGCCGCGAACTCCAGGAGACCATGGACGCCAACGTCATGGTCTTCCGCACCGAGCAGACGATTCTGACGGCCGTCGAGAAGATCGGCGAGCTGCGCGAGCGCTATCTGAACGTGTCCATCCAGGACAAGGGCAGGCGCTTCAACACGGATCTGCTGGAGGCCGTCGAACTGGGCAACCTGCTCGACCTGGCCGAGGTGATGGCCGTGTCGGCGCTCGCCCGCAAGGAGTCGCGCGGCGGTCACTACCGCGAGGACTTCCCCAACCGGGACGACGTGAACTTCATGCGCCACACCATGGCGTACCGCGAGGTCGGCGACGACGGCACGGAGTCCATCCGTCTCGACTACAAGCCGGTCGTCCAGACCCGCTACCAGCCGATGGAGCGTAAGTACTGATGGCAACTCCCCTACTGGACAAGGTCGAGGACGAGTCCGCGGCGTCGCCGTACATCACGGTCACGATGCGGATCCGCCGCTTCAACCCGGAGGTCTCGGACGAGTCCCGCTGGGAGGACTTCTCGATCGAGATCGACCCCAAGGAGCGGGTGCTCGACGCCCTCCACAAGATCAAGTGGGACATCGACGGCTCGCTGACCTTCCGGCGCTCCTGCGCGCACGGGATCTGCGGCTCGGACGCGATGCGGATCAACGGCAAGAACCGGCTCGCGTGCAAGACGCTGATCAAGGACATCACGTCGTTCGACAAGAAGACGGGCGCCGCGAAGCCGATCACGGTCGAGGCCATAAAGGGCCTCACGGTCCTCAAGGACCTGATCGTGGACATGGACCCGTTCTTCCAGGCGTACCGCGACGTGATGCCGTTCCTGGTCACCAGCGGCAACGAGCCGACGCGCGAGCGCCTTCAGTCGGCGGAGGACCGCGAGCGGTTCGACGACACGACGAAGTGCATCCTGTGCGCGGCGTGCACGTCGTCGTGCCCGGTGTTCTGGAACGACGGGCAGTACTTCGGCCCGGCGGCGATCGTCAACGCGCACCGGTTCATCTTCGACTCGCGTGACGAGGCGGGCGAGCAGCGCCTGGAGATCCTCAACGACAAGGACGGCGTGTGGCGTTGCCGCACGACGTTCAACTGCACGGACGCCTGTCCGCGCGGTATCGAGGTCACCAAGGCGATCCAGGAAGTGAAGCGCGCGCTGATCACCCGGCGTTTCTGAGCGCGGCGTTTCCGAGCGCGGGGCGCCCCGCGTGAAGGGCGAGGGCCCGTTTCCGTACAAAGCCGTAACGGCCCGTACGGGGCGGGCCCTTTCTGTGCCAGGATTCGGTCAGACAAGTAGCAGGGGAAGCGGGGAGACATGAGCCAGCCGAATCCGAACCCGAATCCGGAGGGGGACGGGGCCTACGGATGGGGCCCCACCCAGCCCGGAT
>NZ_JAAPBF010000084.1 GCF_022695985.1 Streptomyces sp. NP-1717 | reverse complement strand
TGGTCCGTCCGGCGCCCCGCCCGGTAGCGGGACAGTTGAGGGGCGGGGCGCCGGACAGGCTTCAGGGCGGGTTTCCGCGGTCGGACCGGTCGGCTACTTGAGGCCGATGGCGTCGCACTTGGACTTGAACTTCGCGGTGCAGATCTCGTCGACGGTGTAGATGCCGTCCTTGATCACCGTGTCGTTGATGTTGTCCTGGGTCAGCGAGACGACCGGGACGAGGACCGACGGGATGCCCTTGGTGGTGGCGCTGTCGAGCTCCGTCTTGGCGATCGAGTCCAGGGACTCGCCCTTGGCGACCTTCACGGCCATCTCGGCGGCGACGGCGGCCTCGGCCGGGTACGGCTTGTAGACGCTCATGAACTGCTCACCGGCGACGATGCGCTGCACACCGGCGAGTTCGGCGTCCTGGCCGGTGACCGGCGGGAGCGGGCTGATGCCGGCGCCCTTGAGCGCGGTGATGATGCCGCCCGCCATGCCGTCGTTGGCGGAGTAGACGCCGACGATCTTGTCCTTGCCCAGGGCCGAGATCGCGCCTTCCATGTTGGCGTTGGCGTTCTCCGGCTTCCACTCCTTGGTGTCGTACTCCTTGCCGATCGTCACCTTGCCGTCGAGGACGGACTTGGCGCCCTGCTTGAAGAGCTTGGCGTTCGGGTCGGTGATCGCGCCGTTCATCATCACGATGTCACCGTCCTTCGCCTTCGGGCCCAGCTCGTCCAGAAGCGCCTGGCCCTGGACGCGGCCGACCTCTTCGTTGTCGAAGGAGACGTAGCCGTCGATCGGGCCCTCGGCGAGGCGGTCGAAGGCGATGACCGGGATGCCGGCCTCCTTGGCCTTCTTGACCGAGCCCGCGATGGCCTTGGAGTCGACGGCGTCCACGATCAGGGCGTCGACCTTGTTGGTGACCATCGTGTCGGCCTGCTGGTTCTGCGCCGACGCGTCCTGCTTGGCGTTGGCGTAGACGACCTTGCCGGTGCCGTCGGTCAGTTCGCTGACCCGCTTCTCGATCAGCGGCTTGTCGAACTTCTCGTAGCGCGCGGTCTGGTTCTCGGGAAGGAGCAGACCAATGGTGAGCGGGCCGTCCTTCTTCTTCGACGACTCCTTCGCCGAATCGCCGGACTCCTTGGCGCTTCCACAGGCGGCGAGCGAGACGGCCATAGCGGTGGCGGCGGCGGCCACGGCAGCACGTCGGAGATGTGCGTTCACTTCAGAAACCTCCCTGACGAGGCCGCGACGTTGCGGCCGAGGTGGCTGGAAGTCAACTCCGCCTCGGACGCAGCGTCAAGGAGTAAATCCTTAACGAGATGACAACGGTGCCATTCGTTATCTAAGTGAAGACAGGCGAGCCGACGGGCAGCGTGCTCTCAAGTAGGGTCGAATCGCCCATTTCGCTCAGTACGAGTGCGAGGGCGCCCAGCACTTCGGCGCGTCCGCCGAGGGCTCCCGGGAGCACCGAGAGCTGTCTGGCCGCACTCGGGATCGCGTACCGGGACACCGACTCCCTTATCGGCGCGAGGACCAGCTCCCCAGCCTCCGCCAAATCACCGCCGAGCACCACCCGGCTGGGGTTGAGCAGGTTGCAGAGGTTCGCGACGCCGCTGCCGATGTGGCGCCCCACGTCGGCGACCACCCGGCGGCAGCCCGGATCGCCCTCCCTGGCCAGCTGTACGACGCGCTCCATGGTCAGATCGCGGCCGTGGCTGGACCTGAGCAGCGGCAGTACGTAGCGGGCCGCGGTGAAGGTCTCCATGCAGCCCCTGTTGCCGCAGCGGCAGACGGGGCCCGACTCGTCGAGCGTGATGTGCCCGATCTCACCCGCCGTACCGCCCGGCCCCCGGTAGATCTGGCCCTCTATGACCAGGCCGGCGCCGACACCGCTGGCGACCTTGATGTACGCGAGGTCCTTCACGCCCCGGCCGCTCCCCCAGACCAGCTCGCCGAGGGCCCCCAGGTTGGCGTCGTTGTCCACGTACACCGGCACGCCGAGCCGGCCCGCCAGTTCCTCGCCCGGGTTGATCCCCGTCCAGCCCGGCAGGATCGAGGTGGAGCCGAGCGTGCCGGAGACGACGTCGATCGGGCCCGGCACCCCCAGACCCACGCCGATGACCTTCTGGCGGCCGATCCCGGTGGCCTCGATCAGCCTCTCCACCAGCTCCTCGGCCCGGCCGAAGCCGTACGCCGAGGAGGCGTCGACGTCGAGCGGTTCGGACTCCTCGGCGAGCACCTGGTGGGCCAGATTGCCGACCGCCACCCGCAGGTGCGTATGGCCGAAGTCGACGCCGATGACGATGCCCGCGTCACCGCTGAGCGAGACGCTGCGGGCCCTGCGGCCGCCGGCCGAGGTGGGCGTCACCTCGACGGTGCCGCCCTCCCTGAGCTCGCGGACGATGTTGGAGACCGTGGCCGCCGACAGTCCGGTGCTCCGGGCGATCTCCGCCTGGGTGAGCGAGCCGGCCATGCGCACCGCGCGCACGACCCGCTCCAGATTCGCCCGGTGCAGAGACGACTGCGACCCTGGAGTCTCCACAACTGATCCACTCCTGCCCTTGGCAGGCGGCACGACCACCGCCCCCGGCCGGGGTCGCGCCTGTGAAACCCCGACGTATCTCCAACTTGTGAACTCTAAGCTCAGCCTTTGGGGCCGCTTCCCGTCAAGACCTTGAGCAGTGCAGGACTCGGATGAGCACCGTTCTTACGCATCTGACCTGCGAACATCACGGATTTGGCGAATTCCATAGGGGTCCGGTGGCGAAAAACAGCCCTTGAGCTCGGGATGGATACCGAACGAACCCCGTCGCGGGGTCCCCGCGCACGGCGAACCGCCCCCCGGCGGGAGGCCGGAGGGCGGTTCGGTGAAGCGGTGGGACCCGAGGGGCGGCGCGGCCACTCGCGGCGACGGATCGGCTACTTGAGCGCTCCCGCCGTCAGACCCGCGACGACCTGACGCTGGAAGATGATGTAGGCGGCCAGCACCGGCAGCATCGCCATCACCAGTCCGGCGAACAGCCCGGAGTAGTCGCCCTTGTAGCCCTGGCTGACCGCGAGCTGCACCAGGCCCTGCGAGAGCACCTTCTTCTCCGGGTCGGTGTTGAGCACCGTCGGCAGCATGTACTGGTTCCACTGGCCGAGGAAGTTGAAGATGCCCACGCTGATCAGACCCGGCTTGGCCATCGGCAGCATGATCTGGAAGAACGTCCTGGTGTGCGAGGCGCCGTCGATGATCGCCGCCTCCGCCACCGACGTCGGCAGCGTCCTGAAGAAGGACGACAGGAAGAACACCGTGAACGGCAGCGAGTAGGCGATGTACACCAGGATCAGACCGTGCGTGGTGTTCAGCAGCCCCATGTTGTTCATGACGAAGAACAGCGGGACCAGCGCCAGAATGATCGGGAAGCTCATCCCTCCGATGAAGAGGAAGTAGACGAAGCGGTTCCCGGGGAAGTCGAAGCGCGCCAGGACGTACGCCGCCATGGAGCCGAGCACCAGGGTGCCGATCAGCGAACCCCCCACCACCAGGATGGTGTTGAGGAAGTAGTCGCTCATGTGCGCCTGGGTCCAGGCCCGCGACCAGTTCTCGAAGTGGAGCTTGTCCGGCAGCGCCCACGGCGAGCTGAAGATGGAGTTGTCGTCCTTGAAGGAGGACATCACCGCCCACAGCAGCGGCAGGACGACCAGCAGCGCCCAGATGACCAGCACGCCGTGCGAGAAGACGTTGAGGACGGTGCCCTCGCGCTTGTCCTTCTCCCGCGGGGCGTTCACCTTGCTCACCGGCGGCCGGTCGCGCGGCTCCCCGTCCTGTGCGGCGGGAGGTGTGTCAGTGGTCTTCATCAGAACTCCAGCCGCTCGCGCCGGCCCAGCTTCGTCACGACTGCCGCGAAGGACAGCGTCACCACGAGCAGAGCGACACCGATCGTTGTGGCATAACCGGCCTGGGCGTCCCTGAAGGCCGTTTGGTAGACGTACAGCGGCAGGACCGTCGTCGAGTAGTCGGGTCCGCCACCGCCCGGCCCCACGGTCATGATCTGTACGACCGCGAACGCCTCGGCGCCGAGCGCCAGGATGCCCATGTAGATCCAGCCCGCCTGCACGGTGTCCCAGAGCAGCGGAAGCGTGATCTTGAAGAAGGTCGTGAACCGGTCCGCGCCGTCGAGCAGCGCCGCCTCGTAGTAGTCCTTGGGAATGGAGGCCATTCCGGCGGAGAAGAGGACGACGAAGAAGCCGACGGTGCTCCAGATCAGGACCGCCATCACGCACCAGAGCGCGAGATCCGGGTCACCCAGCCAGAGCGGCTGGATGTTGTCCAGACCCACCGCGGACAGTGCCGCGTTGATCGCGCCGCTCTCCGGGTTGTAGGCGAACTGGAAAAGCAGGGCGACGATCGCGATGGAGAGGACCTGCGGGAAGAAATACGCGATTTTGTAGAAACCCGAACCGCGCACACCCGTGATCGTCGCGCCTTTCCGCTGCCGCCCGCCGACATTGATCATGAAGGCGAGGAACAGGGCGAGGGCGAGCGTCACCAGCGGCAGCAGCAGCACGAACAGCACACTGTGCTGCAACGACTTCCAGAAGATGTCGTCCTCGAACATCTTCGTGTAGTTGTCGAAGCCCACCATCTTGAAGTCGGAACTCAGCCCCGTCCAGTCCGTGAACGAGTAGTAGATGGACTGGATGAACGGCCATATGACGAAGATCGCGTACAACGCCAAGGGGGTGATCAAGAACCCCACGATGAACCGGTATTTACCGTGCTGCATGGATCCGACCCCGATCTGTGTGCGGATGCCGCCGCTGGTGACGCCTGCTCACTGGTGCTTGTAGTGCTTGATGGACTGGTCCTTCGCGGCGGCATCCGCGTAGCCCTGGATCTTCTTGATGGTCTCGGCGGGGGTGGCGCGCCCGGCCATCATCTCGCCGAGGCCGGCGACACCGATCTGCTCCTTCTGGAGCTTGACGTACCAGTCCTGGATACGCGGGTTGACGACGTTCTCGCCCGCCTTCTCCAGAGTGGCGACGGCCGACTTGAGGCCCGGCGTCAGCTCGATGCCGTCCGTGCCGCCGTTGAGGGCGGTCAGCGACTTCACCTGCGAGGTGAAGTTCTTCGACGACTCCTCGCTGAGCATGATGCGCAGCAACTCCATGCCGCCCTGCGGGTTCTTGGCCTTCTGCGGGACGATGAAGGGCTCACCGCCGGACGCCCAGAGGGTACCGAACGGCAGCTTGTCGGAGGCGTCCATGCTGGACGGCGCGCCGACGGCGAGGTTGAAGTCGGCAGGCATGGTCTTGGCCGCCTCGTTCTCCACCCACGAACCGTTCGGGATGAAGAGCGCCTTGCCCTTGCTCCACGCGGTCTGCGACTGGATGTGGTCCAGGCCGGGGGTGCCCTGGAGGATGTAGCCCTTCTTGAAGAGCTCGTAGTACGCCTCGAAGGCCGTCTTGACCGCCGGGTCCTTCCAGGCGTTCGGCTCCAGGTTGTCGATCTTGTCGAGGACCTCGACGCCACCGATCTTGGCGATCAGCGGGTAGAGCGAGAACGGGATGTAGTACGGGTGCTTGCCCGCGTACGTCCAGCCGGCGATGCCCTTCTTCTTCGCCTTGGCACAGAGCGCGAGCATGTCGTCCCACGTCTCGGGGTACGTCGCGTCGAGGTTCTCCAGGGCCTTCTGCGAGTACCAGACGCCGTACACCGTGTAGGCGTAGTACATGATCCAGACGGGGTCGCCGTCGAACTGGCCCATCTCGACGATGCCGGGGCGCAGGGTGTCGCGGACCTTCTTGGCCGGGTCGTCGTACGACGGGGCGTCCATCAGCGCGGTGAGGTCGGTGAGCTGCTTCTTGCCGACCAGGACGCCCATGTCCATCTGCTCGGCGCCGGAGTTGTCGATCAGGTCCGGCGGGGTGCCGCCGTTGAACCTCGGCTGGAGCGTGGACTGGATCTTCTCGGTGGCCGCGTGCTTGACCTTCGGGGCCTTCGGGAAAGCCTCGTTGTACCGCTTCTCCGCGTCGATGGCGTACTGCTCGCCGAAGCCGCCGTTGAAGATGACGACGTCGAGCTGTGCCGTCTCGTTGGCTCCGAGGGGGTTCTTCGCCGAGGTCTTGCCCTTCTCGACCTTCTCGTCGCCGCCGCTGTCGCTGCTCGCGCAGGACGCCAGGAAACTCATCGTCGGCACGGTGATCAGGCCGACGGCGGCCGAACGCTTGATCAGATCGCGACGGCCAAGGCCCTCATTGCTGTGAGCGGAGGTGGATCCCATGCTCAAGTCCTCGCCTTCTCCAGGACTCAGGCGGTGTACCGGTCGCCCGTCCTTCTCGCCTGAGGCAGAAGGGCCCCGCCACCGCGGTCAAATGAAGCTGGGTCGTGCAGGATTGTGGTGCTGATTGCCGTGCGCGTTGTCGTACATGTTGCTGGGCGTTGTACGTGAAGCGTGGTGCGTGATTACAGCAGGGACGGCCTGAATCGTTGGCGGCGGGGTGCGTCGTGACACCCAACCGTCCCCCGTCTCCCGGTCCTTCGCCGCTCGAAACCCGGCGAGGCGGACGCCGACAGGTATAGTCCACTTCAGGTCGACTGAGCAAGATCGAAAGCAGGTTTGGGCGGCAGTCTTTCCCTAGTTGAGACCTGGGGAGGGTTTCGGAAGCCCCATGCGGCATCCGTACGGATCTCGCCGCATTTTCCGGATCGCGCGCACGCGATATCCGGACCACTCGCGCGCTCTCGGCGCGACACCCGGGCACTGTCGGCGGCGGCCACTTGTGTGCACATTCCACGAATCACTTCGGGCAGAATGGCCGGTTCTCGCCATCTCACTTTGGCAACACCCTTGACACCTTGCACCTCTTGTACCACTACTTAACCCGCGCATCATTTTTGACAACGTTGTCCATCATGCTTCCGGAAGAGGAAGGCTCGGGATGCAGCGCACACCAAGACCCCGGCTCACGCAGCGCCGCAACGCCGCTCTGCTGGCTGTGTCTTCACTGCTCGTCGTCACCGCACACTCGGCGGCCGTAGCACAGCCCGCCAAGGCCGATGCCGCCAAGGACTCGTTCGCGTCGTCCTTCGAGGAGGGCGACACACAGCCCGACTGGCGCAATACGGTCGATACCGGGCCGGACGGCGAGAAGCGGTCCTCCGGCGTGAACGGCGAGTTCAACGCCGGCATCCCGGGCAATGTCACCGACCGGGTCGTGGAGCTGCGCGCCAGTGGCGAGAACGCGAACTCCGGTGAGGGCAAGGAGAACCTGGTCGACGTCCAGTCGACCACGAAGTGGCTGGCCTTCGAGCCGACCGCCTGGGTCGAGTTCGACCTGGACACGCCCGTCAAGGTCCTGACCTACGCGCTGACCTCGGCGAACGACCACGCCGAGCGCGACCCGAAGGACTGGACGCTCAAGGGATCGGCGGACGGGAAGGACTGGAAGACCCTCGATACCCGAGTGGACCAGACCTTCGGAGAACGATTCCAGACAAAGTCCTACGACTTCGACAATTCCACCGAGTACGCGCACTACCGGCTGGAGATCACGAAGAACAACGGCGCCGGCGACGCCACCCAGCTCGCCGACGTCCAGTTCTCCGACGGCGACACCACCACGCCGCCGCCGGCCGACATGCGCAGCCAGGTCGACGGCGGCCCCGGCGGCTCCCCCACGGCCAAGTCCAACGCCGGATTCACCGGCAAGCGCGCGCTGGAGTACGCCGGTTCGCACAAGCCGGAAGGCCGCGGTTACTCGTACAACAAGGTCTTCGACGTCAACACGCCCGTGCGCGCGAACACGGAGCTGTCGTACAAGATCTATCCCGCGATGCCGGAGACCGACCTCAACTACCCGGCCACGAACGTCTCGGTGGACCTCGCCTTCACCGACGGCACCTACCTGAGCGACCTCAAGGCCGTGGACTCGCACGGCGGCCTGCTGTCGCCGCAGGGCCAGGGCGCCGCGAAGCGGCTGTACGTGAACCAGTGGAACGCCGTCGCCTCCCGGATCGGCTCCGTCGCCGCCGGCAAGACGGTGGACCGGATACTCGTCGCGTACGACTCCCCCAAGGGCCCGGCGAAGTTCCAGGGCTGGGTGGACGACATAGCGCTCGCGGTGAAGGCGCCCGAGAAGCGTCTCGCGCACCTCTCGGACTACGCGTCCACCACGCGCGGCACCAACTCCAGCGGCTCCTTCTCGCGCGGCAACACCTTCCCGGCCACGGCCGTACCGCACGGCTTCAACTTCTGGACGCCGGTGACGAACGCAGGGTCCACGAGCTGGCTGTACGAGTACGCGCGCGGCAACAACGGCGACAACCTCCCCACCCTCCAGGCGCTGTCGGCGAGTCATGAGCCGAGCCCGTGGATGGGCGACCGGCAGACCTTCCAGCTGATGCCGTCGGCGGCCGGCGGCACACCGGACGCGTCGCGCTCGGCGCGCGCGCTGCCGTTCCGCCACGAGAACGAGATCGCCAAGCCGCACTACTACGGCGTGACGTTCGAGAACGGTCTCAAGGCGGAGGTCACGCCGACGGACCACGCGGCGGCGATGCGGTTCACGTATCCCGGTGACGACGCGAGCGTCGTCCTCGACAACATCACCAACGCGGGCGGGCTGACCCTCGACGCCGAGAACCGGTCCTTCACCGGCTACTCCGACGTCAGGAGCGGTCTGTCGGCGGGCGCCACCCGGCTGTTCGTGTACGGCGTCTTCGACTCCGCGGTCACCGGCAGCGGCAAGCTGCCGGGCGGTGGCGGCAAGGACGTCACCGGCTATCTGCGCTTCGACGCGGGCCAGGACCGCACGGTCAACCTGCGGATCGCGACGTCGCTGATCAGCGTCGACCAGGCGAAGAAGAACCTGGCGGACGAGCTGCCGGCCGACCTCGGCTTCGAGCGGGTCAAGAAGAACGCGCAGCGGGCCTGGGACGACATCCTGGGGAAGGTGGAGGTCGAGGGAGCGAACAAGGACCAGCTCACGACGCTCTACTCCAGCCTCTACCGCCTCTACCTGTATCCCAACTCCGGTTTCGAGAACACGGGTACGAAGAAGAAGCCGAGGCAGCAGTACGCGAGCCCCTTCGTACCGAAGATGGGGACCGACTCCCCCACGCACACGGGCGCGAAGATCGTCACGGGTGAGGTGTACGTCAACAACGGCTTCTGGGACACCTACCGGACGACGTGGCCCGCGTACTCCTTCCTGACGCCGAAGAAGGCCGGGGAGCTGGTGGACGGTTTCGTCCAGCAGTACAAGGACGGCGGCTGGATCTCCCGCTGGTCCTCCCCCGGCTACGCCGACCTGATGACCGGCACCAGTTCGGACGTGGCGTTCGCGGACGCCTATGTGAAGGGCGTCGACTTCGACGCGAAGGCGGCGTACGAGGCGGCGCTGAAGAACGCGACGGTGAAGCCGCCGAGCGCGGGTGTGGGCCGCAAGGGGATGGAGACCTCGCCGTTCCTCGGCTACGCCTCCACGGAGACCCATGAGGGCCTGTCGTGGTCGCTGGAGGGCTACCTCAACGACTACGGCATAGCGAAGATGGGCGAGAAGCTCTACAAGGAGACGGGCAAGAAGCGGTACAAGGAGGAGTCCGAGTACTTCCTCAACCGCGCGCAGAGCTACGTCTCGCTCTTCGACAAGGAGGCGGACTTCTTCCAGGGCCGCGATCTGAAGGGCGACTGGCGGGTCCCGAGCGACAAGTACGACCCGCGGGTGTGGGGTTACGACTACACCGAGACGAACGGCTGGGGCTACGCCTTCACGGCGGCGCAGGACTCGCGCGGCCTCGCCAACCTCTACGGAGGGCGGGCCGGTCTCGGCGACAAGCTGGACGAGTACTTCGCGACGCCCGAGACCGCGGGCGCGGAGTTCGTGGGCTCGTACGGCGGCGTCATCCACGAGATGACGGAGGCGCGGGACGTCCGGATGGGCATGTACGGCCACTCGAACCAGGTCGCGCACCACGCCACGTACATGTACAACGCGGCCTCGCAGCCCTGGAAGACGCAGGAGAAGGTCCGCGAGGTGCTCGGCCGCCTCTACACCGGCAGCGAGATCGGGCAGGGCTACCACGGCGACGAGGACAACGGCGAGCAGTCGGCCTGGTACCTCTTCTCCGCGATGGGCTTCTACCCGCTGGTGATGGGCAGCGGGGAGTACGCGGTGGGCTCACCGCTGTTCACGAAGACGACGGTGCACCTGGAGAACGGCAAGAAGCTGGTCGTCTCCGCGCCGAAGAACAGCGACAAGAACATCTACGTGCAGGGCCTGAAGGTCAACGGCAAGGCGTGGAACTCCACGGCACTGCCGCACGACCTGCTCGCCAAGGGCGGCACGCTGGAGTTCGACATGGGCGCGAAGCCGTCCGCGTGGGGCTCCGGCAAGGACGCGGCGCCGGTGTCGATCGCGAAGGACGACAAGGCGCCGTCGCCGCGCGGTGACGCGCTGACCGGCGCGGGCGCGCTCTTCGACAACTCGTCGAAGACGGCCGGCCCGGCGGCGGGCGAGGTGGAGCTGCCGGTCTCCTCGGCGACGAAGGCGGTCCAGTACACGCTGACGTCGTCCACGGCGGAGAAGTCGCCGGACGCCTGGGAGTTGCAGGGCTCGGCGGACGGCGAGAGCTGGAAGACGCTCGACAAGCGCTCCGGCCAGACCTTCGACTGGGACCAGCAGACGCGGGCGTTCACGGTGGCGTCGCCGGGGTCGTACGCGAAGTACCGGCTGGTGACGGAGGGTCAGCCCGAGCTGTCGGAGGTGGAGTTGCTGCGATAGCCGGGTGAGCCGGAGATTCCCGGCGTACGAGGAGGGGCCGTGTCCCGCGCGTGACAGCGCGTGGGACACGGCCCCTCGTCGTGGAAGGCCGTCCGGCCGGACCTACTTGCGGATCAGGCTGCGGAGCACGTACTGCATGATCCCGCCGTTGCGGTAGTAGTCCGCCTCGCCGGGGGTGTCGATGCGGACCACCGCGTCGAACTCCACGCCCGTGTCTGTCGTGACCTTGACCGTCGCCGGGGTCGAGCCGTCGTTCAGCGCGGTGACGCCCGTGAAGGTGAACGTCTCCTCGCCCGTCAGGCCGAACGACAGCGCCGAACCGCCCTCCGGGTACTGGAGCGGAAGCACGCCCATGCCGATCAGGTTCGAGCGGTGGATGCGCTCGTATGACTCGGCGATGACCGCCTTGACGCCCAGCAGCGCCGTGCCCTTCGCCGCCCAGTCGCGGGACGAGCCCGAGCCGTACTCCTTGCCCGCGAGGACGACCAGCGGGGTGCCCGCCGCCTGGTAGTTCTGCGAGGCGTCGTAGATGAAGGAGACCGGACCGTCCGCGGCGGTGAAGTCGCGGGTGTAGCCGCCCTCCGTGCCGGGCGCGATCTGGTTGCGCAGACGGATGTTGGCGAACGTGCCGCGGATCATGACTTCGTGGTTGCCCCGGCGCGAGCCGTAGGAGTTGAAGTCACGCCGTCCGACGCCGTGCTCCGTCAGGTACTTGCCCGCCGGGGTGTCCGCCTTGATCGCGCCGGCCGGGGAGATGTGGTCGGTGGTGACCGAGTCGCCCAGCATGGCGAGCACGCGCGCGCCGGTGATGTCGGCGACCGGGGTCGTCTCCATCGTCATGCCCTCGAAGTAAGGGGGCTTGCGTACGTAGGTCGACTCCGGGTCCCACTCGAAGGTGTTGCCGGTCGGGATCGACAGCGCCTGCCACTGGGCGTCGCCCGCGAAGACGTCCTGGTAGGACTTGTTGAACATGTCCTCGCCGATGGCGGAGGCGACGACCTCGTTGACCTCGGCCTCGGTCGGCCAGATGTCCTCCAGGTGGACGGGCTTGCCCTCCTGGTCGACGCCGATCGCGTCGCGGGTGATGTCGACCTTCATGGAGCCGGCGATCGCGTAGGCCACGACCAGCGGCGGGGACGCCAGGTAGTTCATCTTGACGTCGGGGTTGATCCGGCCCTCGAAGTTGCGGTTGCCGGAGAGCACCGCGGCGACGGCCAGGTCGTTCTCGTTGACCGCCTTGGAGATCTCCTCGTCCAGCGGGCCCGAGTTGCCGATGCAGGTCGTGCAGCCGTAACCGACCAGGTTGAAGCCGAGCTTGTCGAGGTACGGCGTCAGGTTGGCCTTGTCGAAGTAGTCCGTGACGACCTTCGAGCCCGGCGCCAGGGTCGTCTTGACCCACGGCTTGCGGGTGAGGCCCTTCTCGACGGCCTTCTTGGCGACGAGCGCGGCGGCGACCATCACGTACGGGTTCGAGGTGTTGGTGCAGGAGGTGATCGCGGCGACGGTGACGGCGCCGTGGTCGATCTCGTACGTCGATCCGTCGGCCGCGGTGACCAGGGTCGGGCGGGTCGGCACACCGTTGGCGGAGGCCGGGGAGTCGGAGGCCGGGAAGGACTCCTTGCCCGCCTCCTCGTCGTCCGTCACGTAGTTGCGCACGTCGAGCGCGAACTGCTCCTTGGCGTTCGCCAGGACGATACGGTCCTGCGGGCGCTTGGGACCGGCGATGGACGGGACGACCGTGGCGAGGTCGAGCTCCAGCTTCTCGGAGAAGTCGGGCTCGGCGGCCGGGTCGAGCCAGAGGCCCTGCTCCTTGGCGTACGCCTCGACCAGGGCGAGCTGCTGCTCGTCGCGGCCGGTCAGCTTCAGGTACTTGATGGTCTCGTCGTCGATCGGGAAGATCGCGGCGGTCGAGCCGAACTCCGGCGACATGTTGCCGATGGTGGCGCGGTTGGCGAGCGACGTGGCGCCGACACCCTCGCCGTAGAACTCGACGAACTTGCCGACGACACCGTGCTTGCGCAGCATCTCGGTGATGGTGAGCACGAGGTCCGTGGCGGTGGTGCCCGGGGTCAGCTCGCCGGTCAGCTTGAAGCCGACGACGCGCGGGATGAGCATCGAGACGGGCTGTCCGAGCATCGCGGCCTCGGCCTCGATGCCGCCGACGCCCCAGCCGAGCACACCGAGGCCGTTGACCATGGTGGTGTGCGAGTCGGTGCCGACGAGGGTGTCCGGGTACGCCTGGCCACCCCGGACCATGACGGTGCGGGCCAGGTGCTCGATGTTGACCTGGTGGACGATGCCGGTGCCGGGCGGGACGACCTTGAACTCGTCGAACGCGGTCTGGCCCCAGCGCAGGAACTGGTAACGCTCCTTGTTGCGGCCGTACTCCAGCTCCACGTTCTGCGCGAAGGACTCGGGCGTGCCGAACTTGTCGGCGATGACGGAGTGGTCGATGACCAGCTCGGCCGGGGCCAGCGGGTTGATCTTCGCGGCGTCACCACCGAGCTCCTTGACGGCCTCACGCATGGTGGCGAGGTCGACCACGCAGGGCACGCCGGTGAAGTCCTGCATGATCACGCGGGCCGGGGTGAACTGGATCTCCTGGCTCGGCTGCGCCTGGGAGTCCCACCCACCGATCGAGCGGATGTGGTCGGCGGTGATGTTCGCGCCGTCCTCGGTGCGGAGCAGGTTCTCCAGCAGCACCTTCAGGCTGTAAGGGAGGCGCGCTGAGCCCTCGACCTTGTCCAGCCTGAAGATCTCGTACGACTCGTCGCCCACGCGCAGCGTGCTGCGGGCGTCGAAGCTGTTCGCCGACACGACAGTCTCCTTCATGAATGTGCGCGTACTACCGCGCCGCGACGCATGTGCGGCTGACGCCGCGCGGTGCCGCCAACGGGCTGCTCGCCGATCCGCTAAGGTAAGGCTTAGTTAGGTTCGCCTTACTGCCTGGCGGCTGCGGTACGCCTTCGGCAGATATCTCGATGTCGAGATAACTCTAGTACATGACCGCTGCGAGGTCATGCCCGGGAGACGTTTTCCGCTGCCACGCGGCCTGTCGGCCGTGCGTCGGCGGCGTGGCGGGCCCGCCCGTGGCGGCGGTCGCCGTGCCGCTACTTGAGGACGCGGTACTTGACATGGGTGGCGCCGGGGGTGTCCACGACGCGGATCGGCTCCAGGTCGTGCGTGTCGGTCCCGAGGTTGTCGAAGAGCCGGAGACCGGCGCCGAGCAGCACGGGGATCACGTGCAGTTGGAGCTCGTCGACGAGGCGGGCCCTCAGATACTGCTGGACGGTGTGGGCGCCGCCGGCGATGTCGACGTTACGGCCGCCGGAGACGGCCCTGGCCTGGTCGAGCGCGCTGTGGATGCCGTCGGTGACGAAGGTGAAGCTGGTGCCGCCCTCCTTGACGAGGGTGGGGCCCGGCCGGTTGGTCAGCACGAAGACCGGGGTGCGGAAGGGCGGGTCGTCGCCCCAGAACTCCGCCCCGGAGTCGTACATGAGCCGTCCCATGACCACCGCGCCGGTCGTCTCGAACCACTCGCGCATGATGTCGGAGTCCTGGTCGGCCTCGCCGCCGGTCATTCCCGAACGCTCGCGCCAACTGGACTGGGCGTGGATCCAGCCGCCGATCCGGTCGGCGCCGTGGCCCGCCGGGTCGGTGACGCCGTGACCGGTGCCGGCGATGTAGCCGTCCAGCGACATGACCATGTCGGCGGTGACGGTGACCGTCATGAGCGTGCTCCTGCCTGTCGGTGCCGCGTTCGCGCCCGTGCGCGTCCGCGCTGTCGCGAGGACGCCGATCGGCCGCCGCCGTTCTCGACACCGGATGTCGCGGGTCCGGGTACGCGGGTGCGATCGGGCCCACGTCGGCGTGTGCGAAGAGTCCGATCCTGCGGCCGGATTGGCGGGCCGGCCGGGCCGACGCGCACGCCCTCGCCACGGCGCGGCCGAAACCACCTGATCAGAGGCTCCCCGTCCGGTCCGAGGCCAGCGCGGCGAGCGTCCGCTCCAGCCTCGCCGCCCGGACCTCCGGGGTACGGGCGGTCATCAGCCGCAGCAGCACGCGGTAGCGGGCCGACCTGTCCAGCCGTTCGAAGGCCTCCCGCGCCCGGCCGTCACCCTCCAGCGCGGCGGTCAGGTCGGGTGGCACGGTCGCGTTCTTCTGCGACTCGTACGCCGCGTCCCACCGGCCGTCCGCCTGCGCCGCCCGGACCTGCGCGAGGCCCGGCTCACGCAGCCGTCCGGCCTCGATGAGCGTCTCGATCCGCCCGACATTGACCTTCGACCACACACTGCGCGGCCGGCGCGGGGTGAACCTCTGCAGATAGTGGTCCGCGTCGTACGACCTGGCCTGGCCGTCGATCCAGCCGAAACAGAGGCCGGCCTCGACCGCGGCCAGGTAACCGATGGCCGGGTGGGGGCAGTTCTTCTTGCCGATCTTCAGCCAGACTCCGGACTGAAGCGTGTGGTGGTCCGCCAGCCACGCCTCCAGCTCGGCGCCGTCCGCGAACGCGAGGATTTCCACTCCGTCGATCGATTCCATACGGCCACGCTAGCCACCATTCAGGTCAGAACGTGTCCTGGATGAGAGGCGGGCGGATGAGAGGTGTCCGCCGTCGGTGGCTCGTGACACTCCGTCAATTCCGCACCCGCATACATGCACGGGCGGCCACGGGAAACCCGTATCCCCAACGGGATGTCAGCCGAACCGACTTGAGGAGAACGCCGTGCCGATCACCTTCCGTAAGAGCATCCGCATCCTGCCGGGCGTACGGCTCAACATCAACAAGCGGTCGTGGTCCATCACCAGCGGCGGTGGAAAGGGGCCGCGGCACACCACGAGCAGCACCGGCCGGCGGACCACGTCCATGGATCTGCCGGGCCCGTTCGGCTGGCGCAGGACCACGACCAAGCGCCGCGGCCGCTGAACGCGGTCCACGTTCCCCGTCCGCCCGACCCGTCCGGCCGTACCCCGCTCGCCGGACACCAGGGAGCGGGCCAGGATGGAGAGCGTGTGGCGTACACGTGGAGAGCTTCACGAATGGCGGACCCCGACGCGCTCTCATCTCACATATGAGATACGTTGGCGCCATGGCAGACGACTACCTCGTACGCATCGGCAAGCTCATCCGTGACGCCAGGCAGCATCGGGGCTGGACACAGACACAGCTTGCCGAGGCTCTGGCCACCAGCCAGAGCGCCGTGAACCGCATCGAGCGCGGTAACCAGAACATCAGCCTTGAGATGATCGCGCGCATCGGTGAGGCGCTCGACAGTGAGATCGTGTCGCTCGGATACTCCGGGCCGATGCATCTGCGGGTGGTCGGCGGACGCCGGCTCTCCGGCTCCATCGACGTCAAGACGAGCAAGAACGCCTGTGTGGCACTGCTCTGCGGCTCGCTGCTCAACAAGGGGCGCACCGTGCTGCGGCGGGTGGCGCGCATCGAGGAGGTCTACCGGCTCCTCGAAGTGCTCAACTCCATCGGCGTACGAACCCGTTGGATCAACGACGGCATGGATCTGGAGATCGTGCCGCCGGCCGAGCTGGACATGGCGGCCATGGACGCGGAGGCCGCCCGCCGTACCCGCTCGATCATCATGTTCCTCGGCCCGCTGCTGCACCGCATGGACAACTTCCTGCTGCCGTACGCGGGCGGCTGCGACCTCGGTACACGCACCATCGAACCGCACATGATCGCGCTGCGCCGCTTCGGCCTGGACATCACGGCGACCGAGGGCCTCTACCACGCGGTGGTCGACCGCTCGGCGTCACCCGACCGGCCCATCGTGCTGACCGAACGCGGCGACACGGTCACCGAGAACGCGCTGCTGGCCGCCGCCCGGCACGACGGTGTCACCGTCATCCGCAACGCGTCGTCGAACTACATGGTCCAGGACCTGTGCTTCTTCCTGGACGCGCTCGGCGTCCGGGTCGACGGCGTCGGCACCACCACGCTCACCGTGCACGGCGTGCCGAGCATCGACACCGACGTCGACTACTCCCCCTCCGAGGACCCGGTCGAGGCGATGAGCCTGATCGCCGCCGCCGTGGTCACCGAGTCCGAGCTGACGATCCGCCGGGTGCCGATCGAGTTCCTGGAGATCGAGCTCGCGGTGCTGGAGGAGATGGGCCTGGACCACGACCGCACGCCCGAGTACCCGGCGGACAACGGCCGTACGCGGCTGGTGGACCTGACCGTACGGCCCTCGAAGCTGGAGTCGCCGATCGACAAGATCCACCCGATGCCCTTCCCGGGCCTGAACATCGACAACGTGCCCTTCTTCGCGGCGATCGCCGCCGTCGCGCAGGGCACGACCCTGATCCACGACTGGGTCTACGACAACCGCGCCATCTACCTGACGGACCTCAACCGCCTCGGCGGCCGGCTCCAGCTCCTGGACCCGCACCGGGTCCTGGTGGAGGGCCCGACCCGCTGGCGCGCGGCGGAGATGATGTGCCCGCCGGCGCTGCGTCCCGCCGTGGTGGTGCTGCTGGCGATGATGGCGGCGGAGGGCACGTCGGTGCTGCGCAACGTGTACGTGATCAACCGCGGTTACGAGGACCTGGCGGAGCGGCTGAACTCGGTGGGCGCGCAGATCGAGATCTTCCGCGACATCTGACCGCCGGATGCCGGCGCCCCCTGCCGCTGCCTCGAGGACATCGGCGGGCCGGACAGACAAACGGGGCCTGTCGGGGTGGTCCTGCAACCATCCCGACAGGCCCCGCTCTCAACCTCCCGGCCGCCTCATATCATGATGCAGCCGTCCTGGTGGGCGTCCGCCGGGGATGCCACTGCGACGACACCTGCCGTCGCTCCTGTCGCCGAGACGGTGAAAGCCCCTCCGACCAAGACGGTCAAACAAACGAGGGTGACCGCCAGGATTTTGCGCACGTTTCGAGGTGTCCTTCCGAGGGTTGTCGATCTTGAGCACGGGGGGAAGGCTACATCAAATCGAATGAATTTTCGAACTAGGGACTGTCCCGTAAGTGCTGGTCAGAGGGGGTGCGGTCAGATGGCTGCGCGGGGCAACGTGGACGCAGCCGACAGTGGCCGTCCGTGGAACCCGCCACTGGAGGACGGGCCCCGCGAAGAGCATTGACATGACAGCCGCGAGGTGAACTGACGTGCCGGCCGGGACCTACCGGTCGCGCAACGTCGAACCGGCACCCGCCTCATCATCACCCATGCGTTCGACATCATTCAGACGGCGACCAATTACACGCGCATCAACGCTGCCGCGATGTCGAACCAACTCGAATGCCTGACGTAATGTCATGCGCGCTTCATTGATATCCCCGGCCGCGAGCAGCACTTCCGCCAGCAGGGCCCTCGCCGCGGTTTCCTCGTCAATGTCATGGGTGCGGGTGGCGACAGCCACCGCCGCCCGGAGGCGGTCCGTCGCGATGCCCAGCCGGCCGTCGGCGAATTCCGCACGCCCCAGGGAGCGCAAGGCCTGGGCCTCGTGTCGGGGCGCCCCTATGTCCTGCGCTATCTCCAGCGCTTCGAGGTGAGAGCGGACGGATGCCGCCAGGTCTCCCAGCCTCCAGTAAGCCTCACCGATTCCGACCAGAGCCTCGGCCTGGCTCTTTCTGTCACCAAGTGACCGGAACTCTGAAAGGGTCTCGCCGAACAGAGCGAGAGCCGTGGTTGACTCTCCTGACTCCGTGAGGACTTCGGCCAGGTTCCTGCGTACCGTCGCGCGGTCGTACCGGCTTCCGGCGGCTTCCAGAAATGAGAGGGATTCCTCAAACGAACGGCGGGCTGATTCCAGTTCTCCGGCGTGCATCTGCAATTCGCCGATGTTGTTGAGCGTCTGCGCGGACGCGGTCTCGTCACCCGCGTCCCTGAAACCGTCGAGCGCACCACGGAAATGGCTCAGCGCCCGATCGCGTTCTCCGAGGAACAGCAAAGTGACCGCTACATTGTTCCGGCTGCGCGCCTTGTCCCAGATATCGCCCGAGAGCGATCTGATCGCAAGCGATTTCTGGAGCAGTACGAGCGCGTTGCGGTTCTCCCCCAGGTGCCAGTTCAGCGTGCCGAGCACACGCAGTGCCTCCGCTTCCGCGGGCTCGTCTCGCAGCGCACGCGCGAGGCCCAGCGCCCGCTCCCCCGCCTCGGCGGCGTCCGCGTAACCCCCGATACTCGCGTCCGCCGCGCAGAGGCCGATCAGGGCACAGCACAGCGCCGACTCGTCGGCCGCGAGGTCCCAATGGGTGACAGCGTGCCGCAGGAGCTTCTTGGCATCCTGCCAGTAGCACTCCGACTGGAGGAAACCCGCCAGGACACATGCGAGTTGGGCCGCGCGATCGGGAGCGCCGTGGCGGCGGGCGTGATCCTCGACGGCCAGGAGGTTTCCCCGTTCCGCGGCCAGCCAGGACCGCGCGGCAGCGGCGTCGGGCAGGAAAGGCACCGGCGTCGGCGTCGGCGGAGGAAGCGTCGGTGGGCCCCGTCGTACACGCCGGGGATATGCCATGTGGTCCGCGTGGTTGGCCGTAGAGATGAAGAAATCCGTCAGGCGGGCGACGGCTTGGCGGCGTTCACGCTCACTGTCCTCGATCTGAGACAGGCCATAGGCATATTCACGAAGCAGGTCGTGGTAGCGATAGCGGTCCGGTACCGGTTCTCTGAGCAGGTGAAACGCCACCAGACCCTCAAGTAATCGCTCCGTCGTATCCATCGGAAGACCCAGCAGGGCCGCTGCGGCGTCGGCAGTGAAATCCGGTCCTGGATGCAGCCCGAGATGGCGGAAGGCGGTGCGTTGCTGGGCAGTGAGAGTCCGGTAGGAGAGCGCGAACGCCCGGGTCATTTCCTGCTCTTGATCCGCCGTGCGAATTTCCGCCAGCCGCCCTGGGCTTCGTGCCAGACGCTCGGCGAGGACGGGCAGCGTCCAGGACGTGCGCGCCCGGAATCGATGCGCAACGAGCTCGATCGCGAGGGGCAGATACCCGCACAGGTGAACGATCCGCTCGGTCTGCGCGGTCTCGTGGGTGCGCTCCTCGCCCGCGAAGCCGCGGAAGAGGGAGATGGCGTCCTCCTTCGGCAGGACATCAAGCGGGACCGACAACGCCTGGGGAATTCCCGTCAGATGACGCCGACTGGCGATGATGGTCAGGGACGGCGATCCGCTCGGCAGAAGCGGGCCGAGTTGTTCGGCTCCGATCGCGTCGTCCAGGACGATCACCACTCGGCGCTCGGCCAGCATGGTCCGCCACAGTGCCGTACGCCCCTCGAGCTCCGCCGGAATGGAGAAAGCGGGTGCGCCGAGCAGCCTCAGCAGAGTCGCCAGCGCCGCCCTGGCGGTGAGCGGTTCCTGGGCGGGTGAATGCCCCCGCAGATCGAGATAGAGCTGCCCGTCCGGGTATCTCTCGGCGAGCAGATGGGCGGTGGCGACGACCAGGGCGGTCTTTCCAACACCCGCCATGCCGCTGACCGCCTCCACGGTGACGACCGAGCCGCCGCGCGCACCCTTGTCCGCGATCATCGTGCTCAGGGCCTGTAACTCCGACCGGCGCCCCACGAGGGTCGGCTGCTGGGGCAGATTCCGGGGTGGGGCTACATCGGGCGCCGGCACGTCGGGCGGCCCCGCATCGGACGCGCGTGCGGCGCCGGATGCGGGCGTGGCAGGTTTCACCACCACGGACGAGCCGTCCGCCCGCTCGGCACGGCTCCCCCGCGCCAGCTCACGCGCCGGTACACGGGCCAGCACACCCTGGTGGATGGCGTTCAACTCGACGCCGGGCAGAGCCCCGTACTCCGCCATGAGCAACTGCCGGGCCCGCTGGTGGACCCGGAGTGCGTCCGCATACCGTCCGCTGCCGTAGTACGCAAGCATCAACTGGCCGAGCAAGGTCTCGTCCCCGGGGTGATGATCGGCCAGCGCGGTCAACTCGCCGATTTGTTCCGCGAAGCGCCCGAGCCGCAGTCCGGCGGCGATACGTGACGTGCCGGCACTCAGACGCGCCTCCGCGAGCGCTGTCCGTACAGTCTCGGCCCAGAGACCGGGCAGACCGGCCAGGGCTTCGCCATGCCACAACTCCTCGGCGCGCGAGAGCAGTTCCACCACACGCGCGTCGCCACCCTCGGTGGCCAACGCCGTGTCGACGAAATGCTGGAAGCGCTGCCGGTCCACTGAATCACGCGCGGCCCGCAGGGTGTAGGTGTGCGCCCGCCCTTCGATTCTGGGCGAGCCCGGCCCCGTACCGGCTTCCCGCAGCCGTCGGCGGACGCGCGAGACATAGGTGTGCGCGTTCTCGCGGGCCCGGTCCGGAAGATCGCCGTCCCAGAGCCGATGCATGAGTTCGCTGAGGGCGACAGGGCGTCCCACGTCAAGTGCGAGCGAGGCCAGCAGGATCCGCTCTTTGTCCGATCCGAGCTTCAGCCAGCGCTTGTTCAGCCGAAGCCCCACAGGTCCGAGAATCTGGAATTCCACCAGCGCCCCCGCTGGTCCGTCGGATGGCCCACGAGCATGACATCAGGCGGCGAATGCCGCCATAGACCGTTGCCATGGTTGGCGCGATCCGTTCCTATTCCTGACGGTCGTCCCGAGCCGCGCCGGGGTAGGACCCGAAACACTGCATGTAATTGGCAATCGATCTGTGGGGGCAGACGAGTGAGTGGTTCGAGTACGGCCTCTCAGGGCTCGCACGAGTCGCACCGGAATGAGATCACCGGCGAGGCGAGATTGTACGGCCCCACTGTGCAGGCCCGTGAGGTGCACGGCGGCATTCATCTCCACCCGCCACCCTCCGCGCGCCCCACGGCGGTGAGCCCGGCGCCACCACGTCAACTGCTCCCCGTGCCGCCGCACTTCACCAACCGGGAGAGCGATGTCGTGTCACTGAACCGTCTTCGCGACACCGGCCTGCCACTGATCGTCGTCACCGGTCCGGCCGGAATCGGCAAGACCACTCTGGTGTCCAAATGGCTGCGTTCGCTGAGCACCGAATTCCCTGACGGCCAGTTGTACGCGGACCTGCGGGGGCACTCGGCGGGCGGGCCGGCGGGGCCGACGGAAGTCCTCGGGCAGTTCCTCCGGGCGCTGGGCGCCGGACCGTCGTCCACGGACACTGTCGAACTGGCTTCGCAGTGGCGGTCCTTCACCGCCGATCTGCGGATCGCGGTCATGCTGGACAACTCCTTCACGGCCGCCCAGATCCGCCCGCTACTGCTCGGCGGGCCGGGCGGACTCGTGGTCGTCACCAGCCGCAGCAGGCTGACCGGCCTGCGCATGGAGGGAGCGGGCTTCCACCAACTCGACGCACTCGAGCCCGCCGCGGGCATCGAGCTGCTCAGCCGTGGGATCGGCGCAGACCGTGTCGCCGGTGAACTCCCGGCAGTCAGACGTCTGGTGGCTCTCTGCGCGGGTCTTCCGCTGGCGGTGTGCCTGGCGTCCGCCAGGCTCGCGACACGACCGAGACAGTCGGTGGGGGCGCTTGCCGATGCCCTCGCCCGGAACGCGGGCGGGGGCCGGCTGGCCGCGCTCAGAATCGAAGGGGAAACCTCGGTGCACACGGCCCTGGACGAGTCGTACGCCATTCTGAGCGGGGAGACCGCCCGCCTGTACAGGACACTCGGTCTGCTCCCTGTACGCGGCTTCGACGTGACGATCGCCGCGGCCTCCTGCGGCGAGTCGCTGGACTGGGCGGAACGGCGGCTGGACGAGCTGATCGAGGCGAATCTGGTGGAGGACATCGGCACGGACAGCTGGCGCTTCCATGATCTCGTACGGATCCACGCGCACGACCGTGCACGCGAGGACGACACGGTCGCGTCCTGCGAGGAGGCACTTCGGCGATTCTGCGACTGGTGTCTGCACACGGCGACGGCGGCTCAGGAGCGGCTGACACCCGTGCAGTTCACCCTTCCCAGGACTTATCTCCACGCACCCACGCTGCCACTGCCGTTCGAGGACGACGTTGCGGCGCTCGGCTGGCTCGACTCCCATCGGACCCAACTGCTGGGCGCGGTACAGGCAGCGGCGGACAACGGCTGGTACGACACGAGTTGGATGATCGTGGACGCCATGTGGCCACTCTTCTTACGACTCCGCTACTACGCCGCCTGGATCGAGGCTCACGAGATCGGCCTGAAAGCTGCCCGGCAGGCCGGGAACAAGGCCGCCGAGCGCCAGATGCTCAACTCCGGTGCCATCGGCCTGGGCGCCGCACGCCGTACGGAGGAGGCCACCGCCTGGTACGAGGCGTCGTTCCGGGCGGCGCGGGAGGCCGGGGACGTACGGGACGAGGGCCAGGCGCTGCTCGGCCTCGGCGCGTGCCATCGCGAGGCCGGGCGGCCCGACGACGCCGTCACGTACCTGAAGCGCGCGATCGCCGTGTGGGAGGGGTGCGGTTACCCACGAGGCGCGGCGCTGGCCCGTACCACTCTCGGGGAGATCGCGCTCGCGGCGGGCGCGCCGGACAAGGCGGTCGACTGCTTCACCCGGGCTCATGCCGCGATGGTGGCGCGGATGAACGAGGCACTGGCGGTCTTCACCGAGTCCGGGGCGGCCTTCTGGCAGGCGCGCACCCTGGAGATGCTGGGTGAGAGCGCGGCGGAGCACGGGAACGCGGGGGCCGCGACGGAGTTCCGTACACGGGCCCTCGCCCTGTTCGAGGCGACCAGCCCCGCCGACGCGCGGCGGCTCGGCGAGGCACCGGGGGCCGGGCCGTGAGCGTCGGCTCGGCCCCCTGTCCCTAGCGGGCCTGTGGCGCTCAGCCGGACGGTGCGGTGCGGGCGTACGGCCACTCTCGCAGTGATCGGCCCGCCGCCAGCCAGGCGTGCAGATAGGACGGTAGCAACGCGCGTTGCCCAGCGGCCGGATACGGACGGCACTTCACACGCCGCGAATGCTTCGGGTATTCCGGGTTCGGCCCGTACGGCACGAGGATCACGGCCCGGTCGGAGCCGCCGGCCACCGCCCAGCCGCCCGAACCACCTCCCGTCCCGGCCAGGGGCACCGCCGCGATGCCGCAAGCCGGGTGGGCGGCGGTGAGGTCCGCCAGTCGGCGCAACGCATCCACGACCGAGTGCGCCCGGCTGCCCTGGAGTACGTCCGCGCAGTCCAGCAGACGGCCGTCCCGGCAGACGTCCACGTCCACGACGAAGTGCTCGTCGATGACCGCCGACGCACGCCGGGAGCTGCCGCCGGTCACAGTGCAAGGGCGCACGCGTGCGCGCAACCCCTCAAGGAAGGGGCTCGCCTCGACCACGACGAAGCGAGTCACGCCGACGCCTCCCCGCG
The DNA here is from genome assembly GCF_022695985.1 of Streptomyces sp. NP-1717. GTDB lineage: Bacteria > Actinomycetota > Actinomycetes > Streptomycetales > Streptomycetaceae > Streptomyces. The sequence goes on along the minus strand of NZ_JAAPBF010000084.1, from coordinate 4,194 downwards.
CCCGGAAGCCGCCCACGCGGGCAGCGGGAGTGGGGCGGGTGCCGGCAGCGGGACGGTCACCGGTTCGTGCGCGGGCTGGCCCAGCCTCAGCAGTCGATACATCAGCCTGCGCATGTTCCGGTTGAACCGTCCGGGCTCGGACGTGATGCGCGACGCGATCGCCGCGTACTCCTCGGCCCGGTACTCCCGTGCGGCGTAGTCGAGTTGGTCCACCAGCGGGTGGGTGGGGGACAGCGTCGGCGCGTGCGCCGCGAGGGCTGCGGCGGGCGACGACGGATTGATCTCCTGCTCGGGCGAGGTGGCCAGCAGCAGCGGGGCCCCGGTGAGCGTCCCGTACAGAGTGACCGAGCCATGATCACCGATGATCCAGTCTGCGGCGATCAAGACGCTGCGCCAATCCGCCTCCGGTGGCACGATCCCGATGCCCAGTTGTCCGCATCGGGCCAGCCACGACCTGACCTGGTAAGCGCCGTGGCCCGCCCACACGTTGGGGTGGACGAGCAGGGCCGTACGGTAGCGTTCCGCCGGCAGCTCGCTGATCAGCCGTGGCAGCAGCGCGTCGAACCGGCCGAAGGACGACTGCGCGCCCCAGGTGGAGACGGCGACCACCAGTTTCTGTCCGTCGACCAGCCCGAGGGCGCGGCGGTACGCGGTACGCAGCGGCAGACTGGCGGCGATCCGGTCATGCACGGGGTCGCCAGTCACATGCGCGAGTGGGAGCAACTCCGCGCATTCGCGCGCCAGTTCGCTCAGCTCGGCGTGGTGCGGCACGACGACTGCCGCGGGCACGCGCCCACCGGGCAGGAGATCCTGCCTGCGCAACCCCGCGACCCCCGCGTTCGCTCCCTGGGTCACGCGTTTCAGATAGTTGGCCCCGTGCGGCAGCGTGATGAGCGGGGCGTCGATGTACTGCACACCGCGCGGCCCTGCGGCAAGCGCGAGGTCGAAGGTCATGCGCGTCGCCTGCTCCCACGGGAGCACGACGCTGCCCAGCCTGGTGAGGAAGGCGGGCACGTCGCCGCCGAAGGCGTGCGGCGGCGCTGTGAAGACCACTTGGAGCCGGAAGTCGGCTTCGAGCAGTGACAGGACGTCGAGCAGTCGCTTCCCGTACGTCAGGGTGTGGATCACCGCGAGTACCTTCTTGCGCCCGACGAGGGTCAGCCACTGCCGTGACTCGCCCGTGGTCGCCGCGATGGTTCCAGCTTCGGCGGTGCCTGCTTCGGCGACCCCTGTTTCGGTCGTGCCCGTTTCAGTGGTGCTTGTGTCAGGCGTGTTGGCTTCGGTCGTACTCAACGCCGGCATGGCGTCCCCCTGTTGACTTCTCTTCCGAGTGCCATGAACTTCCTTCTGCCGACGGAATGCCCGGCAGGGGGGACTGAAGACTTGAAGGACCCTTGCTAGAACCTTGCCGGGGACACCCGTTACCGCGGCATCTGACCGTTCCTACCGGCCCAGGTCGCGCAGGATCTCGCGGGCCGCCCGGGTGCCGGAGGCCAGCGCGCCCTGGACGGAGCCGGTGGTGCGGTGGTCGCCGCACACGTAGCGGCCCGCTCCGGCGCGCGATGGGCGGGTGAGGGGCTGGGGAGGCGGCATCGCGGGGAGCGCCTCGGGGACGGTGCGTGCCGTCAGCAGGTCCCAGCCCGCGGTGTCCGTCTCGTACGCCTCCGAGAGCGCGCCCCGCACGGCGCTCTCCCGGCCCTCCATGTCCTCGCCGAGGACGGAGGTGGCGACGAGCGAGGAGCCGGCCGGCGCGTAGCCGGGCACCACCTCGCTCAGGACGCAGCTGTTGAGGAAGCGCAGACGCGTGTCGGTCAGCAGCGTCGGCTCGGCCAGGGGCGGCCTCGGCGCGGTGTGGAAGTAGGTGGTGACGACGCGGTAGGGCGGCATGTCGAGGTCCGGCAGCAGACGCGACGCGGGCCCCGGCCCGGTCGCGACGACCACGACGTCCGCCGCGCGCTCGGTGCCGTCGGCCAGCAGGACGCCGTCGTCGGTGAGCCGGTCGACCGGGGAGTCGAACCGTACGGTGTCCGCCGGCAGCGCGTCGGCCAACTGCCGTGGCACCGCGCCGATTCCGTCCGACGGCAGGCAGAGCGTGCCGCGGAGCATGCTGCGCCACACCAGGTGGAAGACGCGGCTGGAGGTCTCCAGGTCGTCTTCGAGGAACACGCCCGACAGGAACGGGCGGAAGAACAGTTCGGTGAACTCCTCGGAGATCCCGGCCGCCGCGAGGGCGGTCCGCGTCGTGTGGTCGTCCGCGCGCTTCAGCGGGCCCACGGGTCCGAGCATGTCGCGGCCGGACAGCACGCCGAGCGCCAGCAGATCACGTGGCCCGGCCGCTCCGGAGCCGAGCAGGCTCCGGAGGGTGCGCGGTGCGCGGGTGGGGTCGGCGAAGTGGAACCGGCCGCGGTCGGTGCGGACGAGGACGCCCGGTGTGAAGGGACGCAGACGCAGATCGCGCAGGGCCAGGCGGCGTTTGGCCTGCGGGTAGGAGGTGTTGAAGACCTGGAAGCCGCGGTCGATCACGTAGCCGTCGACACGGTCGGAGCGCATGCGCCCGCCGACGCCGTCCGACGCCTCCAGCACGCCGACGTCCAGACCGGCCGCGAGCAGATCGTGCGCGCAGGCCAGCCCGGAGAGGCCCGCTCCGACCACCAGGATCTCGGGGGTGCCACGGGATGCGGGCATGGGGACCGTCCTTCGCGTCGGGTGCCGCGCGGCCGGGGCGCCGTGCGGGTGGTTCTGCGTGTCAGGTGTGCGGGGCGGGCTCCGTCGGACGACCTCGCCGCTCCTCCTCTTCTTCGGCGGCCGGGGCCGGACGCATGAGCGCGGCCGGTTCGGCGCCGTAGAGCCCGGCCAGCGACACGACCGCTTCGCCCAGTCCGTGGACGCGCGCCAGTCCCGGCAGCGGGGGCCCCGCCCATCCCGGCCCGGCGAGCACCACCTCGGGGCCGCCGCGCGCGCCCTTCACGCCCCAGGTGCCCGCGGCGATGTGCTGGGCGAGCGGGCGGCTGGCCGTCGAGCGGGACTGGGACCAGAGCACCACGGCGCGGGGGCCGATGCGCCGGGCGGCCTCGTCGAGCGCCGTCACCGGTACGGCGGCGCCGAACATCCTTGTGGGCAGGCCGAGTTCGCCCAGTGCGCCGGTCAGCGCCTCGATGGGGAGGGTGTGCTGCTCGCCGGGAACACAGGCCAGCATCACCGGCCCGACATCGGTCCGCATGGGCGGTGCGGGCGGCACGCGGCGCAGGGCCGACGAGATGTGCCACGACAGCAGATGCTCGACCTCGACGTACTTGTCACCGGCGGACGCCCACTTGCGGCCCACCGCGCGCAGGGTCGGCATCATCACGTTCTCCCAGGCGCGGACCAGGCCGTACCCCTCGACGAACGAGGTGAGCAGTTCCTCCATGGCCGGCGCGTCCAGGCGTACGGCGGCGCGGGACAGGCCCCGGCAGTCCAGCCGGACGTCACCGAGGGGCAGGGCGCCGTCGTGCTCCGGCCGCCGGAGGGCGAGGGCCGGCGCCCGGGGTGAGGGCGGGGGTGCCATGGACCGGTCTCGGACCGCGCGGGCGGCCTCGGCGGGTGGTACCCCGGCGGCGGTCAGACGGCACATCTCTTCGAGCAGCGCCACGTCACCGGGTGTCCAGCGGCGGTGCCGGCCGTCCTGTCGCGCGGCGGGCCCGAGGCCGTAACGCCGGTCCCAGGAACGCAGCGTGGTCGGTGAGACGCCGAGCCTGCGTGCCACGGCACCGGTGGAGACGCCGACGTCGTCCGGTGCCTCGCGCGAGGCGTAGGGGTTCTCACAGCCGGACTCGACCTCGTGCATCGACTCGCTCATCCGATCACTGTACGAGCGGGCTCGACCACGCTGCGCGCATGGGTGGTAACCACACAGTGACTCTGACAAAGCCGGCGTGTGCCGGGCAATGCGCATCGTTTGTGCATCACCTGACGGCCCCGTTCGACGCACAAGCGACGCGGTGCACGGAAACGGGCGAGCCGGGATCCCGCCACGGAGCGATCCGGCGGGCGCCCACGGGCCGGTGGCGCGAAGGGACAGGGCCGCCCTCCGGCCCGCGCCGGGCCCGTACACGCGCCGCCGTCACGAAATGCCCGGTTCGCGAGCCCGTGCGACCGTGAATGATGTCGTTCGACCGGACGGCAGAAGCGGGACAGGGCCGGACGGCGACCCCG
>NZ_JAAPBF010000083.1 GCF_022695985.1 Streptomyces sp. NP-1717 | reverse complement strand
CGCGTACTGGGCAGGACGGGCCGCGAGGCCTCCGTCGTCGGACTGGGCACCTGGCAGCTGGGGGCCGACTGGGGTGATGTCGCGGAGGCCGACGCCTTCGCCGTCCTCGACGCGGCGCTCGAAGCGGGGGTGACCTTCTTCGACACGGCGGACGTCTACGGCGACGGCCGCAGCGAACAGCTCATCGGCCGGTTCCTGAAGAACCGCCCCGACGCCGACGTGTTCGTCGCGACGAAGATGGGCCGCCGGGCGGAACAGCGACCGGAGAACTACAGCCTCGACAACTTCCGTGCCTGGAACGACCGTTCACGAGCCAACCTCGGCGTGGACACCCTCGACCTGGTCCAGCTGCACTGCCCGCCCACCGCCGTCTACTCCTCGGACGCCGTCTTCGACGCGCTCGACACCCTGGTCGCCGAGAAGCGCACCGCGGCGTATGCCGTGAGCGTCGAGACCTGCGCCGAGGCGCTGGCCGCCATAGCCAGGCCGGGCGTCGCCTCCGTCCAGATCATTCTCAACCCCTTCCGGCTCAAGCCGCTCGAAGAGGTGCTGCCCGCCGCCCGGGAGGCCGGGGTCGGCATCATCGCGCGTGTCCCGCTCGCCTCCGGCCTGCTGTCGGGCAAGTACACGAAGGACACGGTCTTCGCCGCCGACGACCACCGGAGCTTCAACCGGCACGGCGAGGCGTTCGACCAGGGGGAGACCTTCTCCGGCATCGACTACGGAACGGGCCTCGCGGCGGCCGTCGAATTCTCCGGGCTGGCCCCCGAGGGCGCCACACCGGCCCAGACCGCGCTGCGCTGGATCATCCAGCAGCCCGGCGTCAGCAGCGTCATCCCCGGCGCCCGCTCGGTCGGGCAGGCACGGGCCAACGCCGCCGCGGCCTCCCTCCCGCCGCTGTCCGACGCCACGCTGGACGCCGTACGGGACCTGTACGACGGCCGTATCCGAGCGGAGATCCACCACCGCTGGTAATGATGACGGGACAGACCCCCGTACTTCGTACGAAGGAGACATCCCGTGGCCCTGAACCGTGAAGAACGCGAACAGTTCCTCGCCGAGCCGCGCATCGCGGCCCTCGCCGTCGACTCCGGCGCCGAGGACCGGGCTCCGCTCGTCGTCCCCATCTGGTACCAGTACGCGCCCGGCGGCGACATCTGGATCCTGACGGGTGCCGGGTCCCGCAAGGACGAGCTGATCAGGGCGGCGGGGCGCTTCTCGCTGCTGGTCGAGCGGGTGTCGCCGACCGTGCGGTACGTCTCCGTGGAGGGCCCGGTGACGGAGCGGATCGACGGCACCCGTGACCATCTGGTGGAGCTGGCCACCCGCTATCTGCCCGCCGGGAAGGTCGAGGGCTATGTCGCGATGGCGAGCGGTGAGCACGGCGAGCAGGTCGTCATCCGCATGCGGCCCCAGCGGTGGGTGTCGAGCGACCTCGGCGGGCTCTGAGCCGGCGCCCTGACAAAGCACAGGAAATTCGAACCACTGATCTATTAGCGTGCCCTCATGGAGAAGACACTGAAGGGCGCTCTCGTGGTCCTGCGCCCCGCCGTCCCCGACGACATCCCCGCACTCGCCGCCATCCGCGCCACGCCCGAGGTCCACGCGACATGGCGCGGCGGCGACGACCTGCTCGCCGCCGTGACCGAGGACCTGGACGAGCCCGGCACCACCTCACTGGTGATCGAACTGGACGGCGCCACGGTCGGCGCCGTCCAGTGGGGTGCCGAGGAGGAGCCCGACTACCGGCACGCGAGCATCGACATCTATGTCGACCCGGCGGCGCACGGCCGCGGCGTCGGCACCGACGCCGTACGCACCCTGGCCAGGCATCTGATCGAGGACCTCGGCCACCACCGCGTCGTGATCGATCCGGCCGCCGACAACGCCGCCGCGATCAGGTGCTACGGCAAGGTCGGCTTCCGGCCCGTCGGGATCATGCGCGACTACGAGCGCGGCCCCGACGGGATTTGGCACGACGGACTCCTGATGGACCTCCTCGCCGCCGACCTCACCACCTGAGACGACGCCACGACACAGGGACGCCGTCATCTGCCGGACGGTCTCACCGGCCGGGGGCGCCGCCCCGATCGCACTCCAGCGACGTCAGGGCCACCGAGTCGGCCATCGCCTGCATCCCCTTGTCGTTGGGGTGCAGATGGTCGCCGCCGTCGAACGTCGGCAGGAGGCGCCGCGCGTCGTACGGGCTGCGCAGCACCCTGTCGAAGTCCGCGACGGCGTCGACCTCCCCGCTGGTGCGGATCCACTCGTTCACCTCGGCGCGCACGGCCTCCTCCTCGGGATTCCACTCCGACCAGCCCTTGAACGGCAGGACGGTGGCGCCGACGACACACAGGCCCGCCGCGTGCGACCGGTCGATGATCTCGCGGTACCCCGCCGTCAGGGCGGCGGCCGTGACACCGGTGTGCGACTTGATGTCGTTGACGCCCTCGAAGAGCACAACCGTACGCACGCCCGGCAGCGACAGCACGTCCCGGTCGAGCCGCTTGAGCGCGCTCTGCGCGGCGCCGTCCGCCAGTACCTGGTTGCCCGAGATCCCCGCGTTCGCCACCCCCTTCACGGTGCTGTCGGGCGAAGCCCGCAGCCGGCGCGCGAGAAAGTCCGGCCAGCGCAGGTCCTTGTCCGTGCTGGACTGCCAGCCGTCCGTGATGGAGTCCCCGAGGGTCACGACCGCGCCGGTCCCGCGGTCCGCCTCGACGGTGACCGCGTCGAGGTAGAACCACGACCCCAGCCGCTCGGTGTACGCGCCGCCATGTTCCTCCGCCGCGTGGTCCCCGCTCGTCGCGTACGACGTCCGCAGCGCCATCCCGTGCCCGGTGGCGGGACCGCCCGCGTCGCGTACGTACAGACTCACGCCCAGCTCGCTCATCGCCGCGACCCGGCCGGGCAGCGGGTCGCTGTAGCGGATCTCGCCCGGTGCCAGGGTCACGGAGGCCACGCCGCCGAACGAGAGCCGCTTGTTGCTGCCGGGGCGCAGCCGGGCGCCGCCGTCGCCGATCCCGGCGTACGCGCGGCCGATGACCAGGGGCCGGTCGCCGAACGCGTTGGACAGCCGGACCCGGAGCCCCGTGCCGCCCACGCTCGTCCGCACGATCAGCCGGTAACTGCGGTCCGCGCCCGCCTCACCCATCCGGTCCGCGCTCGCCGCCCAGGTGACGACGGACTTCGCGGGCGGCGGAGGCGCGACGCCGGCCCCGGCGGCGGTGGCCGTCGGGACATGCGCCGGCCCCAGGAGCGTCGCGCCCAGCGCCAGTACACCGATCAGAGCGAGGCGTACGGCACGGCGCACGGACCCGCTCATCCGAAGTTCCGCAGTGTGACGGCTCTGCCGGAACGCAGGTCCACGTCGTGCGAGACACCGCCGGCCGTGACCTTCGTCCGGCGCCCGCCGGCACTGCGGATCCTCGCCTCCCGGACCTTCCCGTCCCGCCAGCTCAGATCGACGACGAAACCGCCGCGCGCCCCGATTCCGGTGACCGAGCCGGACCGGGCCCAGGCGTCCGGCAGTGCCGGAAGCAGCTCGATATGGCCGGGCCGCGAGTAGAGCAGCATCTCGATCATGGCGGCGGGAGTGCCGAAGTTGGACTCGATCTGGAAGATCCCACGGCCCTTCTCCACCTCGTAGATGTCGAAGAGGTTCATCGAACTGCCGTTGCTGCCGTCGACGGAGGGCCGCAGATTGTTCACGACCAGCTCGTACGCCTTGTCCGCGTTCTTCAGCCGCGCCCAGCACAGGGCGCGCCACGCGTTCGCCCAGCCGAAGCTCTCCATGCCGCGGGCGGTGAGCAGTTCGGTGACGCCCTTCACCAGCGCGGCGGGCGAGGCGTCCGGGCGGATGCGGTCGCCGGGGAACAGGCCCATCAGCGGCGAGAGATGACGGTGGGTCGTCTCACCGAGATTGTCGGGGGACATCCACTCCTGAAGCCAGCCGGTCTTGGGGCTCACCTCCGGCAGGTACAGCCGTTCCTGGAGTCCGGCCACTGTCCTGGCGAACTCCGCGTCCCTGCCCAGGAGTTCGCAGGCCTCGCGGTAGTTCGCGAACAGGTCGCGGACCACCTCCTGCGCGTAGGTGATGCCCTTCGCGTCCTGCGGGCCGTGTTCGGGCGACCAGTCGTTGTCGGCGACGAGGACTTCGCGCTCCGCGCCGGTCTCCGCGTCCTCGACCGTCATGGTGACCAGCCGCTTCTCCCAGAACGCGCAGGCACCCTTGAGTATCGGGTAGATCTTCTCCACGTGTGCGGGATCCAGCGTGTACTGGTAGTGCTCCCACAGCGAGTTGCAGAGCCACGCGTTGCCCGGCGGGTGCCACCACCAGCCGAGTCCGCCGTAGATGTTGGTCGAGTACGCCACGGTCCAGCCGGCCACCTCGCCCGAGGAGTTGCGGAACCGGTTGCGGGGATCGTTGAAGTGGGTCCGGGTCAGCTCGGACCAGACCGGGAGCTGCGCGAGGCAGTAGTCGGTGAAGGCGTCGAAGTTGCGCGAGAGCGCGGCGCGGTCGGCGATCCAGTAGTTCATCTGGATGTTGATGTCGGTGTGGTAATCGCCCATCCAGTCCGGGTCGTTGCCGTCCAGCCACGGCCCCTGGAGGGCGACCGGCAACCCGTCCCGTGAACTGCTGATCAGCAGATAGCGGCCGAACTGGACGTACAGCGCTTCGAGTTCGGGGTCGGGCACGTCCTGCTGCGTACGGTGCTTCAGCCGTTCCCAGGTGTCGAGTGCCCGCTGCTCGGCCGACGAGGGGCCGAGCGAGACGCTCATTCCCTCGAACTGGTCGCGGTAGTCGGCGACATGGGTGTGCAGCAGTGTGGTGGGGGAGTGGCGTACGGCGTCGCGGACCTTGGTCCTGGCGAGCGCGGTCGGATCGAGGTCCGGGTCCCGGTAGCCGGTGGTGGAGTCGGGGGCGTAGTTCGATCCGCCGCTGATGACCACGGTCAGATCGGCGCACCGGGTGAAGACGATCCGCGAACCGCTTGCGGTGACCGAACCGCTGCGGCTGTGCGCGGTGACGGCGGCGCCGTACCGCAGTCCGTTCGCGAACCGGGCGCCGAGGAACAGGGTGTCCTTCCCGGCGTCCGCCGAGGTCTTCTCGTCGTGGGTGCCGTCGAGCGAGATCGTGCCGGTGTAGTGGCCGCCGCCGCGCTGTGTGAAGTGGACGACGATCACGTCGTCGGGGTGGCTGGCGAAGACGCGGCGCTCGTAGGCGACTCCCGAGCGGACATAGCCGGAGGTGACCAGGCCCTGGTCGATGTCGAGTTCGCGGCGGTAGTCGTTGACCGCGCCGAGATCGTGGTCCGGGATGTCGATCGCCACGTGGGCCAGTTGGGTGAAGCTGCCGAAGTCGGCCCGGCCGTAGGGGAATTGGCCGTCTGCCTCCAGTTTGTCGTTGCTGCCGCCGGTCCACATCGTGGCGTCGGAGACGAACAGCAGTTCATGCCCGGGGTCGTTGCCGACGAGTGCGCCGAGCCGGCCGTTGCCGACCGGCAGGGCCCGCTCCAGCATCGTCGTGTCACCGGCGGGCGCGCGGTACCACATCCGGGTCGTGGAGCCCTCGCCTTCGGCGAGCATCGGGGAGAGGGCCGGGCGCTTGGGCGGCGGGGAGGCGGCGAAGGCGGGCAGCCCGCCGAGTGCGGTGAGCGCGCCGGCACCGGCGGCGAGAGTGAGCGCGCGGCGCCGGGTGGGGCCTGCGGAGGACGGGTCCGGGAGGTGCGGGTGCTGCTCGTTCACGGGACAACTCCATTCCTGCGGACAACGGATAGGGGGCGCGCCGCTCAGGACGCGCCCCCGGAACGTGCTCTCACACAGCGGTGGCGTCAGAGGCGCGGCACGTCGATCTTGTCGATGTCGGGGGAGTACCCGTCACCGCTGTCGAAGGTGACGGTGTTGCTGCCCGCCTTCAGCGTGACCGGCACGCTGATCGAGTCGACCGCGGACCAGCCGCCGGTGGCCGGGAAGGCCGTCGCGACAGGCGCCTTGCCGTTGGCCGAGACACCGATCGACCGCGGATCGCCGGAGGTGTACGAGACCTTGACCAGATAGCGGCCCGCCTTCTCCACGACGACGTTCGTGAACTGGACCTTGCCGCCGACGTACAGGTTGCCGACCTTCCTGGTGCCCGAGCACTCGTCGCAGCCGGCGACGGAGGCGGAGCCGGACAGGACGTTGTCCGGGGACTCCGCCTCGTAGGCGGTCGTCCTCAGCTCGCGGCCCTGCGGGGTGACGGTGAACAGCCGCGAACCGTGCGCCGGGACGGCCTGGGTGATGCCGTCCTTGTGCCTGCCGAGGCTCTCGCCGTTCCACACGTCACGTACGGACGCCTGGCCGGTGAAGCCGAGTGCCTGCCAGTCGGCGGTCACCGGCGAGGGGGAGTCACCCTGGTTGAACAGGGCGACGGTGTAACCGCCGTCGGGGTTCCGGGACGCCCAGACCTGCTCGTCGCCGACCGAGGTGATGGGCTTGGCGGGCTTCCCCGGCTGCTGGTTGATCTTCAGCACGTCGCGGTTGGTCATCAGCGACAGACCGTAGTCGTCGAGCTTGGTGAGGTCGTCCCCGCTGTACAGCGGGGACTTGGCGACCGCCCAGAGCGTCATGTAGCTCTGCCGCTCGGCCTTGGTCAGGCCGCTCATGGCGGCGTTGCCGACATTGATGGCGTCCAGGTCGTTCCAGCCGCCGGGCCCGGCGTAACGCGTCCAGCCGGGTGTGTCACGCCACCGGTCCTCGACCGAGTTCTCCCACGACACGAGGGTGTTGCAGTAGCACTCGACGTCCGTGTCGACGCGCCAGCCGTTGGACGTGGCCTGCCAGTCCTTGGCGTAATTGATGTCGAGCGACCACGAGATCTCCAGGTGGATGGGCCGCCCGGTGCTCTTGATGGCCTTCTGCCAGGCGGCGACATCCGTGCGGTTGTCGTACTGGTCACCGCTCTTGAAGGAGCCGGGCCCGACACCGTCGAGCTTGAGGAAGTCGTATCCCCAGTCGGCGATGAGCCGCGCCTGGGAGTCGACGTATTTCTGCGCGCACGGCTTCGAGAAGTCGATCTTGTACGAGCTGTCCCAGCCGTTGGTCGTGCGCAGATCGCTGTGGACGATGTCGCCGGTGGTGCAGTCGTCGGTGTTCCAGATCCTCAGCTTTCCGTCGCCGTACCCCTCCTTCTCCAGACCGACGGGGAGGTAGATACCGGCCTTGAGGCCCTTGCCGTGGATACGGTCGGCGACCGCCTTCATCCCGCTGGGGAACCGCTCCGTGTTGGTTTTCTGGCGCCCGTACTCGTCGAACTCCGGCGTCCAGTCCCAGCCGCGCCACCAGCCGGCGTCGATGTTGACGTATTCGTAGCCGTACTTCTTCAGCTTGGACGCCAGGGCGTCCGTCTGCTTGTTCACATTGGCTTCGGTGAGATAGCTGTAGCTGCCGTTGGGGTTCACCCCCGGATACGAGGTGGTCTGCAGGCTCCAGCTGCTCCAGCCCATGTACGGCTTCTCGGCCATGGGGCTCGCCCGGTCGGGGAGTTGGGTCTGCGCGGCCGTGCTCGTCGTCGGTACGGCGACCGCGAGACCTGCCGTGACGGCGAGTACGAGCGCGGCGCGCAGGGTTCTCGCAGCGGTGCGGGTGGATGGGCGCATGGGAAAGGGCCTCCTGCTCTCTTCTGAAGGGGAGGAACGGGGTGTGGGTTCGGCTACTTGCCCGCGCCGATCGTCAGACCGCTGATGAACTGGCGCTGGAGCGCGAAGTACACGATCAGCGTGGGAATCGCGGTCATCAGCGCACCGGCCGCGATGAGGTTGGGATTGGTGAAGTACTGCCCCTCCAGGCTCGCGAGCGCGGAGGTGACGGGGCGTTTGTCCCCGGTCTCGATCAGCACGAGCGGCCAGAAGAAGTCGTTGTAGATCCAGATCGACTCCAGCGTCGCCAGCGCGGCGAACGCCGGCCGGCACAGCGGCAGCACGATCTGGAAGAACTGACGCCACACGGGCGCGCCGTCCACGAGCGCGGCCTCGGTGATCTCCTTGGGGATCGTCTTCATGTAGTTGCTCAGCACGAAGGTGCAGAAGCCGCACTGGTAGGCGATATGGATGACGATGATGCCCCAGTAGGAGTTGTAGAGCAGGTACGAGTCGCTCATCCAGCCGGGCAGGTTCCACTGGAGGTACAGCCGGTACAGCGGGGTGATGAGCACCTGGGCGGGGAGCAGGTTGCCCGCGGTGAACAGCATCAGCAGCGCGATGTTCCAGCGGAAGTCGAAGCGCGAGACGTAGAAGGCGACCGCGGCGGAGAAGAACAGGGTGCCGAGTACGGCGGGCACGGTGACGAGCACCGAGTTCCAGAAGAAGTGCGCGAGAGACGACTGCGCCCACGCGTCGGTGAAGTTCTCCGGGCTCAGAGCGCTGGGCCAGGAGAGATAGCCGTTCCTGGCGGTGTCCTCGTACGGCCGCAGCGAGGTGTACATCGCCCACAGCAGTGGGACCAGCCAGAGCAGGGAGACGCCGGCGAGGAAGAGATGACGGCCGGTCTGGCGGCGCGGGCGGGACGGCTTCGCGGGAGGTGTGCCGTGCGGTGCCCGCGGCGGGGCGGCCGGAGGTGTGGCGGTCGCGGTCACTGCCCCTCCTTGTCCTTGCGGAAGTTCTGTACGAGGAAGGTGCAGATGGCGGTCAGTGAGACCAGCAGCATGATCACCGCGATCGCCGAGCCGTAGCCGATGTGACTGGTCTCGCCGACGATGTTGTCGGTGATCAGGAGGGAGAGGAGTTCCAGGCCGGGCTTGCTGCCGATGCCGCCGCCGAGGACGTACACGATGTCGAAGGCGCGCAGCGACTCCATGGCCGTGACGACGAGGATGACTATGTTGACCGGCTTCAGCGCGGGGAAGACCACGCGCAGGAACGTCTGCCGGCCGTTGGCGCCGTCCAGCGCGGCGGCCTCCTTGAGCGCGGGGTCGAAGCCCTTGAGCCCGGCCAGATAGAGGATCATGATGTAGCCGGTGTGCCGCCACGCGGACGCGACGAGCACGGCCCACAGGTTGAGGTCGGGGTCGCCGAGCCAGTCGATGTGGGTGCCGGGCGACGCGGCGCCGATGACGCCGTTCAGCAGCCCGTTGTCCGGGTTGTAGATGATCTCCCAGATCAGGCCGACCACCGCGAGGGAGAGCACCATCGGCAGGAAGATCGCGGTCTGGTAGATCCGGGTGAAGCGGATCTTCCGGTCGAGCTGGTACGCGAGGAAGATACCGAAAGGCGTCGGCAGCAGCGCGGTGAACAGCAGCCAGATGACGTTGTGCTGGACGGCGGGCCAGAACGGCGGGTAATTGGTGAAGATCTCCCGGTAGTTGTCCCAGCCGATCCAGTCGATGCCGGACAGCGAGAGGCCGTCCCAACTGGTGAAGGAGAGCGCGAACGAGGCGAGCGCGGGCAGCCAGACGAAGACCAGCAGGGCCAGCAGCGGCACACCGACGATGACGCCGAGGAACAGCCGGTCGCGCAGGCCGAGCCGGCGCGGCCCGCGCCGGCGGGCCGGTACCTCGGGCGGGGCCGGAGCGGCCGGTTCCTCCGGTGCTCTGAGTGTGGAAGTCATAGGGGTGGGCGTCCCGTCTCGGGATCGGGAGCGGATCAGCCGGAGAAGAAGCGCGAGCGCTGGGACTCGATCTTCTTCAGCGTGGCCGCGCCGTCGTCGGGGTGGCCGAGCCACTGCGTCAGGCCGGGCAGTACGACGGTGGAGATGAATCCGGGATCGCTGTCCCGGTCGCCGAACTGGGTGATGTGCTTCGCGGCGCCGATCAGTTCGGCCGACTTCTTCTGCAGCGCGTTGTACTTGCTGGTGTCGGCCTTGCTGTGGACGGCGACATTGCTCGGGTCGACGCCCATGTAGATGCCCTCCGCCTCCGGGCTGCCCAGGAACTGAAGGAACCTGGTGGCGCCTTCGGCGTTCTTGGGCTCGCGGCTGAGCATGAATCCGTCGGTCGGTGCCTCGACGCTGTCCGTGCCGTGCGCCGGGTCGATCTCCGGGAACGGGAAGAAGTCGATGTCCTCGCGCAGCGCGGGGTCGGTGATCTGCTGGCCGAGGAAGAGCCCGATGACGGCCATGCCGGACTTCTTGTCGAGCAGCGACTGCGCCGCGTCCTGCCACGAGCGCCCGCCGGCGCCCGGCTGGTAGTACGGGGTGAGTTCGCGCCACAGGTCGAGGACGGTACTCATGCGCCGGTCGCTCCACGCGACGTCGCCGCGCATCAGATCCATGTGGAAGTCGTAGCCGTTGGCACGCAGGTTCAGATAATCGAAGGCGCCGAGGATGGACCAGCTGTCGCCGCCGCCGTAGCCGGAGGCGATCGGCGAGAGCCCGTCCTTCTTCATCTTCTTGGCCAGCGCGACGAATTGGGCCCAGTTCGCCGGTGCGCTGTAGCCGCGCTCCTCGAAGACGCTCTTTCGGTAGAAGACGGCCCACGGGTAGTTGTACAGCGGGACGAAGTAGTACGTGCCGTCGGTGCCCTTGGAGAGCTGCTTGACCGCCTCGCTGAATCCGGATCCGATGGTCTCCCACACGTCGTCGACCGGACTGGCCAGCTTCTTCTCCGCGAAGTACCGCATGCGGTAGCCGGCGAACCAGGTGAAGGTGTCGTCCGGGGTGCCCTGGAGATAGCTGGAGATGCTCTTCTGGAACGTGTCGTGGTCGACCGTGTTGGTCTTGACCTTCAGCTCGGTCTCTTCGGTGAACGCCTTGGTCAGCGCCGCGTAGGCCTTCTTGGGGGTGGCGTCGGCGCCGTTGGATCCGAACGTGACGGTCTTCGGGTCGGCGGCGGGAGGGCCGCCGCCGCACGCCGCCAGCGCGGGCCCGGCGAGGGCGGCGGCGCCCACTCCCATGAGTCCGTTGACGACGCTGCGTCGTCTCGGCCCACCGGTGGCGGATATGCGGCTCTGCTGCGTCATCGCTTCTCCTGGAAGGTGTCGGATCCGATGAAGGTCTGGATCGCGGTGGCCGCGGCCCCGCGCGCCCACTCCTCGAACGGCAGCGGACGCGTGATCACGTCGCACTGATCGGCGGTACTGAAGGCGGTCGCGGAGAACGCTTCCTTGATCTGGGCGGCGAACAGGTCGTACGCCGCGAGTCCCTCGCCCGAGATGATCACGCGCCCGGGACCGAGCAGGTTGACCACCGTGCCGATCGCCCGGCCGATCGCGGCGCCCGCGTCCGCGTACGCCGCACGGGCCACCGGGTCGCCGCCGTGCGCCAGTTCGAGCGCCTGCGCGGGGCCGGCCAGCGGCTCGCCCGTGTCACGCCGGATACGGCGCACGATGGCCGAGTCCGAGGCGATCGCCTCGACACAGCCGTGGTTGCCGCAGTGGCACAGCGGTCCGCGCGGGTCGATGGACAGATGGCCGATCTCACCGGCCACGCCGTGCGCCCCGGCGACCACCCGCCCGTTCACCACCAGACCGCAGCCGATCCCGGCGCCGACGGTGACCAGGGCGAAGTCGGAGAGTCCCACTCCGGCGCCGAACCACTGCTCGGCGACCGTCAGCGCCCGTACGTCGTTGTCCACGGTGGTGGGCAACCCGGTGGCCGACGCGGTGAGTTCGGCCAGCGCGATGTCGCGCCAGTCGAGGAACGGTGAGTAGCGGACGACTCCGGCCGCCCGGTCCACATCACCGGACACCGCCACCGCGAGGCCCTGCACCTGGACGCCGAACCCCTCGGCCTCCGTCCTCAACTCCGCCGTCAGGTCGGTGATGACGGCGATCACGGCGTCCGGCTCACGGTCGGTGAGCGGTACGTGGCGGGCCAGCCGGATCCGGCAGCACAGGTCCGCCAGGACCGCGATCACCTCGTCGGCCGTCACCTTCACACCGATGAACAGGGCCCTGCCGCCGTCCACCCGTACCGGGTTGGCAGGCCGGCCGACGGCCGGCGGGGCGCTGTCGTCGGCGGCCTCGACGAGGTATCCGGCCGCCATGAGCGGACGTACGGCCTTGGTCACGGCGGCGGACGAGAGACCGGTGCGGCGGGACAGCTCCACCCGGGACAGCGGGCCCTGGGAGAGCACAGTGGTGAAGACCGAGGAGGCGGCGGGAGTGGCCGCCGGAAACGCCTCCACCTGGTCGGTTGTTGACATGGCCGGAAACGTAGGTGAGTTAATTTCCTCTGTCAATAAAAAAAGCAGGAGTCCTGCGAAATAGAAGTTGATCATCCTCATTCAAGGGAAAAGTTGACTGTGGCCGGGTACTTGACAGCGGATCAAAGGACGGATTGGCTACCTGCCGTCACAGTGCTGCCCCCGAACGTGAGGATCTCCATGGCCCAGATCTCCTACGCCCCGGACGCCGCCCTGTGGTTGCTCGACACACCGCACACCTCGTACGCGGTGCGGACCGACAGCAGCGGGGCGCCCTGCCATGTGGCCTGGGGCGGCAGGCTGACCCTGGACGAGGCACGGGAGATCGCCGCGCGCCCCCACCCCGTGGACCGCGAGGCCAACAGCTTCGAGGGCCGCCCCCCGGTCGGCGAGGAACTGCCCGTCGACGGCGGTGCCCGCTACGGCGTGCCCTCTCTCCAGATCCGCTTCGCCGACGGCACCCGCGCCGTCGAATGGGAACACGTCCGTCACGACATCCGCGAAACCCCGGACGGGTCGGCCGAGTTGGACCTCGTCTTCCGCGACCGGCACTACCCGCTCGGCATCGTCCTGCACTACCGCGTCCACCACGACAGCGACGTGATCGAACGCCGGACGACCCTGCGCAACACCGGCACCGACGACATCGTCGTACTGCGCGCCGATTCGGCGGCCTGGACCCTGCCGCCGCGCCCCGACTACCGGCTCAGCCATGTCACGGGACAGTGGGCCGCCGAGACCCAACTCCGGCGCGCGACACTCCCGTTCGGCGAGACCGTACTGACCAGCAGACGCGGCATACCCAGCCACCACCTGAACCCCTGGGTGATGTTCGACGACGGCGGTGCGAGCGAGACCCACGGCCAGGTGTGGAGCGCCGCGCTCGCCTGGAGCGGCAGCTGGCGCATCACCGCCCAGCGCACCTCGGACGGCCGGGCCGGCTTCACCGGCGGCGCCGGACACGACCAGAACACCCTGCGCCTCGCGCCCGGCGGGACACACACCACGCCGCAATTCGCCGGGCTCCGCACCGAAGGCGGCTTCGGCGCGGCGAGCCGCGCCTGGCACGCGTACATCCGCGCGCACGTCCTGCCGCACCCCGGCGAGACACGCCCCGTGCTCTACAACTCCTGGGAAGCCACCGGCTTCGACATCGACGAGAAGGGCCAGCTGGCCCTCGCGGCACGCGCCGCCGCACTGGGGGCCGAGCTGTACGTCATGGACGACGGCTGGTTCGGCGCCCGGCGCGGCGACCGGGCCGGACTCGGCGACTGGACACCGGCACCCGACCGGTTCCCCAAGGGCCTGCGGCCACTGGCCGACGAGGTGCACCGCCTCGGCATGCTCTTCGGCCTCTGGGTCGAACCGGAGAGCGTCAACGCCGACAGCGACCTGTACCGCGCGCACCCCGACTGGATCCTGCACTTCCCGCACCGTACGCGGACCGAGCTGCGCAACCAGCTCGTGCTCAACTTCGCGCGCGACGACGTCGCCGACTGGGCGTACGGGTGGCTCACCGCGCTGGTCGCCGACAACGGCATCGACTTCCTCAAGTGGGACATGAACCGCCCCTTCAGCGAGGCCGGTCCGGCCGGCCCCGGCGGCGACGACCGGCTGTGGAGCACCTACGTCGACAACCTCTACCGCGTCGTCGACCGGCTCCGCGCCGACCACCCCCGGCTGCGCATCGAGGCGTGCAGCGGCGGCGGCGGACGCGTGGACCTCGGGATCCTGTCCCGCACCGACCAGGCGTGGCCGTCGGACAACACCGACGCGGCCGACCGCGTCGCCATCCAGCACGGCTACAGCCAGCTCTACCCGGCGTCCACCATGGCCGCCTGGGTCACCGACGTACCCAACGAACTCACCTCGCGCACCGTACCGCTGGCCTTCCGCTTCCATGTCGCGACGGCCGGGGTGCTGGCCGTCGGCGGTGACCTCACCCGCTGGTCGGACGAGGAGATCGCCGAGGGGGCCGGGTTCGTGACCGCGTACAAACAGGTCCGTCATCTGGTCCAGCACGGCGTCCAGCACCGGCTGCGGGCACCCGGCGACGACGGGCCCACGGTCGTGCAGTACGCGTCGTCCGACGGGGCGGAGGCGCTGGTGCTCGCCTGGCAGCGGGCGCCGCGCCGGGGCCGGCCGGAGCTGCCCGTCCATCTCGCCGGGCTCGAACCGGGCGCGGTCTACCGGGATGTGGCCACCGGGGTGGCGCACCACGCCACGGTCCTGATGGAGCACGGACTGCCGCTGGGGCTGCCGGCCGGGGACTGGGCGAGCACGGCGATCCATCTGCGGCGCGTGTCCTCCTGACACCCACGCCCACACCGGCGCCGCGACATAGGGCGCGGCCCGCCTGCCGGTGCCCTTCGCACCTGCGGATTCCGGATCGCCTGTTTCAGGCCACGCCGAGCGGCAACACGAACGTCATGACTGCAGACAGCGAAGCGAACAAGACCCTGAACGGCAAGGCCGCGACGGTCGGCGCGAGCACGAGGTCGGCAGCCGCCAAGGCACGTCGCACCACCGGCACCGTCACCGACCGCGCCAAGGAGAGCTCGGCGGGAGCGGCCTCCAAGGCCAAGTCCTCCGCGCGGGCCGCCTCCGCGGGCCTGGAGACCGGTCGACAAGCCGTCATGTCGACGGCGGGCAAGGCGGCGTCCACGGCCACCACCGCGTGGACCGTCGTCAAACACCGCAAGGCCGTCGCGGCGGGAGCCGCGGCCGGAGTCGTCGGCATGGCGGGAGGCGCCTTCGCCCTCGGCCGCCGGACGGTCACGGCACGGCGCGGCCCGCTCACCCGGCTCACCGGCGGGCGGATCTGACGACACCGACAGCATCACCCCGGAGGGCCGACGGACTGCCGTCGGCCCTCCGTACGTCTGCCGCCGAAAGGCCGGCCGTGTCGTGTCACCCGCCCGGACGCCCCGCGGAACCGTACGATCGGACCCGTTGTGCGGTGATCACACCATCACCACCCCTTTCCGTCCCTGGATGGCGCGATGTGCTGGAGCGCGACCGCCGACCTCACCGCCGGTATCTGTGTCGGGGCGATCGGAGTGGCCTGCGTCGCACGCGTACGCCGGGTCCGCGATCTTCCGCTCGCCGCGCTGCCCCTGCTGCTCGGCGCCCATCAGATCGTCGAGTCCGTCGTCTGGGACTCGGGCGGCGGCGCCGGGCCCGCCACCACCGCCTGGGCCGTCATCGCGCTGCCCCTGCTGGCGCTCTGGGTCCCCCTGGCCGTCATCGCGGCCTCACCGCCCGGCACCCGTCGGCGGCTCGTCCTGCCGCTGGCCTCCGGTCTCGCCACCGCCGCCGCGCTCTCCTACTACCTCGCCACCAGAACCGTGACGGCCGACATCCGCGGCCACACCATCGGATACGCCGTCCATCTGCCCCGGCCCGAGATCGTCGTCGCCGGCTATCTCCTCGCCACCGTCGGAGCGCTGCTGCTCGCCGGGGACCGGACGGTGCGGCTGCTCGGTGTGCTGGTCGCCGGCGGCGCGGTGCTCTGCGCGCTGGTCTGGCGAATGGAGTTCGTCTCTACCTGGTGCGCCTTCGCCGCGCTGGCGTCCGTCGTGATGCTCGGCTGGGTCTGGCGGCGCCCGGAGACGCCCGGACCGGCCACCTGACGGCTCACGGCCGGCGCGCGACCACCATGCGGCAGCGGGGAGCGCCGTCCGGCAGCCGCCCCAGGCCGTCGAGCGCCACGAGATCCACCTCGAAGCCCGTACGGGTCAACTCGTCCACCACTTCGGTGAGCCGGAACGTGCGGTAGTACATGACGAAGGGCGGACGCCACACGGCATTGCGCGCCCGCATCGCCGCGTCGAAGCCCCAGAGGGTCCAGTACAGCCGGGAACCGACGCGCGGCGGCGCGGGGACGGGGAAGGCGAAAGTGCCCCCGGGCCGCAGGACTTCACGCACCCGGGTGAAGAGCCCGGGCCGCTCCGACGGCAGGAAGTGGCCGAACGCGCCGAAGCTCACGGCCAGGTCGAAGGAGGCGCGGAAGGGGAGGGCGCGGGCATCGGCCCGTACGAAATCGACGGCGGGCCCGAGCGAACCGCCCGCGCCCGCGCCGTCCTTCGGCAGCACGGCGGACCTGGCGGTGGCAAGCATGCCCGCGCTGAAGTCGACCCCCGTGACCCGCTCGACGCACACCTCCCGCAGGACGTCCACACCCGCTCCGGTGCCGCAGCAGATGTCCAGACCGGCGCGGAAGGGCCCGAGCGGCCCGAGGGCGTCGGCCACGGCGTCCAGCACCGGGTCCGGCGTACGGAAAGGGGTCAGATCGAACTTCGGGGCGAGCAGGTCGTAGCCGCGCTCGGTCGACGAGAGCGCCTGCACGGTCAGTTCGCGGAGGGTCGGGCCCTGTGGGGTGAACATCACGGGCCAGCCTACCGAGAGTTCCGACACGCGACACGGGGAGGGGACATTCGCGGACGCTTCCCTCTCCCGGGGGACATAATGCGGCTCCCGGCACGCCGTCACTGCACTGTGCGGGTGTTGTCGGACGTCACGCTTGATCGTTTCTGTGGTCTGGAAGCGACGAGACGTGTAGCGTCAGTTTTAGCTGTCGTGGTTCCGAAGTACTTTGTCGCCCGTGATCACAGTCGCGGGCGATTCGGCTGTTCAACGTCTCTGAGGACCAGGGCGATCACCTCCGGTTCCCGCACGGTGCGGGGACCGTTATGAGTCCTTTGGAGGACACATGGCCAGCGGTACCGTGAAGTGGTTCAACTCGGAAAAGGGCTTCGGTTTCATCGAGCAGGACGGTGGAGGCCCCGACGTCTTCGCCCACTACTCCAACATCGCCACCCAGGGCTTCCGTGAGCTCCAGGAGGGCCAGAAGGTGACCTTCGAGGTCACGCAGGGCCAGAAGGGCCCCCAGGCGGAGAACATCGTCCCCGCCTAGGACGCCCCGCCCAGGGACACCACGTGTCCACCGGCGCCCCGGCACTTCTCGTGCCGGGGCGCCGGTGCGTCATGACGGGTCATCAGGAAGCGGCAACCAGAGAGGTGTAGTAAGTGCTCAGGGCGCCGAGATAGGCGGGATCCCTCGTGTCGTGATCGCGCTCGAACACCGGAGCGCCCTTGGCGGTCGCCTTCGTACACGCCACCTGGATCACCCGTGCGGCCGGATCGATCGAGGTCACGAGCCCGGCGGGAATGACGAGACTCTTTCCGAAGACCCACATCCCGGTGTCCACCACCAGGTGTTCGAACGGGGAGCCTTCGGACTGTCTGTCCACACTTCCCACCGTTCCGTCGGTCGCATGGACGCTGTAACCGGTGAGGTCCATACCCGGCACATGGCCCGATCCGACCGCGAATACCCACATGTCAACCATCCCGGCCCTCACTCTCGTTCGGCAGTCGCGGCGAGATCACCGCTCAAGGTGCACTTGCCCCCCGGGCTCACCCAGCAACCACGTGCGGTTCAGCAAGGTGTTACCTGATGGCCGGTTTCGGAGTGGACACATCGGCGGAAGTACCATCGCGACACACCGGGGGACGTCATTCAGCTGCCATACAGAGGAAGTGAGCCATTCATGTCCGACAGTGCCGTCACCGAGTTCACGAGCGTCCAGACGCAGTACGAGGCCCAGGTCGCCGCCGACCTGGAGAACAACACGGCGGAGCGGCAACGACTCCGCGGCGAGATCGAGTCGCTGCAGGCCAAGTTGGAGACCCTGGAGCACGACCACACACTCCTGCTCGGTCTGCAGCGGGTGTTCGCCGGCGGATCCGCGTCGGCGTCCGCGCGCGGCGCGAAGGTGCCCGGGGCGCGTGCGCCCAAGCGCCCCGCGAAGTCGTCGGCCGGCTCCGCCAAGACCTCCAAGGCGCGGACGCGGACCAAGAGCTCCGCGAAGCGGGCCGCGGCCAACACCGGCGCCGCCGAGAAGCAGCCCAGCCTCGCCCAGTTGGTGAGCACGATGCTGGCCGCGCACGGTGAGCCCCGCTCGGCCGCGGAGATCTCCGCCGAGCTGGTCGCGAACCACCCGGCGCGCAACTCCAACATCAATGTCGTACGCAACGCTCTCGAACTGCTCGTCGCCAAGTCGGAGGCCCACCGCGCCAAGCAGAAGAAGTCCGTCTTCTACACGCACGCCGGACGGGACGGGGACGCCGCGCCTGCGCCGTCCGCCGACGCCACCCCGGCGGCGGGCTGATCAGGCCACCGCCCCCGGCGGGTCCGCGGGCGGCGTCCTCGTCTCCCTCGATTCCGCGACCGCATGGCGCCGCCGGGCTGGTGTGAGGCTCCGTCAGGAAGCCTGGCGCGCCCCGCACGTGGAGGACTTCCGCGGCACGGGGGTCCGGATGTCTTCTCCGCGGGGCACCGTTCCTATAAGTTTCCGCCGGCGAGGGATTCCCTGCGGACAGTGGTGGAGGGCCGATGCAGCGCATCGCACAGGTGATCAAGGTGCGGCCGGAGAAGCTCGCCGAGTACCGGGAACTCCACCGGGCGGTCCCGGAGCCCGTACTGGCCCGGCTGCGCGCCAGCCACATCGCCAACTACTCGATCCACCTGCTCGGTGACCGGCTTTTCAGCTACTTCGAGTACCACGGCGACGACTTGGCGGCCGACCTCGCGGCGATGGCCGACGACGAGGCGACACGCGAGTGGTGGAAGGCGACCGACCCCTGCCAGGAGCCGGTCCCCGAGGCGGCACCCGGCGACTGGTGGACGCCCATGGAGCGGGTCTTCCTCATGGAGTAGCCGTACCGGACCCGGAAGCCGAATCTCCCGGAAGGGAGGTTCCTCTAGGACAAGGGTACGGCTCGGGCGGCAGAGGAGGACCCGGCCTTGGCGTACGCGATTTCCGGCCGGACAGGGCGCGCGGGGGACGGCGCCCCGGAGCCGCCGCGCCAGGTGCAGGGAGCCGGCCCGCTCACCCTCGCCGAACACGACCGTGTCCTGCGCGCGATCCTGCGCCGCGACCCGGACCGGGCGGCGGAGGCGATGAGGGAACATCTGCGGCGCAGTCTCGAACGCCGGCGCGACCGGCGGAGCCCGGACGACTGAGGGCCCGGGCGTGAGCCCCGCCGCGTCAGAGCAGGGTCGCCTCGTGCTCGGCCATGCGGCGGAACTCCCCGAGGTCGTAGCCGGCCAGCGTCGAGTCCAGATTGGTGAGCGCACCCAGGTGCTCGACGAACCCCTTCGGGTCGTACTCGATCTGGAGCGTCACCCGGCTCTCGGCGTCGCCGAGGCGGTGGAAGGTGACCACGCCCGCGTGGTGCACACCCTCCGAGGTCCGCCACGCGATGCGGTCCTCAGGGACCACCTCGGTCAGCTCCGCCACGAAACCCTTGTCGGCACCGGGCAGCGAGACCTGCCAGGCGAAGAGCGAGGCGTCGATGCGCTCCACGTGCTTGACGTGGCTGAGGAAGGAGGGCCAGCGTTCGACGTCCTTCCACAGCGACCAGCTCACGGCGACGGGCGCCTTGATGTCCACGGCTTCGATCAGTGAGGTCGTCATCGGGGTTCTCCTCCTGCGGTGCGGGACGGCTCTGTCTGCCCTCCGGTACCCGCCCGGCCCGCTTTCACCGCCCGCCCCGTAACGCACTCCTGTGTGTCGATAGTCATTCTCCGGCGTTCCTGGGACATCCCTTACGTAACCTTCGAACAGGTGACCTTCGACCTGACGTCCGGCGATGGCAGGCTGTGCTCCGTACGACGCACCACACGTCGCGGAAATACGCAGGAAACACCCGCGTACCAGGCGCCACGGCACCACCGCACCACCAGGCACCACCGCACCACCGACCGAAGATCAGTACGAGAGGCACCCGTGATCCCGAACACCCTCGACACCCCCCGCGACCACCTGTCACGGTCCGCCCCGGACTGGTGGCGCGAAGCCGTGGTCTACCAGGTGTACGTCCCGAGCTTCGCCGACGCGGACGGCGACGGGATCGGCGATCTCCGCGGGATCACTGACCGGCTCGACCACCTCGCCGGTCTCGGTGTCGACGCCCTGTGGCTGACCCCCTTCTACCCCTCGCCCTGGACCGACGCCGGCTACGACGTCTCCGACTACCGGGGCGTCGACCCCCGCCACGGCACCCTCGACGACTTCCGCGGCCTCGTACGGCGCGCCCACGGGCTGGGCCTCAAGGTCATCGTCGACGTCGTGCCCAACCACTGCTCCGACCAGCACCCCTGGTTCGTGGAAGCACTCGCCTCACCGCCCGGCTCACCGGCGAGGGACCGCTTCATCTTCCGCGACGGGCGGGGCCTGGACGGCAGCCTGCCGCCCGCCGACTGGAAGTCGAAGTTCGGCGGCGGCGCCTGGACGCGGGTGCCGGACGGCCAGTGGTACATGCACATCTTCTCCGCCGAGCAGCCGGACCTGAACTGGGAGAACTCCGACGTCCTCGCCGACTTCGAGGGAATACTCCGCTTCTGGCTCGACCTCGGGGCCGACGGCTTCCGGATCGACGTCGCCCACGGCCTGCGCAAGGACCTCGTCGAGCCCCTGCGGGACACCGGCGGCCGCGACTCCGCCTCCCTGAACTCCCCGCCCGAAGGTGAGGACCACCCCTTCTGGGACCGCGACGAGGTCCACGACATCTACCGGACCTGGCGCAAGATCATCGACTCCTACGCGCCTCCCCGGATCACCGTCGCCGAGGCGGGTGTCAGCGCGGCCCGGCTGCCCCTCTACACCCGGCCCGACGAGCTCCACCAGGCCTTCAACTTCTTCCATCTGCGCTGTCCCTGGGACGCGGAGGAGTTCCGGAAGGTCATCGACACCTCCCTCACTGGCGCCCGCGCCGTCGGCACCCTGCCCACCTGGGTGCTCTCCAACCACGACGTCGTACGCCACCGCACCCGCTACTCCCTTCCCCAGGGCATCGACTACCGCGCCTGGCTCTCCGGCGGCGGCACCGACCCCGCGCCGGACGACGCCCTCGGCCACCGGCGGGCCAGGGCCGCGGCGCTCCTGACGCTCGCCCTGCCCGGCAGCGCCTACCTCTACCAGGGCGAGGAGCTCGGCCTTCCCGAGGTCTCCGACCTGCCCCTCGAAGCCCTGCGCGACCCCATGTGGGAGCGGACCGGACGGACCACCAAGGGCCGCGACGGCTGCCGCATACCCATCCCGTGGACCCGCTCCGGCAGCAGCCACGGATTCGGGCCCGGCGGCAGCTGGCTCCCGCAGCCGGACGGCTGGGGCGAACACGCGGTGGAGGCCCAGACCGGGCGGCCGGACTCCTTCCTGGAGCTGTACCGCACCGCCCTGTCCGTCCGCACCCGCTTCCGGGGCGACGAGTCCTTCGGCTGGCTGCCGGCCCGCGACGGTGAACTCGCCTTCCGCAAGGGCCGGTTCGAATGCCGGATCAATCTCTCCCGGCACTCCCTGCCGCTCCCGGAGGGCACCGTGCTGCTCGCCAGCGACAGCCTGGACGGGGACATGATCGGCCCCGACACCGCCGTATGGACGGCGGCGGCGGGCGGCTGACCGGGGCTTCGGCACCATCGGGGACTCCTCTCCGTCGTCGTACCCGTACAACGCGTGAGCGCGGTCCGGTGCTCCGTACGGGGTGTCACCCGAATGGCTGAACCCGCGCTGATCCACTCGAAGCCCAGCAGGGCGCGTGCGGTGCCCCTTTGTCCCCCGGATGGGCCAAAGGGGCGTTTCCCCCTGTTGCTGCACGCCGTCAGCAGGTGCCGCATGGAGATAACGCGAGTCAGCAGACGCGCGGGGATACCGGACCCCGCCGGCTCGCCGCCAAGGAGTGATCACTGATGGCAGCCGACGATGTCTTCCACCACGTGGGTGAACTCACGGGTCTGACCGCCTACGACGCAGCCGGGGAGAAGATCGGCAGCGTCGAGCAGGCGTACCTCGACAACGAGACCGGCCGCGCGGAGTGGGTGACGGTCAAGACCGGGATGTTCGGCATGAAGGAGTCCTTCGTGCCCCTGGCGGGAGCCCGCCGTGACGAGAACGGACTCCAGATACCGCACGCCAAGGAGCTGGTCAAGGAAGCCCCTCGTATGGACGCCGACGAGCACCTCGACGTCGCCCAGGAGCAGGAGCTGTACGACCACTACGGTCTCACCCGCCCCAGCGGGCGCAGCGGGTCGCCGGGTATGAGCCCCGCGGCCGGAACGCCCGCCAAGGAAGGCATGGCCGGCCGGGAGAGCATGGGCGACGGCGGCCGGGGCCGGGCCGACGCCATGGGTACCGCGGGCCAGGGCACCACCGGCGGGACCGACACCTCCAAGGCGGCAACCGCTCCCGCCACCGGTCGCGGTGAGGAGGAAATGGTGCGTTCGGAGGAACGGCTCCGGGTGGGCACAGAGGAGCACGAGTCCGGCCGGGCAAGGCTGCGGAAGATCGTGGTGACCGAGAACGTCACGACCACCGTGCCCATCACCCACGAAGAGGTCCGTGTCGTGCGCGAGCCGATCAAGCCGGGCGACCGCACCATCGGGCGGGCTCCCATGGGCAACGCGGAGACCGAGGTGATCCTGCACGCCGAGGAGGCGGTCGTCCGTAAGGAGGCCGTCCCGGTGGAGCGCGTGCACCTGGAGACCGAGAAGGTCACCGAGCAGAAGGAGGTGTCGGCCGACGTCCGCAAGGAGCAGGTCGAGTTCGACGCCCCCGGCAAGGACGACAGGGGACGCGGCGGCGGGCGCGGTCCCAGCCACTGAGCCCCCGCCGGGTCACCCCGGCGCTCCCAGTGGCGCACATCGGCGTGGGTCCACCGGTCTCCGGTGGACCCACGCCGCGCGCTGTTCTCCCCCCCCGGGTGGCGCGGCGTGTCCTCACCTCGCCGACGGCGGACGCCATTCGACGAGCAGCAGCGTGGCGTCGTCGCGCAGCCGGTTGTCATGTGCGTCGAGAACCGAGTGGATGAGCCTGCGCAGCGCCTCGGGAGCGAGTTCCCCGGCCGCGGTCGCCCGGATGATGGAGTCCGTGAAGCCCTCGAGGCCGAATTCCGTATGATCCCCGGCCCGCGACTCGACCACACCGTCCGTGTAGAGCAGCACCCGGTCCCCGGGCTCCAGTTGCTCCTCGTGAACCGTACGGGGGGCGTCGGAGAACCGGGCGCGCAGGCCCATCGGCGGCTGGGCCGGCCGCTCCAGAACGCCGCTCAGGACGCGGTGTCCCCTGATGAGCAGCGGCGGCGGATGCCCGCAGTTGCACCACCGGAACAGTCCGCCCGCCAGATCCAGCTGGCTGATGATCCCCGTGCAGAACTCCTCGGGCAGCCAGCGCGCCAGCGCCTTGTCGACGGTGTAGGCCAGCTCGGCGAGGTCACCGCCGTCCCTGCGGGCGCTGCGGCAGCCCGCCAGCGCGACGGCCGTGGTCATGCCCGCCGCCAGGTCGTGGCCCATCGAGTCGAAGATGTCGACGTGCAGCGCCGAACGGGTCATCGAGTGGTCGTAGGCGTCGCCGCCGACCTCGTACGCCGGTTCCAGCACCGCCGTCGACAGCGCGCGGGCGTTGCCGATCGTCCGGGGCGGCAGAAAGGCGCGCAGCATCTCGGCGGGCAGTTGCATCGGCTCCGTACGGGCGTAGCGGGCCAGACTGTCGCTGTACGCCCTCTTCGAGGTGATCGCCATCGCGAGCACCGACGCGATCATCCGGCAGCGGCGCAGCCGCTCCGCGTCGATGACCGCCGCCCGGACGGCGAGCACACCGAGCCGTTCCGCTCCGTCGATCAGTGGCAGCCACGCGGTGAGGATGCCGTTCTCCGACTCCTCGATCCGCAGCTCAAGGGTGCGGTACGCCCGTCCGCCCGTCGTGGAGTCCACATCGATGCTGGACCTTCCCTTGGTGAGAGGGACGAGATGCCGCTGCTGTATGTCGACCAGATACACCACGATCTGTTCGAGGCCGATTGCCGTGGCACACCTGTTGACCAGCCACGGAAGGTCCATCGGGGCCGCGGCGTGCGCCTCGGCCAGCAGCACTTCGAGCAGTCGCTCACCGGGGCCCGGGCCCACGCTCTCACTCGGCACGGCGAATGCCTCCTCACCGGCAGGCTCCTTCCAGCATCGCAGGTCCGCGCCACCCGCAGTAGCGGGGACGGTGTCGCGGAACTGGGGCGCGGGCCGCGAGGTCGGCCGGACGGGCTGTGTGAGGGGGAACTCGCCGCGATCTCTGGGCACCGCCGGAGCCACCCTGATAGGGAGGGAGGCATGAGTGAAGAGACCCCGATCCCCCCTGTCCTGACCGTCGTCGCCGCCAGCACCATCGAGCCGAACGTCGTCGGGGAGGGTGCCGCCGACCGGAACTCATGGATGGTGATCGAGACCGCCGAGCACGGCCAGCTCCTGCTGAACCTGCCGGGGCCGCTGTACAGCGCGATGGAGCAGGCCACCTTCCTCGCCGCCGACCAGGCCGGCCCCGGACGCCTCGCTCTCACGGAACGCGAGATCGCCGCCTACCGCGAGCGCATCGCGGGCCTCACCGACGAGGGGTAGCGGCGGATCCGACGCCGGATCCGTACGGACGCCGGATCCGGTACGGACCTCGGTACGGACTCCCGCCTCAGTACGGACGGTCGCCGGCGATGGCGACACGCTCGGCGACCCGCCGGTGCGTGCCGTAGTCGGCGACCGCGTAGTGCTGGGTGGCGCGGTTGTCCCAGAAGGCGACGTCGCCCGCCTGCCAGCGGAACCGCACCTGGTACTCGGGCACATGGGCCTGCTGGAAGAGCAGCCGCAACAGCCGGTCGCTCTCCGCCTGTTCGAGACCCACGATCCGGGTGGTGAACGAGGTGTTGACGAACAGCATCCGCCGTCCCGTCTCCGGGTGGGTGCGTACCACGGGGTGTTCCACCGGCGGGAAGACGTCCTGGAACGGGGCGAGCCGTTCGGCGGGGCAGAACCGCGAGAAGCCCGGCACGAAGTCGTGCACGGCCCGCGCGCCGTCGATCCGCTCCTTCACCTCGCGTGGCAGATTGTCGTACGCCACCGCCATGTCGGCCCACATGGTGTCGCCGCCGGCGGGCGGCACCTCCCGCAGTTGCAGCACGGCACCCAGCGCGGGGCGCTCCCGGAACGTGACGTCCGTGTGCCAGACGTTCTCGAAGGTGGGGACGGAAGTACGGTCGAAGCGCGCCACCTCGTCGCTGTCCCCGGCCGTCAACAGGGGATTGGTCTCCAGCTGACCCCAGTTGAGGGCGAAGGCGCGCTGCGCGTCGGAGGACAGCCGCTGTCCGCGGAAGAAGAGCACCTTCCACTCCAGGAGGGCGCGATTGAGTTCGTCCCGCACGGCGGGCGACGGCGGGAGCGACAGATCCAGACCGCGGATCTCGGCGCCGATGGTGCGCGACTGCGGGACAAGCCCGAAGAGTTCGTACGGCCGGTCCTCCCAGCCCTCGGGGACGCGGCGCAGCTCCCGATGCCCCTCGTACAGGCCGTCGGCGGGGATGTGGGGATCGCGCAGAGCGGAGACGGAGGCGGAGGTGGCGGACGCGGATATGGCGGCGGTGGTCACAGGGCTCCTCGGGAGAACGAACCGGTGGGGCGGGACGAGGGAAACGGAGCGCCGGGCCGGTGCCGACGAGGGAGCCGTCGGGTCCGTGACGGTACGGGGCGGGGCCGGGCGCCGCGGGAGGTCAGCGACAGAGACAGCGGGGCGGGGATCCCACCCGGCCGCGGCGCAGCAGGAAGCTGAGGCCGCGGGGCGCGCACTCACCGCGAGGGCCGCTTCGCAGCGGTTCCTCCGCACGGTAATTCGAGTACGGGCTCATGGCTGGCACCGTACCGCAGCGACGAGGCGGGTGACAGGGGAGGCCAGGAGGGCGAGCAGCCCCTTCCCGCCGCCTGGCTTCGAGGCGGCGGTCTCGGCAGGGTGTGACTATGACTCTCTCCGTCGCGCACCTCAGTGACCCCCACCTCACGACCGGCCCCCTCGGCGGCGCACCCGCGGCAGGGCTGAGCAGGGCGCTCGGGCGGGTACTCGTCCTCGATCCCCGGCCGGACTGTGTGGTGATCACCGGCGACCTGGCGGACCGGGGCGCGCCGGACGAGTACGCGGCACTGCGCGAGGTGATCGGCCGATTCCCGCTTCCGCTGTTCCTCGTGACGGGCAATCACGACGAACCCGGTGCCCTGCTCGCCGAGTTCGGCGGGACCGATCTCATGGGCGGATCGCAACAGCCCCACTACGTCGCCGAGTTGCCCGGCCTCACCGTCGTGGCCCTGAACTCCATGGTGCCCGGCCAGGGCGGCGGGCGGCTGGGAGCGTCCCAACTCGCCTGGCTCGACGGGGTACTGGCCCGCAGGCCCGACATCCCGGCGTTCGTGTGCCTGCACCACCCACCGGTGCCGGTCGGCATTCCCTACCTGGACGGGATGCGGCTCGCGGACGGCGACGCGCTGACGGAGGTGCTGGTGCGCCACCCGAACGTGGCCCGCGTGCTAGCCGGCCACGTCCACCGCCCGATCACGACCGCGTACGCCAACAGCACCCTCGCCGTTGCCCCGAGCACCCACCTCCAGAGCGGACTGGCGCTGCGCGACGGCGTCCCCGGCTATCTGCCCGAGCCGACGTCCTTCCTCCTCCATCTCCTCGCGGGCAGGTCGTGGATCACCCACACCGTCCCCGTCAGCCACGCGGCGGCTCCGGTCGCCGGGTACTAGGGCGTGTTTCGAAAGTAGCGCCGTCCGCCCTCAGGGCGGGGCTCGCGGCGTCTGGTGCGTGCGATCGCAAGGCGGAGGATCGTTCTCGTACTGGATGTACTTGGACGACTCCGACAACGCAGCGAGCGTGCGTGCCAGGCGTCGCGAGCCAGGCGGGACTTTCGAAACACGCCCTAGTGCCAATCACAGGCCCGGACGCGCCGGAAGGGGAGCAGCCGATCACGGTCACCCCCGGTGGCGGCGGCTACCCGTCGAGTCCCACGCGCGCAGCCGCCGACGACCACGCCCGGCCGTCGCCACGGGGCTCGTACCGGCGCAACGGCTGGGTCCGTGCCACCAGTCGGCGCATCTCGGTGCGGTCGCCCACGAGGCCCCGCGTCCGCGCCTGGACCAGGACGTTGCCCAGGGCGGTGGCCTCCGCCGGGCCCGCCACCACCGGCAGCCCCGTCGCGTCCGACGTCAGCTGGCAGAGCAGCTCGTTGCGGCTGCCGCCGCCCACCAGGTGCACCACGCGGATGTCGGTGCCGGACAGTTCGGCCGCCGTACGCAGGGCGGCCCGGTGTGCCAGGGCGAGGCTCTCCAGGACGCAACGGACCGTCGCAGCCTGGTCCGTGGGCGGTCGCTGACCGGTGCGTTCGCAGTACGCGTCGATCCGGCCCGGCATGTCGCCCGGTGTGAGGAACACCGGGTCGTCCGGGTCGACCAGCGCCGCGAACGGCCGTGACCGCGCCGCCCGTTCCATCAGCGGCCCCAGCTCGGCCGGCAGCCCGCGGTCCGCCCAGGTGCGCAGGCTCTCCGACAGCAGCCACAGCCCCATGACATTGCGCAGGAACCGGTAACTGCCGTCCAGACCCGCCTCGTTGGTGAAGTTCGCCGCCCTGGACGCCTTCGTGATCACCGGCTCGGCCAGCTCCAGCCCGGCGAGCGACCACGTACCGCACGAGAGATACGCGAAATCCGGCCCGGTCGCGGGGACGGCCGCCACCGCCGACGCCGTGTCGTGCGACGCCACGGCGGTGACGGGCGTCGACTCCGGGAGCCCGGTCTCCGCCGCCACGTACGGCAGCAGGGTGCCCGCGGCGTCCCCCGGCCGCCGGATCGGCGGGAACAGGCTCCGGTCGATGCCCAGCCGGTCCATCAGATCGGGCGACCAGTCGCGCCCACGGGCGTTGAAGAGCCCGGTGGTGGACGCGTTCGTGGCCTCGGCGCCGACACTGCCGGTGAGCCAGTGCGTCAGCAGGTCGGGAATCATCAACAGCGTTCTGGCAGCCGCGAGTTGGGCGCTACCGGAGGCCGCCGCGAGCTGGAACACGGTGTTGAAGGGCAGATGCTGCAACCCGGTGATCCGGTACAGCTCCGCCGCCGGGACCGTGTTCCGGACCCGCTCGTCCACACCCTCGGTGCGGATGTCCCGGTAGTGGTACGGATTGCCGAGCAACTGCCCGTCCGCGTCGAGCAGTCCGTAGTCCACGGCCCAGCTGTCGATCCCGATCGAGGCGACGTCGTCGTAACCACGGGCCGCGCGGCCGAGCCCGTCGAGCACCCCCTGGTACAGGGCGAGCACGTCCCACCGCAGGCTGCCC
>NZ_JAAPBF010000082.1 GCF_022695985.1 Streptomyces sp. NP-1717 | reverse complement strand
AGCCCCCGCCGGGCCTCCGCACAGCGGCGTCGGACGGCCCGGCCGGGACCCGGTCCGGTAGGGGCGGTTAGGGGGTCCAGATCGGCCCCGCGACGGGGTTAGCGTCGGTTCCGATCACGCTTCCGTGGTCCCACTTCAGACACTCTGGAACGGGGTGCTCACCGTGTCACCGGATCCCAGCGACAAGGGCACCGTCCCCTTCCGGGAGTACCGCACCTGGTACCGGGTGACCGGTGATCTCACGGCCGGCCGGCCCGCGCTCGTCGCCGTGCACGGCGGCCCCGGCAGCACGCACGACTATCTGCTCGCCCTGGCGGCCCTCGCCGACGAGGGCTGGCCCGTCGTCCACTACGACCAGCTCGGCAACGGCGGCTCCACCCATCTACCCGGCAAAGGCGCCGACTTCTGGACGGTGGACCTCTTCCTCGCCGAACTCGACAACCTCATCGACCGGCTCGGCATCGCCGACGACTACGTCCTGTTCGGCCAGTCCTGGGGCGGCCCGCTGGCCGCCTCGCACGCGATGGGCGACCCGGCCGGGCTGCGCGGACTCGTCGTCGCGAACGCACCCGCCTCCATGCCGCTGTGGCTCAGCGAAATGGCCGCGCTGCGCGCGGAGTTGCCGCCCGAGGTGCAGGCGAGCCTGCTGCGCCACGAGGCGGCGGGCACCACCGACACCGACGAGTACCTGGCCGCCATGCGCGTCTTCTACGACCGTCATGTGTGCCGGATCCAGCCGTGGCCGCAGGACTTCCTGTCCTCGTTCATGGAGATCTACAACGACCCGACCGTCTACTACACGATGAACGGGCCGAACGAGTTCCATGTCATCGGAACCCTGCGCGACTGGTCGATCATCGACGATCTGCACCGGATCCGGACCCCGACCCTGCTCATCGGCGGCCGGCACGACGAGGCGACGCCCACCGTCATGCGGCCGTACGCCGACCTGGTCCCCGGCGCGCGCTGGGAGATCTTCGAGGAGTCGAGCCATCTGCCGCACCTGGAGGAGCCCGAGCGGTTCACCGAGGTGATGGTCGACTTCCTCAAGAGCCTGTAGCGCGGCGGCGCGGCGCCCGTACGGCCCCCGTGCGCTCCCGCCGGACCGGAGCGGACCCGCCGGACGGCCGGCGCCGTACCCCGGTACGGCGCCGGGCGGCGCCACGTGCCGAGCCGCGGCCACGTACACCCGACCCATCACACGATCCGGTACGCGCCCCGACGCGCGTCCGGCAAGGGGAGGCCATGAACAGCACAGCGAACGACGGCACGGCCGGCCCGGACGCCACCGCCATGGTGTTCCCCGGCATGGGGCCGTCGCCCTTCTCGGACGTGGGCCGCTTCATGGTGGTCAACCCGGAGGCCAGGGAACTGGTCGCGATCGCCGACGACGTACTCGGCTACTCCCTCGTGGACACCTTCCGCGAGGCGGAGGGCGACTACTCGGAGGCCGCCCAGGTCGCCTTCCTGGTGAACTGCCTGGCGTCGGCGCGGTGGGCGGAGCGTGAACTCGGCATCGTCCCGGCGGTGGTGACGGGACCGAGCTTCGGCGAGAAGGCGGCCCTCGCCTACTGCGGCGCGCTCACCCCGGCCGAGGCGATCCGGATGACCGCCGAACTCGCCCGCTGCATGGACGACTACTTCCGCCACGCCCACCAGGACATCGTCACGCTGTCCTTCGTCCGCGCCCCGGAGGAGGCTCTGACGGCGATCTTCGCCGACCTGGACGCCGAGGGGGAGTGGCACGACATCTCCTGCTACATCGACGACGGCTTCTACATGGTGTCGCTCAGCGAGCGCCGGGTGGACTGGTTCCGCTCCCGGCTGCGCGACGTCGGCGCGCTGTCGCTCTACACCATGCGCCCGCCCATGCACTGCGCCGCGTTCGCCCC
Source organism: Streptomyces sp. NP-1717 (assembly GCF_022695985.1). Taxonomy (GTDB): domain Bacteria; phylum Actinomycetota; class Actinomycetes; order Streptomycetales; family Streptomycetaceae; genus Streptomyces. The sequence goes on along the minus strand of NZ_JAAPBF010000082.1, from coordinate 26,942 downwards.
GCTCCGGGACCGCGTCGAGCGCGAGGTCCTGGCCGGTCTCGACTTCGCCGACCCGCGGCTGCCGGTCGTGGCCGACCAGGACGGCGCGCTCGTGGAGACCGGGGCCGGACTGCGGGCGATGCTGCTGGACAGCTTCACCCGACCGCTGAACTGGCCCGACGTCATCGACGGACTGCGGTCCTTCGGCACCCGCCGCGTCTGTGTCGCGGGCCCGGACAACCTGTTCGGCCGGGTCGCCCGTACGACGGAGGCCTTCGAGGTCGTGCCCGCCAACCCCCGCGCCGCGATGACGCCGCGCCGCACGGAGACCCGCCGCACACACCAGCGCCGCACCCGCGTCGGCGCCGCCTGAGCGACCACGCCGCCCGAGCCATCACGCCGCCCGAGCGACGGCGTCGTCCGAGCCGAAGTGCCCGGGCGACCGCGCCGCCGTGGCGAGCGGCCGTACGACGACCACCCCTCACGACACCTTGGAGTCACCGTGCAGGACGACCGATTCGCGCCGCTGCTGCGCCAGTTCCTCCCCTTCGCGGCCCCCGACGAGCCGCTCGACGACGACGTCAAACTGCGCGACCTCGGGCTCGACTCCCTGGGCATGGTGCAGCTCCTCGGCGCGCTGGAGGACACCTACCAGATCCGTTTTCTCGGCGACGAGCTGACGATGGGGTCGTTCGAGACACCCGGCATCCTGTGGAAGACCGTCGACAGCCTGATCCAGCGCGACGCGGCCTGAGGGCGGGTCCAGCGTGAACACCACCACCCTCACGACGGACGCCACACTGCCCGGACGGTTCCTGCGCGGCCTGGCACGCTCCGCCGACGGACCCGCCGTGCGGGCGGGCACCGGGACCCTGACCTATCGTGAACTGCACGAACGGGCACTGGGGCTCGCCGGTTCACTGCTCGCCGGGCTGCCCGCCGGGTCCCGCGCCGTCGGCGTACTCGTCGGCAAGGGCGTCTCCGCCTACCCGACGCTGCTCGCCGGCCTCTACACCGGCGTCACGACGGTGCCGCTCCAGCAGACGTTCCCCGCCGCCCGCACCCTGCGGATGATCGAGGCGAGCGGTGTCGACGCGCTGATCGCCGACGACGACTCGCTCCCCGCGCTCCTCGAACTCGCCGCCGCCGGCGCCCGTCTGCCGGTGCTCTTCCGCGCCCACACCGATTCGACCGCCGGCACCGAGGGCCTGGGCGGAGGCGAGGGCGTCGGCGGCGCGGCGGTACGGCGGCCCCCGATGCCGTGGATCCCTTACCGCGCGGACGCCGCCCTGGCCGAGCCCGTACCCACGCGGCCCGACGACGTGGCGTACGTGCTCTTCACCTCGGGCTCCACCGGGCGGCCCAAGGGGGTGCCCGTCACCCACGCCAACACCGACCACTACTTCCGGCTGCTCGACGCGCGCTACGAATTCGGACCCGAGGACGTGTTCACACAGAACTTCGACCTCAACTTCGACTGCGGCATGTTCGACCTCTTCTGCGCCTGGGGCTCCGGCGGCACGCTCGTACCCCCGCCGGCCGCCGCCTACCGCGACATGCCCGCGTTCGCCGCCGAGCACGGCCTGACCGTCTGGTTCTCCACACCGAGCGCCGTCGCCCTGATCCGCCGGATGGGCGGGCTGCGGCCCGGCGCCATGGACACCCTGCGCTGGAGCTTCTTCGCCGGCGAGGCGCTGAGCAGCCGGGACGCCGACGACTGGGCCGCCGCCGCACCCGGCTCGGTGGTCGAGAACCTGTACGGGCCCACCGAACTGACCATCACCGTCAGCTCCCACCGCTGGACGCCCGGCCAGGACCGCGCGCTCAACGGCATGGTGCCGATCGGCACCGTCCACGAGGGCCACGCCGTACTGCTCCTGCCACCGGACGGCGAACAGGCCCCGCCGGGCGTCCCAGCCTCCGACGAAGGCGAACTGTGCATCGCGGGACCCCAGTTGACGGCCGGCTACCTCGACCCGCAGGACGACGAGGGCCGGTTCCTCGACCGCGACGGGCAACGCTGGTACCGCACCGGCGACCGCGTCAGGCGGGACGCCGACGGTGTCCTGCACTACCTCGGCCGGGGCGACTCACAGGTCCAGGTGCACGGCGTACGGGTCGAACTCGCCGAGGTCGAGGCCGCGGCGCGGGAGTGCGACGGAGTCCAGGACGCGGTCGCCGTGGCCGTACCGACAGGCGGCACGGTCGAGCTGGCCGTCTTCTACACGGGCCGTCCGGTCCCGCCGGCCGAACTGGCCCGGGGCCTGCGCCGCACGCTGCCCGTCGCCGTCGTGCCCAAGCGCTACACGCATCTCGACGCTTTCCCGCTCAACTCCAACCGGAAGACGGACCGCAGGCAACTCGCCGTCCTGGCGACGGGCGCACCGCCGCCGGCCGCCGCGGACACCGTGACACGCGAGGGAACCCAAGAAAGGTCGTACGGGGCGAAGTGAACACTCAACGGGGCATCGGGGCCCGCTCGGACGTCATGGTGCACACGCTGCTGGACGAGGCCGTGGCACAGGCCGCGGACGCGTGGGCCGTACGTGACGCGGCCGGACGCTGGACCTACCGCCAACTCGACGACCACAGCCACGCGTTCGCCGCCTGGCTGGCCGCACGCGGAATCCGGCGCGGCGAGCGGATCCTCGTCCAGGTCCCCAGCACCCGGGAACTGGTCGCGCTCTTCTACGGCGCGGCGCGCCACGGCGCCGTGCTCGTACCGGTGAACACCGGCATGAAGGACTACCACCTTCGATCGGTGACCGAGAACTCCGAACCGGCCCTGGTCGTCGTCCCGCGGGACGCGGTGGAGCGGATCGGCGCACTCGCGGACGCGCCGGTACTCGCCCTGGAGACCCTCTGGGACGAGGTGACCGGCCTGCGCGAGCGCGGAGCACGCGGACCCCTCACGCGGGAGTCCGCCGACGACATCGCCGTCCTCGTCTACACCTCCGGCAGTACGGCGGCGCCGAAGGCGGTCGTCTGCCCGCACGGCCGGATGGTCTTCGCCTCGGAGGCCATCCAGCTCGAACTCGGCTACCGGCCCGATGACGTCGTCTTCTGCCGCTTCCCCATCTCCTGGGACTACGGCCTGTACAAGATCCTGCTCGCCACCCTCGGCCGCAGTGAACTCGTCCTGGCCGACGGCGAGTCGGACCTCGTCCTGCTGGAGCGCATCCGGGAGTGCGGAGCGACCGTCGTACCGATCGTGCCGTCCCTGGCCGCCATGATCTGCGCGCTCGCCGAGCGCGAGCCGTACACGCGCGCCGACGGCCCCTCCCGCGTCAGGATGTTCACCAACACCGGCGCCGCGCTGCCCAAGACCACGGCCGACGGCCTGCGCGCCGCGTTCCCCGGGGTCGCCGTGGTGCGCCAGTTCGGGCAGACCGAGTGCAAGCGGATCTCCGTGCTGCCCCCGGAGTTCGAGGACAGCAAGGGCGGCTCGGTCGGACGGCCGCTGCCCGGCACCCGGGTACGTGTGCTCGGCGAGGACGGCAGCGAGCTGCCCACCGGCGTCACCGGCGAGATCGTCGTGGAAGGACCGCACGTGATGCCGGGCTACTGGCGGGCCCCGGAGGTCACCGCACGTACCTTCCGCACCACGCCGGGCGGTGAACCACGCCTGCACACCGGCGACTTCGGCCATCTCGACGAGGACGGATTCCTCTACTACGAGGGCCGGCGCGACGACATGTTCAAACGCCGGGGCGTGCGTATGAGCACCATCGAGATCGAGGCCGCCGCCACCGACATACCGGGCGTGCGCGCCGCCGTCGCCGTACCCCCCGAGGGGACCCGCGACCTCGCCGTCTTCGTCGAGGGGGAGATCGCGCCCCACACCGTCCTGCGCGAACTGTCCCTGCGTCTCGAACTCGCCAAGGTCCCCGCCGCCTGCCAGGTCCTGGACGAGCTGCCGCTCACCCAGCACGGCAAGCACGACCGCAAGCAGCTCACCCGCCTCCTCGAAGGGACCCCGCGGTGACCGGCACCGACTTCCACGAGCTCGCCAAGCACTTCGGCACCCCGAGCTATGTGTACGACCTCGAACGCGTCGCCACTGCCCGCCGCGACCTGCTCGGCGCCCTCCCCGAGGAGGTCGCGCTGTACTACGCGGCGAAGGCCAACCCGCACCCGGAGATCCTGCGGGAGATGCGCGGGGACGGCGGGCGCGCCTGCCGGGCCGAGATCAGCTCGACCGGCGAACTGGACGCCGTGCTCCAGGCGGGTTTCCCCGGCTCCGACATCCTGTACACCGGCCCCGGCAAGACCGACGAGGAGCTGACCGAGGCACTGACGCGCGGTGTACGGAAGTTCTCCGTCGAATCCCTCGGTGACCTGCGCCGCATCGGGGCCCGGGCCGGCGCGCTCGGTCTCGTCGCGCAGTGCCTGCTGCGCGTGAACAGCGCCGCGGCGAGCGCCCCGACGAGCATCCGGATGACCGGCGTGCCCTCGCAGTTCGGCTTCGACAGCGAGACGCTCCCGCAGTTGCGGCACGAGGTGACGGACGTGCCCGGCACCGTGGTGGAGGGCCTGCACTTCTTCCCGCTCAGCAACGCGGGGGACGAGTCCAGCCTCATCGCGGAGTTCCGCAACACCATTGAGACCGCGGCGCACCTCCAGCGCGAACTCGGCGTACCGCTGCGCTTCCTCGACATCGGCGGCGGGTTCGCCGCACCGTACGCCGTCGGCGGGGAGCGGCCCGTCTACGCGAACCTGCGCGCCGCCCTCACCGCCGACCTGGACGAGCACTTCCCCGGCTGGCGCGAGGGCGCCCCGCGCATCGCCTGCGAGTCGGGCCGCCATCTCGTGGGCGACAGCGGGTCGTTGCTCCTCGCCGTCGTCAACCTGAAGGAGAGCCGCGGCCGGCGCTTCGCGGTGCTCGACGGCGGCATCAACGTCTTCGGCGGGATGTCCGGCCTCGGCCGTATCTTCCCCGTCACCGTCGGCCCGCTGGAGACGGACCCCGCCGCCGAGCGCACCACCAGCCTCGTCGGACCCCTGTGCACCCCCGGCGACCTGCTCGGACGTGATCTTCGGCTGCGGGACCTCGCGCCCGGAGACCTGGTCACCGTCCCCAACTCCGGTGCCTACGGGCCCACCGCGAGCCTGCTGATGTTCCTCGGCAGGCCGGCGCCCAAGGAGATCGTCGTACGCGGTACGGAGCTGGTCTCCGTCTCCCGGATCGAACACATACGCGGCTACGAACACGGACAGGCCCTGTGACTGTGATGAGTACTACGACCGAGACCACCCCCTCACCCGCCACCACCGGCGACGGTTCGACCGTCGTCGTCGCGGGCGCGATGTCCGACTCCCACACCTGGGGTCTGGTCTTCCTGCAACTGCTGCTGGAGGAGCACGGCCACCGCGTCGTCAACCTCGGCCCGTGCGTCCCCGAGGACCTGCTCATCGGTACGGTCCGCGCCGAACGGCCCGCGCTCGTCGTCATGAGCAGCGTCAACGGCCACGGCTACCGCGACGGCATGCGCGCCATCACCGGCCTGCGCGAATGCGCCGACCTGGCGGACGTACCCGTCGTCATCGGCGGCAAGCTCGGCATTCACGGCGAACAGAGCGCCGACGAAACGGTCGGGCTGATGGCCGCCGGGTACGACGCGGTCTTCGACGACACCCCCGAGGGCATCGTCACCTTCCGGCGCATGCTCACCTCGATGCCGCAGCGGGCCGCGGTGTGAACGACGCCGGGTCCGGTGCGCACGACCCCGGGCCCGGTACGGACGACGCCGGGTTCGGCGCGTTCGTCCGCCGGGCCCACGGAGCGGGACGGCTGGTGGTCCAGCCGCGCATGGGAATGAGCGACCCGGCCGTCATGCGGGCCGGCCTGCTGGCCACCCGGCGGGCGCGGGCCACCACGGTCGGCACCCTCACCCTCGACAGCTACACCAGGGTCGGGGACCTGGAATCCGCCGAACTGGCGCTGCTCGAAGGCGTCGCGCTCAACGGCTACCCCATCGTCAGCCACGGTCTCGACACCACCCACGGCATCCTCGACGGGATACGCGACGACGACTTCCCCGTCCAGGTCCGGCACGGCTCCGCGGTCCCCGAGGACATCTTCAAGGCGCTCATGGCGGCTGGCCTCGACGCCTCGGAGGGCGGCCCCGTCTCGTACTGCCTCCCCTACGGGCGCACCCCGCTCGCCCACTCCGTCGCCAACTGGGCCCGCTCGTCGGCGCTGTTCGCCTCCGCACGGCGCCCCGGCCTCGAACCGCACCTGGAGACATTCGGCGGCTGCATGCTCGGCCAGCTCTGCCCACCCAGTCTCCTGGTCGCCATCAGCGCCCTGGAGGCACGGTTCTTCCACGAATACGGGCTGCGCAGCATTTCTGTCAGCTACGCCCAGCAGACCCACCGCGCCCAGGACGAGGAAGCCGTGGCCGCGCTGCGCAGACTGTGCCGGGAATTACTTCCCGGCGCGGAATGGCATGTCGTCGTCTACGCCTACATGGGCCTGTATCCGCAAACGCCCTCCGGTACCTTCGCATTGCTCGGACAGGCGGCGGAACTCGCGGTCACCACCGGGGCGGCGCGGCTCATCGTGAAGACCGTCTCGGAATCCCTGCGCATTCCCACCGTCGAGGAGAACGTCGGGGCGCTGGAACACGCGTCGGCCGTCGCCGCGCGCACGGCACGCGGACCGGAGCCCGCGGCCGACTCCGAGACCTACGCGGAGGCGTCCGCGCTGGTCGAGGCCGTACTGAACCTCGGCCCCGATGTCGGACAAGGGCTGTTGGCGGCGTTCGGACGCGGCTATCTCGACGTCCCGTACTGCCTCCATCCGGACAACGCGGGACTCAGCAGGAGCTATCTGGACGACGAAGGCCGGCTCCGCTGGGCGGCCACCGGGAAAATGCCGCTTCCCCGGCGCACCGGGGCCGGTACGGCGCGCGCGGTCTCGTCGGCGGAACTCCTCTCCTCGCTGTCCTACATTCGCCGGACGTTCGATTCCGGACCCCCCGGCGATTCACCCGCCGGCGAATGGGAGGGCCCTAGGGGGGCGTAAGGGGTTATGGGCTCTCTTCGCGCGTCATTACGGTTCACGTCAAACGGGTGTCGACCGATATGGACATGTGTCGATGAATGGAGAAGCGTCGATGAACACGACCGGTTCGGGCTCGGCACTGGCACGTCTGCTGGCCGCAACTCCACCGTCCGAGCACCGCAGGCTGGTCCTCGAACGGGTGAGCGCGCACGTCACCGCCGCGCTGCGGGCCGCCCGCCCCGAACTCGGCCGGATCGACACCTCCCTGCCGTTCGCCGACCTCGGCCTCGACTCGCTGGCCTCGGTCGACCTGCACCGCAGACTGACCGCGGAGACCGGACTGCGGCTTCCCGTGACCGTGGCGTACGACTGCCCCACCGCCGAAGCCCTCACCGACCGGCTGATCGCCGACGCGCTCGGCGCCGCCCCCGACGCGCCCGTGACCGCCGAGCACGCCGGCGGTGACGAGCCGGTCGCCGTCGTGGGCATCGGCTGCCGCTTCCCCGGCGGCGTGAACACCCCCGACGACCTCTGGCAGTTGCTCGACCGGGGCGGGGAGGTGCTGTCCACGTTCCCCGACGACCGTGGCTGGGAGCTGGACTCGCTCTTCGAGGACGACCCCGAGAAGCCCGGCAGCAGCTACGCGCGCGCCGGCGGATTCCTGGACACGGCGACCCGGTTCGACGCCGACTTCTTCGGTATCAGCCCGCGCGAGGCGCTCGGCATGGACCCGCAGCAGCGGCTCGTACTGGAGACCGCCTGGCACGCCCTGGAGGACGCGGGCATCGATCCGCGCACCCTGCACGGCAGCCCGACGGGCACGTTCGTCGGCGCCGAGGTCCAGGAGTACGGGCCGCGCCTGCACGACGCCCCCGACGGACTCGACGCCTACCTGCTCACCGGCAACGCCTCCAGCGTCATCTCCGGCCGGGTCGCCTACGTCCTGGGCGCCGAAGGCCCCGCCGTGACCGTGGACACCGCCTGCTCCGCCTCGCTCGTCGCCCTGCACCTCGCCTGCCAGTCGCTCGCGCGCGGCGAGTCCACGCTCGCGCTCGCGGGCGGCGTGGCCGTGATGGGCGGACCGGGCGTGTTCACCGCGTTCAGCCGGCAGCGCGGGCTCGCCCCCGACGGGCGCTGCAAGGCGTTCGCCGCCGCCGCCGACGGCACCGGCTTCGCCGAGGGTGTCGGCATCCTCGTCCTGGAACGGCTCTCCGACGCACGCCGCAACGGTCACCAGGTCCTCGCCGTCGTCCGGGGCTCCGCCATCAACCAGGACGGCGCGTCCAACGGACTGACCGCCCCCAGTGGCGCCTCCCAGCAGCGGCTCATCCGGCAGGCGCTCGCCAACGCGGGCCTGACACCCGCCGACGTCGACGTGGTCGACGCCCACGGAACCGGAACCCGACTCGGCGACCCCATCGAGGCGGACGCCATCCTCGCCACCTACGGCCAGGACCGGCCCGGGAACGCGCCGCTGCTGCTCGGTTCCGTGAAGTCCAACCTCGGGCACACCCAGGGCGCGGCGGGCGTGGCCGGGGTCATCAAGATGATCCTGAGCATGCGGCACGGCCGGGTGCCCCGGACCCTGCACATCGACGAGCCGACGCCGCACGTCGACTGGGCGGGCGGCGCCGTCGAACTCGTCACCGAGGCGCGGCCGTGGCCCGCCGCCGACCGGCCCCGGCGGGCCGGAGTGTCGTCGTTCGGCGTCAGCGGTACCAACGCCCATCTCGTCCTGGAGGCCCCCGAGGACACCATGGACGGCGGGACCGGTGTGACCGGTGTGACCGGTGTGACGGATGGGACGGACGTGACGGACGACGGGCCCGGTTCGGGCGTGCCCGCCGTGCTGCCGTTCGTCCTGTCCGGCCGTGGCGAGGAGGCGCTGCGCGTCCGCGCCGCCGACCTCCTCCCGCTGCTCGACCACGCCGCGTCCACCGACCTGGCCGACCTCGCCTTCTCCCTCGCCACCACCCGCACCGCGCACGACGAGCGCGCCGTCGTCGTCACCGACGACCGGGAGGAGCTGCGCGCGGCGCTGGCCGCGCTCGCGGACGGCAGCGCCCCCGTGAGTACGGCCGTCGGCGGAAAGCTCGCGTTCCTCTTCACCGGGCAGGGCAGTCAGCGACTCGCGATGGGCGCCGAACTCGCCGACACCTACCCGGTGTTCGCCGACGCGCTGGACGACGTCTGCGCCTACCTCGACATGCACCTCGACCGGCCGCTCGGCGACGTACTGTTCGCCGATCCCGCCGACGACGACGCGGCGCTGCTGCACCGCACCGACTACGCGCAGCCCGCCCTGTTCGCCGTCGAGACCGCCCTCTACCGGCTGGTGGAGAGCTGGGGGCTGACTCCCGACTATCTCGCCGGCCACTCCATCGGCGAGATCACCGCCGCGCACGTCGCGGGCGTCCTCTCCCTGGAGGACGCGGCGATCCTCGTCACCACGCGCGGCCGGCTCATGAGGGAACTGCCCGCCGGGGGAGCCATGGTGGCCGTACGCGCGACGGCCGGCGAGGTCGGGCCCCTGCTCACCGCGCGTACCGGCATCGCGGCCGTCAACGGACCCGACGCGGTGGTCGTGTCGGGCGCCGAGGACGACGTACTCGCCCTGGCCGGGCGGTTGGCGGAGCAGGGCAGGAACACCAAGCGCCTCAAGGTCTCCCACGCCTTCCACTCGCCGCTGATGGAACCGATGCTGGAGGAGTTCCGCCGCGTCGCCAGGACGCTGAAGTACACCGAGCCCGCGCTCCCGGTCGTGTCGACCGTGACCGGCCGCCTCGCGGGCGAGGAGATGCTCGACCCCGAGTACTGGGTCGACCACGTCCGCGCCCAGGTCCGCTTCCACGACGCCGTGGGCGCGCTGGAGGACTCCGGAGTCGTGACGTTCCTCGAACTCGGGCCCGACGCCGTCCTCAGCGTCATGGGCCAGGACTGCGCGCGCCACGAGGACGCGGCGTTCGCACCGCTCCTGCGCCGCGACCGGCCCGAAGTACCCGAGGCCGTCGGCGCGTTGGCCCTCGCGTACGGCCGGGGCGTCCCCGTGGACTGGCGGCGCTTCCACGCGGCCGGCGGGGCCCGGCGCATCGCGCTGCCGGCGTACCCCTTCCGCCGCAGGCGCTTCTGGCTCGAACAGGGCGCGGGCACGGTGGACGCCACCGGACTCGGCCAACTGCCCGCCGGGCACCCGCTGCTGGGCGCGGTCGTCGCGGTCGGCGCCGAGGGCGTGGTCCTCACCGGACGGCTCTCCACCCGTACGCAGCCGTGGCTCGCCGGCCATGTCGTCGACGGGCGCGTCCTCTTCCCCGGCACCGCGTTCGTCGAGCTGGCGCTGCGCGCCGCCGGTCATGCCGGGGCCGCGTCCGTCGAGGAGCTGACGCTCGGCGCACCGCTCGTGCTGTCCCCGGAGGGGACCGGCGTGGCCGTGCAGGTGGCGGTCGGCGAGCAGGACGCGAGCGGGCGGCTGCCGCTGACGATCCACTCGCGCCCCGAGAACGCCGCGGCCGAGCCGGGCTCCTGGACCCAGCACGCCGCGGGAGTCCTCGCCACGGCCCCGGCAACGCGCCCGGCCGGGCTGGAGACCTGGCCGCCGCCCGGCGCCGAACCCGTCGACGTGAGCGGCCTGTACGGGCAACTGGCCGATCAGGGATACGCGTACGGCCCCGCCTTCCAGGGCGTCACCGCCGCCTGGCGGCTCGGCGACGAGGTGTACGCGGAGGTCGCCCTGCCGCCCGGAACCGCCGACCCGGCCGGCTACGGCCTGCACCCCGCGCTGCTCGACGCCGCCCTCCACGCCTCCGACCCGGACCCCCACGGCGCCGGCACCCACGGCTCGAAGACACCCGGCCGGGGCGGCGAGATCCTCCTACCGTTCGCCTGGACGGGCGTGACGCTCCACGCGTCGGGCGCCGCCGCCGTCCGCGTACGTATCACCCGCACCGGCGACGACTCCCTCGCCCTGCTGCTCGCCGACGGCACGGGCGCGCCGGTCGCCGAGATCGCCGGACTGGTGTCGCGCCCCGTGCCGGACGCCGACACCATGTACACGCTGCGAAGGCTCCCCGTCCCGGCCCCGGCGGGCGCGGACGAAGACCACTTCGCCGAACTGGACGCCGCACACGACGCGTTGGGGGAGAGCGCGCCGTCCGCCGTCGTCTTCCGCGTCCCGCTCGCCGACGACGACCCCCTCGCGGGCGCCCGCGCCGCGACCGCCCGTACCCTCCGGGTGCTCCAGTCCTGGCTCACCGACGACCGGTTCGGCGCCGCGCCCCTCGCCGTCGTCACCTCGGACTCCCTCGCCCACGCGCCGATCGAAGGTCTGGTGCGCTCCGCCCAGGCCGAGAACCCCGGCCGTTTCGTACTCGTACGGCACGAGGGCGAGCTGCCCGACACCCTCCTCAAGTCCGCCCTGGCCACCGGGGAGCCGGAAGTGCACGTCGCCGAGGGCGAGTTGACCGTCCCCCGGCTGGCGGCCCTGCCGGCGGGCACCGAGGCGCCACCGGTCTGGGGCCGTGTCCTGATCACCGGCGGCACCGGCGGACTGGGCGGACTGCTGGCCCGCCACCTCGTCACCCGCCACGGCGTACGTGACCTCGTCCTCGTCGGACGGCGCGGCAGCGCGCCCGAACTGGCGGCGGAACTCGCCGAGTCGGGGGCCACCGTCACCGTCGTCGGCTGCGACGTCGGCGACCGCGCGGCCCTCGCCGAACTGCTGGACCGGCACCCCGTCGACTCCGTCGTCCACGCGGCGGGCATCGTCCACGACGGTGTGATCGGCACGCTCACCGACGAGTTGGTGGACGAGGTCTTCCGCGCCAAGGCCGACGGGGCGTGGCACCTGCACGAACTCACCCGCGACCGGCCCCTGTCCGCGTTCGTGCTGTTCTCCTCACTGGCCGCCGTCCTGGACGGCGCGGGCCAGGGCAACTACGCAGCCGCCAACGCCTTCGTCGACGCGCTCGCCGAACACCGCGCCGCCCGGGGCCTGCCCGCCACCGCCCTGTCGTGGGGCCTGTGGGCGACCGACACCGGCATGGGCGCCGCCCTCGACGCGACGGCGCTGGAGCGCATCGCCGGGCACGGCCTGCCCGGACTCGGCGCCGCCCGCTCCCTCGAACTCTTCGACGCCGCCGTACGGACCCGCGAGGCGCGCGTCGTGCCCGTCGAGGTCGACGCGGCGGCCGTCCGCAGCCGCGCGGGCGGCGTACCGCCCCTGCTCAGCGGAATCGTCCGGCCGGCGCCCCGGCGCACCACCCCCGTCGCCGCGCCCGCCACGCACGGCGCCCCCGTCGCCGCGTCACTGCCGCCCCAGGAGCGTGACCGCGCGCTGCTCGACCTGGTGCGGGCCGAGGTCGCCGCCGTGCTGCGCCACGACGGCGCCGCCGCCGTACCGCCGGGCCGCGCCTTCACCGAACTCGGCTTCGACTCCCTCGCCGCGGTCGAACTGCGCAACCGGCTGAACACCGCCACCGGGCTCCGTCTGCCGTCCACCCTGGTCTTCGACCACCCCAACCCGAAGGCGCTCGCCACCCATCTCCGCGAAGCGCTCTACGGCGCCGGGGACCACCACGCCGCCGCGACCGCCACCCCGGCCACCACCGGGGCCCGGACCGACGAGCCGATCGCGATCGTCGGCATGAGCTGCCGCTTCCCCGGCGGCGTACGGTCCCCGGAGGAGCTGTGGAGTCTGGTCGCCGAAGGCACCGACGCGATCGGTGACTTCCCCCCCGACCGGGGCTGGGACGCCGAGGCGCTGTACGACCCCGAGCCCGGCAAGCCCGGCAGGACGTACGCCCGCGAGGGCGGATTCCTCTACGACGCGGCCGAGTTCGACGCGGACTTCTTCGGCATCAGCCCCCGCGAGGCCGCCGCCATGGACCCGCAGCAGCGGCTGCTTCTCGAAGTGTCCTGGGAGGCGTGCGAGCGCGCGGGCATCGACCCCGACGCCCTGCGCTCCACCGACACCGGCGTCTTCGCCGGTGTCATGTACCACGACTACGCGAGCCGGCTCACCGACGTGCCCGACGACGTCGCCGCCTACCTCGGCAACGGGAGCCTGGGCAGCGTCGTATCGGGCCGGGTCGCCTACGCGCTCGGGCTCGAAGGACCGGCGCTCACCGTCGACACCGCCTGCTCCTCCTCGCTGGTGACCCTGCACCTGGCGGCGCAGGCGCTGCGCGGCGGCGAGTGCTCCCTCGCGCTCGTCGGGGGCGTCACCGTGATGTCCACGCCCGACACGTTCGTGGACTTCAGCCGACAGCGCGGACTCGCGAGCGACGGCCGGTGCAAGTCCTTCGCCACGGCCGCCGACGGCACCGGCTGGGGCGAGGGCGTCGGCATGCTGGTGATGGAGCGCCTCTCCGACGCCCGGCGCAACGGCCACCGGGTACTCGCGCTCGTCAGCGGCTCCGCCGTCAACTCCGACGGCGCGTCCAACGGCCTCACCGCGCCCAACGGCCCCTCCCAGCAGCGTGTCATCCGCGCCGCCCTCGAAGCGGGCGGACTGGAGCCCGGAGACGTCGACGCGGTCGAGGGCCACGGCACGGGCACCACCCTCGGCGACCCCATCGAGGCGCAGGCCCTGCTCGCCACCTACGGCCGGGACCGGCCGGCCGGCCGGCCGCTGTGGCTCGGCTCGATCAAGTCGAACATCGGACACACCCAGGCCGCCGCCGGAGTGGCCGGCGTCATCAAGATGATCATGGCGATGCGGCACCGCACCCTCCCGCGCACCCTGCACGTCGACGCCCCGTCGGACCAGGTCGACTGGGACGCGGGAGCGGTCCGGCTGCTCACCGAGGACCAGGCGTGGGAGCGGCCCGAGGGGCCGCTGCGCGCCGGTATCTCCTCGTTCGGCATCAGCGGGACGAACGCCCACGTGATCATCGAGGAGCCCGGCGCCGAACCGGAGCCCGACGTCCGGGAGCCGGCCCACCCCGACCTCGTACCCCTGCCCGTCCCGGTACCCGTCTCCGCACGCTCCGCCGACGCGCTGCGCGGCCAGGCCACCGCCCTGCGGTCCGTCGACGCCGAACCGGCCGACCTCGGCCCGGCCCTCGCCACCACCCGCGCCACCCATCCGCACCGCGCCGTACTCATCGCCGCCGACCGCGCCGAGACCGCCACCGCGCTCGGCGCGCTCGCCGGTGGACTCGCCCACGACGGGCTCGTCACCGGCACCGTCACCGAGGGCGGCACCGCGTTCCTCTTCTCCGGGCAGGGCGCCCAGCGCCCCGCCATGGGGCGCGCCTGGTACGACAACTGGCCCGTGTACGCGGCCCACTTCGACGCGGCGGCGGCCTTTCTCGACCGGGACCTCGAACACCCCCTGGCCGACGTCGTGTTCGGCGCCCGCTCCGACCTCCTGGAGCGCACCGCGTACACCCAGGCCGCCCTCTTCGCGACCCAAGTGGCGCTCTACCGGCTGCTGGAGTCGTGGGGCCTGCGCCCCGACGCGCTCGCCGGTCACTCCGTCGGCGAGTTCGCCGCCGCGCACGTCGCGGGCGTCTGGTCCCTGGAGGCCGCCGCGACCGCCGTCGGTGCCCGTGGCCGGCTCATGCAGGCGCTGCCCGAGGGCGGCGCGATGGTCGCCGTCCGGGCCACCGAGGAAGACGTACGGCCCCTGCTGGAGGGCCGTACGAGCATCGCCGCCGTCAACGGCCCCCGGGCCGTGGTGGTCTCCGGCGACGAGGACGCGGTCCTGGACATCACCGCACGCCTGGACTCGCCCAAGCGGCTGCGGGTCTCCCACGCGTTCCACTCGCCGCGCATGGACGCCATGCTCGACGACTTCCGCGCCGTCGTCGCCGCCCTGCCGGCCGCCGACCCGAGCATCCCGGTCGTCTCCACGCTGACCGGCCGGACCGCGACCGCGGGCGAACTCCGCTCCGCCGACTACTGGGTGAGGCACATCCGGGAGACGGTCCGCTTCGCCGACGCCGTCGCCGCACTCCACGACCAGGGCATCGACACCTTCCTCGAACTCGGCCCCGCCGCCGTCCTCACGGCACTCGGCCCCGACTGCCTCCCCGAGGCGGCGGAGTGCGCCTTCGTCCCCGTCGCCCGCAAGGACCGCGACCCGCTGCGCGAACTGCTCGCCGCCGTGTCGTCCCTCCACACCCGCGGGGCGTACGTCGACTGGTCCGCCCTGTACGGGAACCACCGGCCCCGGCCCGTCGAACTGCCCACCTACGCCTTCGCGCACCGCCGCTTCTGGCTCGACGCCCCGGCGTCCAGGGGCGACGCGGACGGCTTCGGGCTGACCCCCGTCGACCACCCGCTGATCGGCGCGGTGGTCCGGCGGGCCGGCTCCGACGACGTCCTGCTGACCGGCCGGATCTCCACCGCCACCCACCCCGTGCTCGCCGAGCACGCCGTACTCGGCACGACCCTGCTGCCCGGCACCGCCCTGGTCGACCTCGCCATCAGGGCGGGCGACCTCGTCGGACTGCCGGTACTCGAAGAACTCACCCTCCAGGCGCCGTTGGTGCTGCCCGGAGCGGGCGCCGTGAAGCTCCAGGTCGCGGCGGGCCCCGACGGGACCGTACAGATCTTCTCCCGCGCCGAGAGCGACGGCGAGGACGCCGAGTGGACCCGCCACGCCACCGGCACCCTGACCCGGCAGGCCGCCCCCGCCGAACCGGTCGGCCCCTGGCCGCCCCCCGGCGCCACCGCCGTCGACGTCGACGCGCTGTACGCGCGCATGGGCGCCGACGGTTACGACTACGGCCCCGTCTTCCGCGGCGTCGGCGCGGCCTGGCGCAGGGGCGAGGAGGTCTACGCCGAACTCGCGCTCCCCGCCGACGCCCGCCCCGACGCCGCGCGCTACGGGATCCACCCCGCGCTGCTCGACGCCGCGCTGCACGTCTCGTCGCTCCTCGACACGGACGACGACCGGCCCGGCCGCAACGGGAACGACGCGGAAGGGGACGGTGTGCACCTGCCGTTCGCGTGGAGCGGTGTCACGCTGCACGCGGCCGGAGCGTCGGCGGCGCGCGTCAGGCTCGTACGCACCGGGAAGAAGGAGCTGCGGCTCGACCTCGCCGACACCGACGGCGCCCCTCTGGTGTCCGTCGCCTCCTATCTCACCCGCCCGGTCGCCGCGGGCGCGCTCGACGGCGGCGCAGACTCCCTCTACACCGTCGTCCCGGTACCCCTGCCCCCGCACACGGGGACACGGGCCGCGCTCCGCTACGCGGTACTCGGCGACGACGACCTCGGCCTCGGAGCCACCGTCGCCGCCACACCCGACGGACTGGACGAGCCCGCCGACGTCGTCGTCCTGCCCGTACCCGAGACACACGGCGTGCCGAGCGACGTCCCGGCCGCGCTGCGAGCCGCGCTGGACTCGGTGCTCCCCGTACTCCAGCAGTGGCCGCGCGACGTCCGGCACGCGGACTCCACCCTGGTCGTCGCGACCGGACCGGGACTCGTGGGCGCCACCGTGCGCGGACTCGTCCGCGCCGCCCAGGCCGAGGACCCCGGCCGGACGGTGCTCGTCCGTGTCGACGAGGGCGGGCTCACCCGGCCCGGGATCGCCGCCCTGCTCGACACGGGAGAGCCCGAACTGATCCTGCGCGCGGGAGAGTTGAGCGCGCCACGGCTGACCAGGGCCCGGCCGGGGGAGACGGCGGGGGAGACGAGGGACTGGGGCACCGTGCTGATCACCGGCGGGACCGGCGGCCTCGGCGCGCTCGTCGCACGGCACCTGGTCGCCCGGCACGGAGTGACCCGCCTCGTCCTGGCCAGCCGCCGCGGCAACGACGCCCCCGGCACGGCGGGACTGCTCGCGGAGCTGGCCGAACTGGGCGCCCGCACACGGGTCGTGAGCTGCGACGTGGGCGACCGGGCCGCCCTGGCCCGGCTGCTGTCGCGCCACCGCGTCGACAGCGTCGTGCACACCGCCGGAGTCCTCGACGACGGCACCGTCGCCACACTCACCCCCGAGCGCGTCGACACGGTGCTCCGGCCCAAGGCCGACGCCGCGTGGCACCTGCACGAGCTGACGAAGGTTCAGGACTTGGCCCACTTCGTCCTGTTCTCCTCGGCTGCCGGCTCCCTCGACGCGAGCGGCCAGGGCAACTACGCCGCCGCCAACGCCTTCCTCGACGCGCTCGCCGAGCACCGCAGGGACGGCGGACTGCCCGCGCTCTCCCTCGCCTGGGGCCTGTGGGCCGAAGGCGGCGGCATGGGCGCCCGGCTCACCGACGCGGACCTGCGGCGCATCGAGCGCGCCGGCACGGGCGCCCTGACGGCGGACGAGGGGCTGGCGCTCTTCGACGCGGCCGTGTCGTCCGGGCTGACCACGCTCGTCCCCGTCCACCTGGACACCGCCGCGCTGCGCCGGCGCGGCGACGACCTGCCCGCGGCCCTGCGCGGCCTCGTGCCCACCGCCGCGCGCCGCGAGACACGGCGGACCACGACGCTCACCCTCGCCGAACGGCTCGCCACGATCCCGGTGCCCGACCACCCGTTCACCGTGCTCGAAGCGGTCAGGACGGAGGTCGCCGCCGTACTCGGCCACGACGGTCCCGGATCGGTCGAGCCCCGCAAGGCGTTCACCGATCTCGGCTTCGACTCCCTGGCGGCGGTGGAACTGCGCAACCGGCTCAACACCGTCAGCGGTCTGCGGCTGCCCTCCACGATGATCTTCGACCACGCCACCCCGGCGGCGCTGGCCGACTTCCTGCTCGCCACGATCGCCCCCGAGCGTGAACCGGCGCCCTCCGACGGCGAGTTGGGGAACGGCGACGAAAGCGCCGTCCGTGATCTGCTCGCGCGGATCCCGGTGGACCGGCTGCGGCACGCCGGGCTGCTCGACACCCTCATGGCGATGGGGCGCGACGCCGGTTCACCCGGCGCCGCCCCGAGCGCCCCGCCGACTCCGCCACAGACGGCCGACCGGAGCGACGAGATCAAGGACATGGCCGTCGCCGATCTCGTACGCGCCGCTCTCGACCGCGGCGCCGCCGGCTGACCGCCACCCCCACCCCCGAACGACCCCACGCCGTCTACGAATCCACGCCACACGACCCGCGGCCGCGCGACACAGGCACGGTCGAGCAACCAGGGAGCGACCCGAACCGTGGACACATCCGTCGAACAGATCGTCGAGGCGCTGCGCGAGTCGCTGCTGGAGAGCGAGCGGCTGCGCCAGGAGAACGAGAAGCTGACCGACGCCGGGCGGGAGCCCGTCGCCATCGTGGCGATGAGCTGCCGCTACCCCGGCGGCGTGACCTCGCCCGAGGAGCTGTGGCGGCTGGTCGACGAGGGGTCCGACGCGATCGGCGACTTCCCCGCGGACCGTGGCTGGGACGCCGACGCGCTCTACGACCCCGACCCCGACGCGCCCGGCAAGACCCATGTGCGCGAGGGCGGATTCCTCCACCAAGCCCCCCTGTTCGACGCCGAGTTCTTCGGGATCTCCCCCCGCGAGGCCATCGCCACCGACCCCCAGCAGCGGCTGCTGCTGGAGACGTCGTGGGAGGCGTTCGAGCGCGCGGGCATCGACCCCGAGACCGTACGGGGCAGCCGCACCGGCATCTTCGCCGGTGTGATGTACCACGACTACGGCAGCTGGCTCACGGAAGTGCCCGAGGGCGTCGAGGGCTACCTCGGCAACGGCAGCCTCGGCAGCGTGGCGTCCGGCCGCGTCTCGTACACGCTCGGTCTCGAAGGACCCGCCGTCACCATCGACACCGCCTGCTCGTCCTCGCTGGTCGCCCTGCACCTCGCGGTCCAGTCGCTGCGCCAGGGAGAGTGCACGCTCGCGCTGGCCGGCGGCGTCACCGTCATGTCGACACCCGACACGTTCGTCGACTTCAGCAAGCAGCGCGGACTCGCGCTGGACGGCCGGTGCAAATCGTTCGCCGCCTCCGCCGACGGCACCGGCTGGGGCGAGGGCGTCGGCATGCTGCTGCTGGAACGCCTCTCCGACGCCCGCCGCAACGGACACCGCGTGCTCGGCGTCATCCGCGGGAGCGCCACCAACCAGGACGGGGCGTCCAACGGCCTCACCGCGCCCAACGGCCCCTCCCAGCAGCGCGTGATCCGACAGGCCCTGGCCGGAGCGGGGCTGACGGCGCGTCAGGTCCAGGCTGTCGAGGCGCACGGCACCGGCACCCCGCTCGGCGACCCCATCGAGGCGCAGGCCCTGCTCGCGACGTACGGCCAGGACCGGGGCGAGGGGGAGCCGCTGTGGCTCGGCTCCGTCAAGTCGAACATCGGGCACACCCAGGCCGCCGCGGGCGTGGCCGGCGTGATCAAGATGGTCATGGCGATACGGCACGGCAGACTGCCGAAGACCCTGCACGCCGACGACCGCACCCCGCAGGTCGACTGGGACGCGGGCGCCGTCCGACTGCTCACCGAGAACCGGGCGTGGCCCAAGAGCGACGAGCCCCGGCGCGCGGCCGTCTCCTCCTTCGGTATCAGCGGCACCAACGCGCACGTCATCGTCGAAGCGCCGCCGGAGGAGACCGAGGAGGAGCCGGAGAGCCGGCGGGCGGCCCCGGCGGGCACCGCACACGGCCCCCTGCCCCTGGTCCTCTCCGGCCGCGGCGAACACGGAATCGCCGGCCAGGCCGCGCGCCTGCTGGAACACCTGGACCGCACCGACACCCCGCTGCCCGCCCTCGCGCACGCCCTCGCCACCTCACGCGCCGCCCTCGACCGGCGCGCCGTCGTCGTCGCGGCCGACCGGCCCGCCGTCGCCACCGCGCTCGCGGCACTCGCCGCCGGCGAGAGTGCCCCCGGCACCGTGCGCGGCGAGCGGCGCAGCGAGTCCCGCACCGCCTTCGTCTTCCCCGGCCAGGGTTCCCAGTGGACCGGCATGGCCCGCGAACTGCTCCACTCCTCACCGGAGTTCGCCGACTCGATGACCGAGTGCGCCCGAGCGCTGGCACCGCTCACGGACTGGGACCTGCTCGACGTACTGCGGCACGGCGAGTCCCTCGACCGCGTCGACGTCGTGCAGCCCGCGCTCTGGGCCGTCCTCGTCTCTCTCGCGAAGCTGTGGCGCGCCCACGGCGTGGAGCCAGCCGCCGTGATCGGCCACTCCCAGGGCGAGATCGCCGCCGCCTGCGTGGCCGGTGCGCTCTCCCTCGAAGACGGCGCGAAAGTGGTCGCCCTGCGCAGCCGCGCCATCGCCGACGAACTCGCCGGACACGGCGCCATGATGTCGGTGGGCCTGCCCGTCGACGAGGTACGGCCGAAGCTCACCGCCTACGACGGACGCCTGTCGGTGGCCGCTGTCAACGGCGCCTCCTCCGTCGTGCTCTCCGGCGACGCCGACGCCGTGGACGAACTGCGCGACACTCTCGTCGCCGAAGGCGCCCGCGCCAAGCGCCTCCCCGTGGACTACGCCTCGCACTCCGCCCAGGTCGAGACGATTCGCCACCGGCTCCTGGCCGAGCTCGCCGGCATCCGGCCCAGGGCAGCCGACGTGCCGTTCTACTCCACCGTCACCGGCGGGCTCCTCGACACCACCGTCATGGACGCCGAGTACTGGTACACCAACCTGCGCGGCAGCGTCCTGTTCGGCGACACGACCAAGGTTCTCCTCGGCGCCGGATACGGCGTGTTCGTCGAATGCAGCCCGCACCCGGTGCTCCTGCACAGCATCGAGGAGACCGCCGACGCCGCGGGCACCGAGATCACGGGCGTCGGCTCCCTGCGCCGCGACGAGGGCGGCCCCGCGCGATTCCTCACCTCCCTCGCCGAGGCGTACGTCCGGGGCGTCCCGGTCGACTGGTCGCCCGCCCTCGCGCCGCCCGGCTCCGCACACCCGCCGTACGCGGTCGAACTGCCCACCTACGCCTTCCAGCGCGAGCGTTACTGGCTCGGCGCCTCCACCGCCACCGGCGACCTGGGCGCGGCCGGCCTCGCCGCGACCGGCCACCCGCTGCTGGGCGCCGCCGTCACCGTGGCCGACGGAGGCATGCTCCTCACCGGCCGGCTCTCGCTCGCCACCATGCCCTGGCTGGCCGACCACGGAGTCGGCGGAACGGTCCTGCTGCCAGGCACCGCGCTGGTGGAACTGGCCGTCGGCGCCGGCCACGAGGCCGGCTGCGGCCACCTCGAAGAACTCACCCTGGAATCCCCGCTGCCTCTCCCGGACCGCGGCGCCGTCCAGCTCCAGGTACGGCTCGCCGAACCCGACCGGGCCGCCCGCCGCGCGCTGAGCGTGCACGCGCGCCCCGACGACCACGACGCCGACTGGACGCGGATCGCCACCGGCCTGCTGGCACCCGAGGCGGCGGAGCCCGGCTTCGACCTGGCGGCCTGGCCCCCGGCCGGTGCCGAACCCGTACCCCTGGAGGGGCTGTACGACGGCCTCGCCGCACGGGGCTACGACTACGGCCCCGCCTTCCAGGGGCTGCGCGCGCTCTGGCGGCGCGGCGACGAGACGTTCGCCGAGGTCGAACTCCCCGCCGGTGTCGAACCGGACAGGTTCGCCCTGCACCCCGCCCTGTTCGACGCGGCCCTGCACGCGGCCGGCGCCGGCGCACCCGCTGAGGGACCCGCCCGGCTGCCGTTCGTCTGGAACGACGTGGCACTCCACGCCACCGGCGCACGCGAACTGCGCGTCCGGATCGAGGGCGGCGACGCGCCCGCCCTGTACCTCGCCGACACCACCGGCGCCGCCGTCGCGACCGTGGGCGCCCTGCACTCCCGCCCGGTCGACACCGGCGCCCTGGACACGGCCGCCCACTTCGACGCGCTGTTCGCGCTGGAGTGGGTCCCGGCACCGGCCGTCCAGGAGCTGCCCCCGGTCCCGTACACGGTCCTCGGCGCACCCGGCGACGGCGACGACCGAGGTGACGGCGCCGGAGACCCGGTGACCGCCCTGCGAACGCTGCTCGAACAGAGCGGCGAACAGCGGCTCCCCGACATCGTCGTGCTGCCCGTCGCCCCCGGCGCGGACGACGCCGTCACCGGCCTGCGGACCGCCGCCCGGCCCGTACTCGCCGCCCTGCGCACCTGGCTCGCGGACGGGCGCACCGGCTCGGCCCGGCTCCTCGTCCTCACCGACCACGCCGTACCGGCGGGCGGGCAGGACGTACGCGACCCGGCCGCCGCCGCCGTATGGGGACTCGTCCGCGCCGCGCAGGAGGAGAACCCCGGCCAGTTCCTCCTCGTCGACGCCGACGCCACCACACCACCGGCGGAGATCGTCGCGGCGGCCGTGAACTCCGCCGAACCCCAACTGGCCCTGCACGAGGGCGCGGTGCTCGTCCCGCGCCTCGTCCGGCCCGCCCGCCCCACGGGGGCCGCACCCGACAGCGCCACCGCCGACCCCGCCTTCACCGCCAACGGCACCGTCCTGATCACCGGCGGCACCGGCGTACTCGGCCGCCTCGTCGCCCGCCACCTCGCAGAGATCTACGGGGTACGCCGCCTGCTGCTCGTCAGCCGGAGCGGCGGCACCGCCGACGACCTCGCCGACCTCGAAGACCTCGCCGGACTCGGCGCCGAGGTGAGCGTCGCGCGCTGCGACGTGGCCGACCGGGACCAGCTGACGGCCCTGCTGGCATCCGTACCGGCGGACCGGCCGCTGACCGGTGTCGTCCATCTCGCGGGCGCGCTGGACGACGGACTCGTCACCGCGCTCGACGACGAACGGCTCGACGCCGTGCTGGCGCCCAAGGCCGACGCTGCCTGGCTCCTGCACGAACTCACCCGCGATCTCGGCCTGTCCGCGTTCGTGCTGTTCTCCTCCGCGGCCGGCACGCTCGACGGCGCGGGCCAGTCCGGCTACGCCGCCGCCAACGCCTTCCTCGACGCGCTCGCCCACCACCGGCGCGGGCTCGGCCTGCCCGCCGTATCACTCGTCTGGGGCTACTGGGAGCAGCGCACCGGTCTCACCGGGCACCTCACCGACGCCGATGTCGAGCGGCTGCGCCGCTCCGGCGTCCGCCCCCTGCCCACGGCGGAGGGGCTCGCCCTGCTCGACCGGGCGCTGGCGGGCGACGATCCGGTCGCCCTGCCGATCGGCCTCGACCTCGCGGTGCTGCGCCGCGCGAACCGGGTGCCCGCCGTACTGAGCGCCCTGGTGCCCGCGCGGATCCGCAGGCGGACCGCCGCGCACGGCGGCGGCGCCACCCTGGGCGACCGGCTCGCCTCCCTCGCGCGCACCGAACAGGAAGCGCTGCTCCTCGAACTCGTCCGCACCCACGCGGCCGACGTGCTCGGCCACGGCCGCGACATGGTGCTCGACCCGCGCCGCTCCTTCCGTGAGTCCGGCTTCGACTCGCTGACGGCGGTGGAGCTGCGCAACAGGCTCGGCGCCGCGGCCGGGCTCCGGCTGCCCGCCACGCTCGTCTTCGACTACCCGGACGCGACCGCCCTGGTCGGCTTCCTCCGGGAACGGCTGGTCGGCGCGGAAACCCTCCCGGTTGCCGCCGGCGCGGCGCTCTCCGAAGCCCCCGGAGCGGACGAGCCCATCGCCCTCGTCGCGATGAGCTGCCGATTCCCCGGCGGCGTCCGGACACCGGAGGAGCTGTGGAGCCTGCTAGCCGAGGACGGCGACGCCATCTCGGCCTTCCCCGCCGACCGCGGCTGGGACCTCGACGGCCTCTACGACCCGGAGCCGGGCAAACAGGACCGCAGCAGCACCCGCCACGGCGGATTCCTGCACGACGCCGCCGACTTCGAGCCCGACTTCTTCGGCATCGGCCCCCGCGAGGCGCTGGCCATGGACCCGCAGCAGCGCCTCCTGCTGGAGACGTCCTGGGAGGCGCTGGAGCGCGCGGGCATCGATCCGCACTCGGTGCGCGGCAGCCGTACGGGCGTCTTCACCGGCGTCATGTACCACGACTACGGGAGCAGGCTCTCGCGCGTGCCCGACGCCGTGAAGGACTACCTCGGCAACGGCAGCCTGGGCAGCGTCGCCTCGGGCCGGGTCGCCTACACCCTCGGTCTGGAGGGCCCGACCCTGTCGGTCGACACGGCGTGCTCCTCCTCGCTGGTCGCGCTGCACCTCGCGGTCCAGGCACTCCAGCGCGGTGAGTGCGAACTCGCCCTGGCCGGCGGTGTGTCGGTCATGTCCACCCCGGACGCCTTCGTCGACTTCAGCAGGCAGCGCAACCTCGCCGCCGACGGCCGCACCAAGTCCTTCGCGGCGGGCGCCGACGGCACCTCCCTCTCCGAGGGCGCCGGCATGCTGCTGCTCGAACGGCTCTCGGATGCACGGCGATTGGGGCACGAGGTGCTCGCCGTCGTACGCGGCTCGGCGGTGAACCAGGACGGCGCCTCGAACGGTCTCACCGCGCCGAACGGCCCCTCGCAGCAGCGGGTGATCCGTGCCGCGCTGTCGCGGGCCCGACTCTCCGCCGCCGAGGTGGACGTGGTGGAGGGCCACGGGACCGGGACGGTGCTGGGCGACCCGATCGAGGCGCAGGCGCTGCTCGCGACCTACGGCCAAGGGCGCCCGGACGGCGAGCCGTTGCTGCTCGGTTCGGTCAAGTCCAACCTCGGACACACCCAGGCCGCCGCCGGTGTCGCGGGCGTGATGAAGATGGTGCTCGCCATGCGCCACGGCGTCGTACCGGCGACGCTCCACGCCGACGAGCCGTCGGGTGAGGTCGACTGGGAGGCCGGCGCCGTGGAGTTGGTGCGCGAAGCGCGGAAGTGGCCCGAGGCGGACCGGCCGCGCCGGGCCGGGGTGTCGTCCTTCGGGATCAGCGGCACCAACGCCCACGTCGTCCTCGAAGCACCGACCGCGCCCGACGGGCACGAGCCCGCCACCGGGCGGCCTGCTGAACAGGCCGACGCACAACGCCCGTTGCTCCCCGTACTCCTGTCCGGAAACACCCCCGAAGGACTCGCCGCCCAGGCCCGGAGCCTGCTCGCCGTCGCGGACACGCCCCTGCCCGTCCTCGCCCACGCGCTGGCCACCGGCAGGGCGGCCCTCGCCCACCGGGGCGCCGTCGTCGCCCGGGACCGGGACGAACTGGTCGCGGGCCTCACCGCCCTCGCCGAGGGCTCGGCCTCACCCCTGGTGGTACGGGGCAAGCCAGCACCCGGCACCCTCGCCTTCCTCTTCACCGGCCAGGGCGCCCAACGCGTCGGCATGGGACGGAAGTTGTACGACACCTTCCCCGCCTACCGCGAGGCGCTCGACACGGTGTGCACGGAGTTCGACCGCCACCTCGACCAGCCCCTGCTCGACGTGATCTTCGCCGAGCCGGGCACCGGCGAGGCCGACGCGCTCGACCGCACCCTGCGCACCCAGAGCGCCCTGTTCGCCGTCGAGACCGCGCTGTTCCGGCTGCTCGACTCCTTCGGCGTACGCCCCGGCCTGCTCGCCGGCCACTCGATCGGAGAGCTGACCGCCGCCCACGTCGCGGGCGTGCTGACGCTGCCCGACGCCGCCCGGCTCGTCACGGCCCGGGGCCGGCTCATGCAGGAACTGCCCGAAGGCGGCGCCATGCTCGCGATCGACGCCACCGAGGACGAGGTGCTGCCCCACCTCGGCCCGCTGGTCGGCATCGCCGCCGTGAACGGCCCGGCCGCCGTCGTCGTGTCCGGCGAGGAAGGCGCCGTCGAGCAGGTCGCCGCGCACTTCGCCGGACGCCGGACCAAACGGCTGCGCGTCAGCCACGCGTTCCACTCCCCGCTCATGGACCCCATGCTCGCCGCGTACGCGGAGGTGGCGCACGGCATCGACTTCGCGCCGCCCACCGTGCCCGTCGTCTCGGCCCTGACCGGCGCCCTCGCCACGGACGAGGAACTGACCTCCCCCGCGTACTGGGTACGGCACGCCCGCGAAGCCGTCCGCTTCCACGACGCGGTACGGACCCTGGAGGCCGAAGGCGCCCGGTCGTTCCTCGAACTCGGGCCCGACGCCGTCCTCACCGTCATGGGCACCCAGAGCCTGGCCGACCCCGGGCGCTCCACCCTCGTCGCCGCACTGCGCCGTGACCGGGACGACTCCGTCGCCCTCGCGACCGCGCTGGCCACCCTCCAGGTGCGCGGCGTCCCTCTCGACCGGGAACGGGTGTTCGCACCCGCCGGTACCGGCCGCGTGACCCTGCCGACCTACCCCTTCCAGCGACAGCGGTTCTGGCTCGACGACGGGCCCCTCGCACCGTCGGACGCCCGGAGCCTGGGCCAGGACGCCGCGTCCCACCCGCTGCTCGGCGCGACGGTCGCCCTCGCGGAGAGCGACACCGTGCTCCTGACCGGCCGGCTCGCCACGGACACCCACCCCTGGCTCGCCGACCACACCGTGGCCGGTGTGACCCTGCTGCCGGGCAGCGCGTTCGTGGAACTCGCCGTCCAGGCCGCCGACCGGGCGGGCTGCGCCGGAATCGACGAACTCACCCTGGAGCGGCCGCTCGTACTCGCCGCCGGCGGCGCCGTACACCTCCAGGTCGTCGCCGGGACGCCCGACAGCACAGGACGCAGGCCCCTCACCGTCCACGCGCGACCCGACGGCCAGGACGGCCCCCACGCCACCGACGCACCGTGGGACAGGCACGCCACCGGCTTCCTGCTGCCCGGGGCCGCGCCCGTACCCGACCCGCTCCCGGCATGGCCGCCCACCGGCGCCGAGCCCGTCGACGTCACCCGCACCTACGCGCACCTGGCGGAACAGGGCTACCAGTACGGCCCGGCCTTCCGCTGCCTGCGCGCCGCCTGGCGGCACGGCGACGAGGTGTACGCGGAACTCGCCCTGCCCGACCACATTCCCGCCGACTCCTTCGGCATCCACCCGGCGCTGCTCGACTCCGCCCTGCACGCCATCGACCTGCTCGCCGGGCAGGACCCGACCGTCATGACACTGCCGTTCTCCTGGGAGGGCGTGACCCTCCATCTGGCGGGCGCGACCGCCCTCAGGCTGCGGCTCACCCCCCACGGCACGGAGCGGATGGCACTGCGGCTGTACGACGGCGCCGGCGCGCCCGTCGCCGACGTCGCCGCACTGCGCATCCGCCAGATCACCGCCGAACAG
>NZ_JAAPBF010000081.1 GCF_022695985.1 Streptomyces sp. NP-1717 | reverse complement strand
GTAGCCGACGCCGTACGGCGCGTCGTCGTACAGCAGCGCACCGCCCAGGGCCGCTCCCCCGGCCGCCCCCGCCAGCACCTGCCAGCAGGCGCGGCCGGCCGCCTTCAGATCGGTCGCCAAAGACGCGTCCAGCGCGGCGAGCGCCGCCACGTCGGCCGAGCCGAGCGCGCGTGCGACCCCGGCGTCGAAGGCCGCTGCGCGCTCGTCGAGATACCCGGGTGCCTTGAGCGTGCGGCACGCGCTGGCGTCGCCCATCACCAGCAGTGCCACCCGCTCCGAGCCCGTCGTGATGTCCCTACCGGTTTTGATACACCGCTCGGCGTCGAGAGGTTCCCGGATGCCGAGCCCTTGGATCGGCGAGGCGGTCCAGGCGACGTGTGAGAGCAGCCAGGCGGCGACGGCCAGCGAGGGCGGCAGGTCGGCCCCGGGGTGACCGTCGAGGTCCCCGGGCCCGGGCGGCTTCCCGTCGAGCGTGACGTCGACGGCCACGCCGTAGCCGCGGAAGGAGCCGTGAGCACCCTGCGGGTACGTCTCCACGTCCGCCGTGCCCGCCGCCGGTCCGACGACGACCAGCCGGTCGGGCCTGGAGGCGGCGAGCACGCCGAGGGCGTCGGCGCACGCCGCTCGCGCCGTGTCGAGTTCCGGGGCGGCACCGGCGGCGACCGCGGGGACGAGCAGGGGCGGACAAGGGCACACGGCCGCGGATACGAGCATGCTGCGCAGACTAGGTCACGGGCGCGCCGGGCATCGGCGCGCCGATGCCGCACCGGTCCCCGACCGGGGCTTCACACCGCCGGAGCGAGCCTCACACCACCGAGCAGCCGCCGGCCGCGGCGGGCAGCGGCGGCGGGACGCCGACCGAGGGCAGACCCAGCAGGACGCCGGCGGGCTCGGGCGGAGCCGCGTTGCGCCTGTCCCAGGCGTCGCCGGCGCGGGTGCGCCGTACCCGCGTCGTCGGCCCCTCGGCGAGCAGATGGTGCGGAGCCGCGTACGTGATGTCGACGGTCACCACGTCGCCGGGACGTACCTCCTGGCCGGGCGCGGTGAAATGCACCAGCCGGTTGTCGGGCGCGCGGCCGGAGAGCCGGCGGGTGGCGCCGTCCTTGCGGCCCTCGCCCTCGGCGACCATGACGTCGAGGGTGCGGCCGATCTGCTTCTTGTTCTCGTCCCAGGAGATCTCCTCCTGGAGAGCGACGAGGCGCAGGTAGCGCTCCTGCACGACCTCCTTGGGAATCTGCCCGTCCATGTCGGCGGCGGGCGTTCCGGGGCGCTTGGAGTACTGGAAGGTGAAGGCGTTCGCGAAGCGCGCCTCGCGCACCACGTGCATCGTCTGCTGGAAGTCCTCCTCGGTCTCGCCGGGGAAGCCCACGATGATGTCGGTGGAGATGGCGGCGTGCGGGATGGCCGCGCGGACCTTGCCGATGATGCCGAGGAACCGCTCCTGGCGGTACGAGCGGCGCATCGCCCTGAGGACGGTGTCCGAGCCGGACTGAAGCGGCATGTGCAACTGCGGCATGACGCTGGGTGTCTCGGCCATCGCTGCGATGACGTCGTCGGTGAAGTCGCGCGGGTGCGGGGAGGTGAAGCGGACACGCTCCAGGCCCTCGATCTTCCCGCAGGCGCGCAGGAGCTTGGAGAAGGCCTCGCGGTCTCCGATGTCGGAGCCGTACGCGTTGACGTTCTGACCGAGGAGCGTGATCTCCGAGACGCCCTCGGCGACGAGCGCCTCGACCTCGGCGAGTACGTCACCGGGGCGGCGGTCCTTCTCCTTGCCGCGCAGGGCCGGGACAATACAGAAGGTGCAGGTGTTGTTGCAGCCCACGGAGATGGAGACCCACGCGGCGTAGGCGGACTCGCGGCGGGTCGGCAGTGTGGACGGGAACGCCTCCAGCGACTCGGCGATCTCGATCTGCGCCTCTTCCTGTACGCGGGCGCGCTCCAGCAGTACAGGGAGCTTGCCGATGTTGTGCGTACCGAAGACGACGTCGACCCAGGGCGCCCTCTTGACGATGGTGTCGCGGTCCTTCTGGGCGAGGCAGCCGCCGACGGCGATCTGCATGCCGGGGCGGCGGGTCTTCATGGGAGCCAGCCGTCCGAGGTTGCCGTACAGCTTGTTGTCGGCGTTCTCGCGTACGGCGCAGGTGTTGAAGACGACGACGTCGGCGTCGCCGTCGGCGCCTTCGGGGGCCCGGACATAGCCCGCGCCCTCCAGCAGACCGGACAATCGCTCGGAGTCGTGGACATTCATCTGGCACCCGTAGGTGCGCACCTCGTAGGTCCGGTCTACGCCTACTTCGTCCACCGCTGCGGCCCGGTCACTGCTGTCTGTCACCCGTCCAGGGTAAGGGGGTGCCCGAGGTGGCCCCGCCAGTGGAACGGCGGGGCAGGTGTGTCCCGTGCGTCACTGGCGTATCGGCTGCGGCGTTCCGCCTCCCCTCGCCCTTCGGGGCGACCCGAATTGACCCATCGATTCACTCACCGAATGCCCCCTCTGGAGGGTCACCTGGCGCCCTAGATTCGTCTTCATGAACAGGACGACGAACTCCGCGCCCCGCACCCACCAGCCGCTTCTCACCCGTGGCGGCGCCGCCGAGGCGCTTGCCGACGCCCCGGGCAGCGTGATCACGCTGTTCGCCGACTCGGACACGACGGGCGGCGGGCTCACCGTCAACACGGCCCGCTTCGAGAAGGGCGCGGCGGGGGCGCCCGTGCACTTCCACACCCGTGCCACCGAGTTCTTCTTCGTCGTCGACGGCACGCTCCAGGTGCTGGTCGGCGAGGAGGTGCTGACCCTGGAGAAGGGCGACTTCCTCGCGGTGCCGCCGCACACGCCGCACGCCTTCGCGCCCGCTCCGGACGCGACCGCGGAGGTCCTGGTCGGCTTCACGCCGGGCATGGACCGGTTCGACTACTACCGGCTGCTCGGCCGTGTCCACGACGGCGAGGCGACCGTGCAGGACATCAAGGACTCGTCGGAGAAGTACGACAACCACTACGCGCGTTCTCAGGCGTGGGACGAGCGCGCCTGACGTCGGTCCCGGGAGGCGAAGGCGGCGGGCCGGATCAAGCCGACCGGGCCGGGGATGGTTTGACCGCCGGAGTCGGGGGTACAGGGTGTGGGCTGCGCCCGGCGCCGGGCCTGGGGAGGTCTGAGGCGCTGGTCAACCCGGTCCCCCGGATCTGCGAAGGACGTGGGACCGGGGCGCAGTGTTCTTGTCGCGGGGCCGTCGGACGGCCGAGCGAGTGGCGCGGAGCGGTTGTTCCGGGCCATCTCCATCTCGCGGGACGTACACCGACGGGCCGGCCTCCCGTAGTGGCCCCAAGCCGGTGGGGCGCAGGCCTGGTCATCACGGTGCGTGAACTGGCAGGATCACCGCATGTTCCCCCTTCCGCCCCGTATGAGCCGTCGCACCGCCTTCACAGGAGGCGTGGCCGCCCTGGTGGTGGCGGGGCTGCTGGTGTGGTGGCTTGTGCCGCTGGGCGAGAAGACACCGAGCGGGTCCCTGAAGTTCAGTACGGGCGTGACGAGCGGGGTCTACCAGCGTTACGGGGCCCTCCTGAAGGAGGATCTCGCCAAGGATCTGCCCGACGTGTCGATAGGTCTGCTGACGAGCGAGGGGTCGCAGGAGAACATCTCGCGCGTGGCCACGGGGAAGGCCGACTTCACCATCGCCACGGCCGACGCGGTCGCCAAGTACCAGCGGGACAACGGTCCGGGTGCCGACCGGCTGCGGGGCTGCGCGCGGCTCTACGACGACTACGTACAGCTGATCGTGGCGAAGGACTCGGACATCGAGTCCGCGCGGGATCTGCGCGGCAAGCGTGTGGGTGTGGGGCAGGAGGGTTCGGGTGTGCGGCTGATCGCCGACCGTCTGCTGGGCGCCGCCGGGCTGCATCCCACGAAGGACGTGACGGCGGTCTCGGCGGGCATCGACACGATGCCGGGCCGTCTGGAGTCGGGGGGCCTGGACGCCTTCTTCTGGTCCGGCGGGCTGCCCACCGCCTCCATCCAGCAGTTGTCGGAGCGCTTCGACATCCGGCTGGTGCCCCTCGACGACGCCCTCGTCGACAAGCTGCACCACACGGCCAGGGTGGCGACCCGCTACTACCGCTCGGCGGTGATGCCGGCCGACGCGTACAAGAAGGCGCAGGACGGTACGGCGGTGCCGACGGTGGCGGTGGCGAATCTGCTGGTGACCACGGACCGGATCGACCCCGAACTGACCGAGGGTTTCACCCGTACCGTGATCAAGAGCCGCGACCGCATCGGCAAGAAGGTCCACCCGGCGCAGCTCGTGGATCTGCGGACGGCGATCTACACCGATCCGCTGCGACTCCATGAGGGCGCGCTGCGCTACTACCAGTCGGTCAAGCCGTAGGCCCGCGCCGTACAGCGGTCCCTACGGGGCCGGGGCCCGGGGTTTCTTCCTGAGGAGGCTGCGTCGGGGACGGCCGTCCTCATGAGGAGGCCGGCGACGACCTCGGGACCGTGAGCGTCACCCGCAGCCCGCGCGGGTCACCGTGTTCGTACGCGATCGTCCCGCCGCCCGCCGTGAGCAGCGCCCGTGAGATGGACAGGCCGAGACCTGACCCCTTGACGTTCTGGTGGCGGTTGCTGCGCCAGAACCGGTCGCCGATCCGGTCCATCTCGTCGTCGGACAGTCCGGGCCCGCCGTCGGTGACGGTGATGGTGGTGCGGTCGCTGCCCCCGCGGGCGACCCGCACGTCCACCTCGCCGCCCTCCGGTGTGAACTTCAGGGCGTTGTCCACGACCGCGTCGAGCGCGCTGGAGAGCGCGACCGGGTCCGCCCAGCCCGTGACGGCGCCGGTGCTCCCGGTCAGGCGGACGCCCTTCTCCTCGGCGTACGCCCGCCACGCGTCGACGCGTTCGGACGCCAGGGCGCCGACGTCGGTGAGCCGCAGATCGGCGGCGGCGTGTTCGGCGAGCGCCAGGTCCAGCAGATCGTCGAGCACCTGCCCGAGCCGCTTGCCCTCCGTACGGACGGAGGCGATCTCCTCGTTGCCCGCGGGCAGTTCGAGGGCGAGCAGTTCGATCCGCAGGAGCAGTGCGGCGAGTGGATTGCGCAGTTGGTGGGAGGCGTCGGCGACGAAGGCACGCTGCTGTTCGAGAACGTCCTCGACGTTGTCGGCCATCTCGTTGAAGGAGTCGGCGAGCCGTCGCAGTTCCGGCGGGCCCCCGGCGGCGGCGACCCGGGACTTCATCCGGCCGGTGGCGATGTCGTGCGTGGCGGCGTCCAGGACGCGTACGGGGCGCAGCACCCAGCCGGTGAGGCGGATCGCCGCTCCCACGGCGAGCAGCATGGCGGCGGCCTCGCCGGCCGCGATGTACAGCCAGCCTTCGAGGGTCCGCGAACGCATCTGTCCGGTGGGCGAATCGGTCACGACGACGGCGACCACGTCCCCGTCGCGCACCACCGGCGACGCGACGATCAGTCGCCCGTGCGTCTGCCAGGGCCAGACCTGCTGCGGATCGTCGCTGCGCCGCCCGAGGAGGGCCTCCTGGAAGGCCTGGCGCCCCTCCCCCGTCCGGGGCACCGTCCAGCTCTCGGGGGCCCGCGCCATGGCTTCTCCGTCGCGGTAGAAGACACCGGCGCGGATGCCGTACACCTCGTGGTAGCGCTTGAGCTCCTCCTCCAGCATGGATCCGCGCTCGTCGGATCCGGTACCGGCGCCGGCGCCCGCGTCCGAAACGTCGCCCTCGCTGACGAACTGGGCGAGCGCGGCGACGCGCGCCGTGTCGTCGATCCGGTCGACGACCACACCCTGCTGCTGCGCCGCCGCGAGACTCACGGCGAGCGGGAAGCCGAGCGCGAGGAGCACGCCCGCCATGAGGACGATCAGCAGCGGCAGAAGTCGGGTACTCACCGGGTACTACGGTCCTTGATGGGCGGTGGGGGCGACGAGGCGGTAGCCGACGCCGCGCACGGTCTCGATCAGCGCCGGCATCCGGAGCTTGGAACGCAGGGACGCCACGTGCACTTCGAGTGTGCGGCCGGTCCCTTCCCAACTGGTGCGCCACACCTCGCTGATGATCTGCTCCCGGCGGAAGACGACTCCCGGGCGCTGCGCGAGCAGGGCGAGGAGGTCGAACTCCTTGCGGGTCAGCTGGATCGGGGCGTCGTCGACGGTGACGCGGCGGGTGGACAGTTCGATGGTGACGGGTCCGAGCCGCAGGGAGTCACCGCCGCCCTGTCCGGTTTCCTCACCGCCGACGCTGCGGCGGCTGACGGCGTGGATACGGGCGAGGAGTTCGCCGGTGTCGTACGGCTTGGTGACGTAGTCGTCGGCGCCGAGGTTCAGTCCGTGGATGCGGGAGCGGACGTCGGCACGCGCCGTCACCATGATCACCGGTGTCGAGCAGAGTTTGCGGATCTTGCCGCAGACCGCGTAGCCGTCCTGGTCGGGCAGTCCGAGGTCGAGGAGGACGACTCCGTAAGGAGACTTCGTCCCGTCGATCACCGGGAGCAGTGCCTGGAGTGCCTCTTCGCCGTTGCGCGCGTGCGTGACGTCGAATCCGTGTCTGGCCAGTACCGCGGCGAGGGCCGCGGCGACATGGTCGTCGTCCTCGACGAGCAGCAGCCTCATGGCCCTCCTCCGTGGTGTGGCGGTCACAGTACGTACCAGGGCATCCACGCCCATCGCTGCCGCAGCAGTCAAGTCACTTCCCGTTAAGGGACGGTTTCCGTTACCCACCCGGTACGCCGAACCGGCCCTCTTCACACGGAGTGTCCGGTTGCGGCCGGATCGTTATGCTCAATTTCCCCTCAGATGTAATGACGCTGGTCGCAGTGCGTGACTAAGGTCCTCCCAACCGAGGAGGACGGAGCAAGAAGCCGATGAGCGGAGTTTCAGTGACCAAGGACACCGAGGACGCCAGGCCGGCGTCGGGCGACCTGGTCGTGCTGAGCAACGTCAACAAGCACTTCGGCGCGCTGCATGTGCTCCAGGACATCGATCTGACCATCGCCCGTGGCGAGGTCGTCGTCGTGATCGGGCCCTCGGGGTCCGGCAAGTCCACACTGTGCCGCGCCATCAACCGTCTGGAGCCGATCGACTCCGGCAGCATTTCGCTCGACGGGAAGCCGCTGCCCGCCGAAGGCAAGGAGCTTGCCCGGCTGCGCGCCGACGTCGGCATGGTCTTCCAGTCCTTCAACCTCTTCGCGCACAAGACCGTCCTGGAGAACGTCACTCTGGGACAGATCAAGGTCCGCAAGAAGGACAAGCGGGCCGCGGACGAGTTCGCACGGACCCTGCTGGACCGCGTGGGTGTGGCCAACCAGGCGGACAAGTACCCTGCGCAGCTCTCCGGTGGCCAGCAGCAGCGTGTGGCGATCGCCCGCGCGCTGGCCATGGAGCCCAAGGTGATGCTCTTCGACGAGCCGACCTCGGCGCTCGACCCGGAGATGATCAACGAGGTGCTCGAAGTCATGCAGCAGCTCGCACGTGACGGTATGACCATGGTCGTGGTGACCCACGAGATGGGCTTCGCGCGGTCCGCCGCGAATCGGGTCGTCTTCATGGCGGACGGCCAGATCGTCGAAGAGGCGACGCCGGAGCAGTTCTTCACCAATCCTCGCAGCGACCGCGCCAAGGACTTCCTGTCGAAGATCCTGCACCACTGAGCTGCCCGTAACTTTCGAGACAACGAAGGATGTTGACCATGAATCTCCGTAAAGCAAGCGCCGCCGCCGCCACCGTGCTGGCCCTTTCCCTGACCGCGACCGCGTGTGGCTCCGGCGACAGCGACTCGTCCGGCGAGGGCGACGGCGGCAGCAAGAAGATCACCATCGGTATCAAGTTCGACCAGCCCGGTATCGGTCTGAAGACGCCCGACGGCTCCTTCACGGGCTTCGATGTCGACGTCGCGACGTACGTCGCGAAGGAGCTCGGCTACGAGGCGAAGGACATCGAGTGGAAGGAGACCCCGAGCGCCGACCGTGAGACCGCGCTCGAGCGCGGCGACGTGAAGTTCATCGCGGCCTCCTACTCGATCAACGACGAGCGCAAGCAGAAGGTCGACTTCGCCGGTCCGTATCTGCTCGCCCACCAGGACCTGCTGATCCGCGCGGACGACAACATCACCAAGGGCGCGGACCTCAACGGCAAGAAGCTCTGCTCGGTGACGGGCTCCACGTCCGCGCAGAACGTGAAGAACGACTTCGCGCCGAAGGCCCAGCTGAAGCAGAACGCCACGTACTCGGAGTGCATCGACGGACTCGCCAGCGGCGCCGTCGACGCGCTGACCACGGACGACTCGATCCTCGCCGGTTACGCCTCGCAGGACCAGAACAAGGGCAAGTTCAAGCTCGCCGGCCTCAGCCTGAGCAACGAGAACTACGGCATCGGCGTCAAGAAGGGCGACACCAAGCTCGTCGACGACATCAACGCCGCCCTGGAGAAGATGGTTTCGGACGGCGCCTGGGAGAAGGCCGTGGCGGACAACTTCGGTCCGGCCGACTACAAGAACGAGCCCGCCCCGAAGATCGGCAACATCGTCAGCTGAATCAGCGGGCCGGCGGTTCCGTTCGGCTCGTTCGGCGCAGATGTGGCGCGCCGCCCCGTGAGGGTGGCGCGCCACGCCATCAACAAACGCGAGAGCGCGGGAGATCGTGTTCGACTTTCTTGAAGGTTATGACCTGCTAGGGGCGTTCTGGGTAACGGTGAAGCTCGCCGTTTTCTCCGGTATCGGCTCCCTCGTCCTGGGCACCATACTTGCCGCGATGCGGGTGAGCCCGGTTCCGCTGATGCGCGGTTTCGCCACGGTCTACGTGAACGTGGTGCGGAACATTCCCCTCACCGTCATCATCGTCTTCGCCTCCCTCGGTCTCGCCGATGTCTTCGGTATCACTCTTGGCGCGGCGGACGACTTCGACGCACTGAGTTTCCGGCTGGCCGTTCTCGGACTGACCGCCTATACGGCCGCGTTCGTCTGCGAGGCCATCCGGTCCGGCATCAACACGGTGCCCGTCGGACAGGCGGAGGCGGCACGGGCCATCGGGCTGAACTTCACCCAGGTCCTGTCCCTCATAGTTCTTCCGCAGGCGTTCCGCTCCGTCATCGGGCCGCTCACCAACGTGCTGATCGCCCTGACGAAGAACACGACGGTGGCCGCGGCCATCGGCGTGGCCGAAGCGGCCCTCCTGATGAAGGAGATGATCGAGAACGAGTCGCAGCTCATCCTCATCTCGGCGATCTTCGCCTTCGGGTTCGTGGTCCTGACACTGCCGACCGGCCTCATCCTCGGCTGGGTCGGCAAGCGAGTGGCGGTGAAGCGATGACTTCCGTTCTGTACGACGCGCCGGGTCCCGGCGCCAAGCGGCGCAACATCGTCTACTCGGTGCTGTTCCTGGTCGTCCTGGCCCTCGGCGTGTGGTGGATCTACTCCGCCATGTCGGACAAGGGACAGCTGGAGTGGGCGAAGTGGAGCCCCTTCACCGAGTCCCAGGCGTGGACGACGTATCTGCTGCCGGGTCTCGTCAACACCCTCAAGGCCGCGGGGCTCGCGCTGGTGATCGCGCTGCCGCTCGGCGCCCTCTTCGGTATCGCGCGGCTCTCCGACCACCGGTGGGTGAGGGTCCCGGCCGGTGTGGTCGTCGAGTTCTTCCGCGCCATCCCCGTGCTGATCCTGATGGTCTTCGCGAACCAGCTGTACGCGGAGTACACCGACATCAGTACGGACATGCGTCCGCTGTACGCGGTCGTCACCGGCCTCGTGCTGTACAACGCGTCGGTGCTGGCGGAGGTCGTCCGCGCGGGCATCCTGTCGCTGCCCAAGGGGCAGACGGAGGCCGCCAAAGCGATCGGTCTGCGCAAGGGCCAGACGATGCGCACCATCCTGCTGCCGCAGTCGGTCACCGCGATGCTGCCCGCGCTGGTGAGCCAGCTCGTCGTCATCGTGAAGGACACCGCGCTCGGCGGCGCGCTGCTCAGCTTCACCGAGCTGCTGAGCGCCCGGAAGACGCTGGCCGCGAACTACGGCAACGTCATTCCGAGCTTCATCGTCGTCGCGGTGATCTTCATCCTGCTGAATCTCCTCCTGACGACGTTCGCGTCGTGGCTGGAGAAGCGGCTGCGCCGCGCGAAGCGGAGCACCGGGGCCGTCCTGACGGGCGCGACCATGGACGATCTGGGTGCCACGGGTACGCCGGCGGGGCTCGGCCCGATGAGCAAGACGGACCGCGCGAGCGGTGATACGGGCAGCGGGGGCGGCTAGCCTCGACGGGCCCGGGGACGGGGCCCACCGACCCGACGGGGGCAGCGGCGCGCGGCGTCGCTGCCCCCGTCACTTGACGCAAGCACCCGCAGTAGGTTGCATACGTTCTGTGATCGCTCCGCGGGTTCCAACCGCCAATCGCCGCATGACCGTACGGGCCGGAGGGGTCGCGCCGTGGACCCGGTGATCGTCGTCGGCGCGGGCCCCGTGGGGCTCGCGCTCTCCCTCTGTCTGGCCACCCAGGGCGTTCCCGCCGTCGTGCTCGACGAGGGGGCGGGCAAGGACGATCCGCGACCGGCCCGTACGGCGGTTCTGCGCCCCGACACCGCCGCTCTCATGACGCGGCTGGGCTGCTCCACGCTCCGTGACGAAGGGGCCCGGTGGGTCGGTTGGCGACAGTTGAGGCGCAAGCAGCAGATGCGGCAGCTACGGCTCGGTGATGCCCCCGGGGCCGGTGGTTCGGGCGGGGCCGGTGGTTCGGAGGGTGACGGCGCCGAACGTGGCGGCCCGGTTCTCCCGTCGCCCTTACACCTCCCGCAGCACGCCCTCACGCGCGGTCTGAGGGACGCGGTCGCCCGCCACGACCTGATCCGGCTGGTGACGGACAGCCGCCTCGACTCGCTGGAGCAGGACGCCCGCGGCGTCACGGTGCACACGCGCGGTCCGGGCGCGACCTGGTGGCGTGGAAGCCATGTGGTGGGCTGCGACGGCGCCAGGTCCACCGTCCGCAAGCTGCTGGGTGTCCGTTTCCCGGGCCGTACGGCGGTGGAGCGGCACGCGGTCGCCGCGCTCCGCGTCGAACTGCCCTGGCCCGGAGAGGCCGTGCTGCACCGTCAGCCGCCGTGGCGGGGCGCGGGCCAGGAGGTCTCCGCCAGGCCGCTCACGGACGGCGTGTGGCGGCTGGACTGGCTGCTGCCCGCCCGGGGCGAACTGGTCACGCCCGAGGCGCTGGTGGCGCGGGTACGGGACACCCTGGCCGGCTGGTGCGGCGACACACCGCCGTACGACCTGCTCGACACCGGCGTGTACACGCTGCACCACCGGCTCGCGCGGCGCTGGCGCGTCGGCCGCGCCTTCCTCGCCGGGGACGCCGCGCATCTGCTGGGCGCGCTGGGCACCCAGGGCCTCGACGAGGGGCTGCGGGACGCCGACAACCTGGGCTGGAAGCTGGCGCACGCCTGGCACCACGGGGCGTCGGAGACGCTGCTCGACAGCTATCAGGCGGAGCGCCGTACCGCCGTGGCCGCGCGGCTGCGGGCGGCCGACCAGTCGCTGACGATACTTCGGGGCGGGGGAGGGCTGCGTACGTACCTTCCCGGCACCGCGCGCGGCCATGACTCCCTCCTCGCGGACGGGCATCTGGGGCAGGGGCCGATGGGCGCGCCTCCCGCCTACCCGCACTCCCCGCTCGCGCCTCCGTACGCCGAGGCGCACACGACGGTCGACACCCGGACGGGGGCGCCCGTCGACGACGTGCTCGTGACGGCGCCCGACGGCATGACGGTGCGGCTGCGAGACCGGCTCGGCAGGGGCAGGGTGCTGGTGGTGCTGGTGGCACCGGGAACGGGCGTGTGGGACCGGCGGCACTGGCTGACCGCGGGTGTGATGCCGCGGCTCGCCGAAGCCGTCGCGGCCCTGCCCGCGCCGGCCGAGCTGCTGGTCACGGAGAGCTATCCGGGGGCGTCGGCGCACTCGGTGCTGCTCGTGCGGCCCGACGGGCACCTCGTCGCGGCCTTCGGCGGGGTGCGTCCCGACGAGCTGTACGCGGCGGCCGACGCGGCACGTGGCGGCGCCCCCGGGGCCTCTCCGGCGCCGGACCGCCCGGGTGGCCGGGACCGGACAGCGAACATCAATTGACCGTCGTCGGGATCACATGGTGTACTCCGGAACGTGACTGACACCGATGTACGCCTGTGGCGGAGGGTCCATATGGACCTGGTCCGCTATGCGGGCTGTGTGTGTCGTCCGTCCTGCTGAATTCGCCCCCCACTTCTCGTAGCGCTCGTCGTGTCGGCACATGACGGCGCGACCTCGCGAACTTCCAGGACGGTCTTCATGTCTGCCTCTCTCGACACCCCCGCACCCACCGCTTCGGCGTCAACTGCCGTTGTTTCCAAGGCTGTTGGCTCTCAGACCGCCGCACCCGGCGCCTCTGCCGGCCCCGCGGCGCCGGCGGTCTCCGGCGTGCCGACGCAGACCGAGCTGCTCGACTTCGTGCGGCGTACGGCGGCCGACACCGAGCTCGTCGCCACGCTCCCCCTCGACCCCGAGGGCCGTACGTGGATCCGTCTCGACGGCCCCGCCGGCAGCGAGGCGTGGATCATCAGCTGGCCGCCCGGTACCGGGACCGGCTGGCACGACCACGGCGGCTCGTACGGCGCCTTCGCCACGGCGGAAGGCGCGCTCCAGGAGGACTCCCTGGCCGCGAGGTTGCCCACCGAGGGCTGGAAGACGCTGGAACTGGCCGAAGGGGTTGACCGGGAACGGAAGTTGGCCAAGGGCGACGCCCGGGCCTTCGGCAGCCACCATGTGCACGAGGTCCGCAACGAGTCGGACTCGGAGCACGCCGTCTCGGTGCACGCCTACTATCCGCCGCTGCCGCTGATGCGCCGCTACAGCCGCACCGGCGCGGTGCTCCGCCTGGAGCAGGTCGAGCGTCCGCAGGAGTGGCAGTGAGCAGCGGGCCGGCCGACCGGACGGAGCCCGGGGCGCACGCTGCACCTGAGACGGCTGTGACACCCGCAGCGCCCGCGGCACCTGTGGGAATCGACGAGCTGCTCGACCGGGTCCGTGAGGGTCTCGACCGGATCGAACCGCGGGAGGCCTTCGCCGCGGCGGCGGACGGGGCTCTGCTGGTCGACATCCGGTACGCGGAACTGCGGGACCGCGACGGGCTGATACCCGGTGCGCTGGTCGTCGAGCGCAACGAGCTGGAGTGGCGTCTCGACCCGCTGGGCAGCCATCGGGCGGCGGAGGCCACGAGCCACGATCTGCGCGTCGTGGTGATCTGCAACGAGGGCTACGCGTCGAGTCTCGCGGCGGTCTCACTGCGGCAGTTGGGACTTCACCGCGCGACGGACCTGGTCGGCGGCTTCCAGGCCTGGAAGGCGGAAGGGCTGCCGGTCGCGCACTGAACCGGTCGGCCGTCTCGACCCGATACCCGGCCGGCCCCCCGCGCGGGCCGGGATTCGTTCGTCGTTCTTCCTTCTTCGGCCGTCCGGTGGTCCCGGCTCACCGGACCTCGGTGACCGCCCTCGTCAGTAGACGCCCTCGTCCAGTCCCTCCGTGTCCTCGCCCTCCGCCTCCAGTGCCTGCTTGACCACCCGCAGGGCCACACCCTGCGGATATCCCTTGCGGGCCAGCATGCCCGCGAGCCTGCGCACCCGTCTGTCGCGCTCCATCCCACGGGTGGAGCGGAGCTTGCGGGCGACCAGTTCCCGCGCGGTCGCCTCCTCCTGTTCGGAGTCGAGCTGTCCCACGGCCTCGTCGATCAGGGCGGAGTCCACACCCTTGGTGCGCAGTTCACTCACCAGGGCGCGCCGGGCCAGGCCCCGGCCGTGGTGCCGGGACTCCACCCAGGCACCGGCGAACGCCGCGTCGTTGATCAGTCCCACGTCTTCGAAGCGGGAGAGGACTTCCGCCGCGACATCTTCGGGGATGTCGCGCTTCTCCAACGCGTCCGCCAGTTGTTTCCGGGTGCGCGGGGTCCCGGTGAGCAGGCGCAGACAGATCGCCCGCGCCCGCTCCGCCGGGTCCTGGGGCGGCAGCTCCTTCTCGGCCCTCGACGAGTCGGGGCTGCCGCCCTGCCGCTCAGTTCGCCGCCTCTTCGCGTAGGGCACGGCGCCGAACTAGCTCTTTGCCGCCGCCGCCTTGGCCGCCTTGGCCTTGGTGGCGGGAGCCGGCACTGTCTTCGCGGCGTCGGCCGGGGCTCCGGCCGCGGCACCCGCCGCGTCCGCTCCGGTCTCGGCCGTGGGCGCCTCCGGTTTGGTGCCGACCCCCAGCTTCTCCAGGATCTTCTTCTCGATCTCGTCGGCGAGATCGGGATTGTCCTTGAGGAAGTTGCGGGCGTTCTCCTTGCCCTGGCCGAGCTGGTCGCCCTCGTACGTGTACCAGGCGCCGGCCTTGCGGACGAAGCCCTCCTCCACGCCCATGTCGATCAGACCGCCCTCGCGGCTGATCCCCTGGCCGTAGAGGATGTCGAACTCGGCCTGCTTGAAGGGCGGCGAGACCTTGTTCTTGACGACCTTGACGCGGGTGCGGTTGCCGACGGCCTCGGTGCCGTCCTTCAGCGTCTCGATACGACGGATGTCGAGCCGCACCGAGGCGTAGAACTTGAGCGCCCGGCCACCGGTCGTGGTCTCCGGCGAGCCGAACATCACGCCGATCTTCTCGCGGAGCTGGTTGATGAAGATGGCCGTGGTCTTGGACTGGTTGAGCGCACTGGTGATCTTCCGGAGCGCCTGGCTCATCAGCCGCGCCTGAAGACCCACGTGCGAGTCGCCCATCTCGCCCTCGATCTCCGCCCGCGGCACCAGGGCCGCGACGGAGTCGATGACGATGAGGTCGAGGGCACCGGAGCGGACCAGCATGTCCACGATCTCCAGGGCCTGCTCGCCGTTGTCGGGCTGGGACAGCAGCAGGCTGTCGATGTCGACGCCGAGCTTCTTCGCGTACTCCGGGTCGAGCGCGTGCTCGGCGTCCACGAAGGCCACCGTGCCGCCCGCCTTCTGGGCGTTCGCCACCGCGTGCAGCGTCAGCGTCGTCTTGCCGGAGGACTCCGGTCCGTACACCTCCACCACACGGCCGCGCGGGATGCCGCCGACTCCGAGCGCGACGTCGAGCGCGGTCGACCCGGTGGGGATGACCTCGATGGGCTCGTTCGGCCGCTCGCCGAGGCGCATCACCGCGCCCTTGCCGAATTGCCGTTCAATTTGGGCGAGAGCGGCGTCCAGCGCCTTCTCGCGGTCGGATCCTGCCATGGGTTCCACCCGATTTGCTTGTGTCGATCGCTTCACATCGAAGACGCTATCCCCTGCCACTGACAATGGGCCTCGACGTCCTCCCGCCTGTGGAAAACTCCGGGCTCCGGCACCTCGAACAACCGGCCCGGAACCCATGAGAATGCTTGTTCGATTTTGGTGTCAAGCGCCTCTCGCGGGCGTGTCGCGGAGCGTACGGGGCGCGGGGGTACGGCCACGGGCCGCGCCCCGGTGCCGCGGAAGCCGCGCGATCCGGCAGCACGCGGCACGACGCCCGAGGTCAACGGCGCGCTGCGGACCGGACGCGGCCCCGGCCCGCCGGCCCGCCGGCATCGTCGTCGACCGGTGCCGGCCCCGGCGCCCGCCGCGACGAGTCGCGGCGGGCGCGGCTACTCACGCGTCCCCGCGAGTTCGACCGGCCTCGTGCGCAGCGCCGTCAGCGCCGGGACGACGGCGGCCACCACCGCCAGAACGGCGCTCGCCGCCACCATCGCCCCCACGCTCCCCCACGGCACGACCAGGGGCGACCGGACGGAGAGCAGCGCGAGGGCGCCTCGTACGCCGAGGAGGTTCAGGCCCGCCACGGCGGCGCCGAGGAGGGAGCCCACGGCCACGACCACCAGCGCCTCGGCCGCGACCAGGCGGAGCACCTGGGGCCGGGTCGCCCCGGTCAGCCGGAGCACCGCGAGATCGCCGACCCGGTCGGACGTCGCCATGACCAGGGTGTTCGCCAGCGCGATCCCGGTGTACAACAGAGCGATCCCAAGAATCAGCAGCATCCCCAGGCGGGTGCTCTCGCTGGAGCGCGGATGGCTCCGCGCCGTCCAGGCGTCCTTCGTGAGGACGGTCGTCCCCGTCGCCCGCCCCGCCTCGCGCAGCGCGGTGTCGACGGCGGCGGCGTCCGCGCCGTCTCGCAGTCCGATGTCCACGCGGTCGACCGTGGCTCGGGGGGCGTTGCGCGGGGTGACGTACACCCCGTTGCTCCCGGTGCCGGTCCTGAGCACCGCCACGATCCGCAGTGTCGCCTCGCGGCCGTCGCCCAGCCAGACCCTGACGCGCTGTCCGACGGTGTGTGTACGCCACTCCTCGTTGACGACGATGCCGCCGTCGTCGAGATCGGCCACCCGGCCGGAGGACACCGGCAGCCGGGACACCGCCGCGAGATCGGCCGGGTCCACGGCTCTGGCCTCGGACCTGACGAGGGCGACGCCCTCTTCGAGCACGGTCACGGCGGTGGAGCGCGAGGCGCTCACGTCGGTGCCTGGGATGCTCCGCGCGCGTGCCACGAACGGGGCGGGCAGTGTGCCGTCCTCGCCCGGCGCCGCCACGACGTAGTCGGCGGTCGTCTGCGCCGCGGCCTCGGCGGCCTTGGCCTCGTTGATGGTCGCCGTCGTACCGAGGAGGGACGCGGCGAGCGCGACGGTGATCAGTACGGGAGCGGCGACGGCCGCCGTACGGCGCACCCCGGTGGCCGCGTTCTCCCGTGCCAGGAGGCCGGTGGCGCCCGGCAGCCGGGCGGGCAGCCAGGTGACGAGCCTGACCACCGGCGGCACGAGCACCGGCGCGTACAGGGCGAAGCCGACGATCAGCAGCATCGGCCGGGTGATGTAGGTCTTCCTCTTGAGGGCCTCGCCGGGATCGGTGGCCAGCGACCACGCGAGCAGTCCGAGACCTGCCAGCAGGACGAGGGCACCGAGCAGCCAACGGCTCGGCGGCATCGCCCGGTTGTCGACGGCGGCCTCGCGCAGCGCCTCGGTGGGCCTGATCCGTCCGGCCCGCCAGGAGGACGTCAGGACGCCGGCCGCCGCCACGCACAGGCCCGTCCAGAAGGCCGTGTGCAGCGGCCAGGTCTGGTCGCCGATCGCGAACCAGGACGGTGCGATCCCGCTGTCGGCCATCCACGCGGCGAGCGGCGGCGCTCCCACGGCCCCGAGCAGGCAGCCGAACGCCGAGGCCGGTACGGCGACGAGAACCGCCTCCGCGAACACCGTCCGCCGTATCTGTCGCGGAGTGGCCCCCGCCGTACGGAGGAGGCCGAACTCGCGTCTGCGCTGTGCCACGGCGAAGGCGAAGGTCGACGCCACCACGAAGACGGAGACGAAGCAGGTGATGCCCGCCGCCGTACCCAGCAGCGCGTTGACCGCGACCAGCGCCTCGCTGTCCCGGTCCGGGTCCGGATCGGCCGCGCGCCGCGCGTCACCGGTCAGGACCTCGAAGCCGGCTCCGGCGCCGGTACCGCCGACGGCCGCGCGGACGGCCGCCACGTCCGCGTGAACCACCAACGCGTCGATACGGGGCGAGAGTTGGGCGGCCTCGGCGTCGGTGAAGAACACCGCGGTCTCGAAGTCCGTCGCGTCCACGGTCCCGACGACGGTACGGCTGCCCGCCCCGGCGGGCGTGACGACCCGGACCCGGTCACCGACCTCGACGACGTCATCGGGCCGGGAGTGCGAGCGGGC
This sequence comes from Streptomyces sp. NP-1717, assembly GCF_022695985.1. GTDB lineage: Bacteria > Actinomycetota > Actinomycetes > Streptomycetales > Streptomycetaceae > Streptomyces. The sequence goes on along the minus strand of NZ_JAAPBF010000081.1, from coordinate 11,219 downwards.
CGCCACGGCGACCACGATCTCCCCGGACGCTGCGGGGGCGCGACCGTCCGTGAGCCGGTACGGCGTGGCAGCCGCGACGGACCACGGGTGCCCGACCGCCCCGTCACCCTCACGGCTACGGGCACCGCCGCCGTCTCCGCGGCCTCCCAAGGAGGCGGCGGAGAACGACACGGGGAACGTCCGGTCCTCGACCGTGGGCCCGAGCCGCCCGAGTTCGGTGGCCAGGCTGTCCGGTACGGCCCGTGGATCGGCGAGCCGCTGCGTACGCTCACCGATCGGCGTGGACACCCGCAGGGTGTCGGAGGCCCGGACGACCACCGGTGCCGCGGCGAAGCGCTCGGGCCCCCGGTGCGGGGCCTCGAACGTGGCCGCGAGCGCGAGCCCCGTGGCGGCGATCAGCCCCACGCCGAGGGCCAGCGCGACGAACGACCCGGTGAACGTGACCCAGCGGGCTCGCATGCCCTGGAGCGTCAGCCTCGGCACGGGGCCACCGCCGGCGCGGTCATCCGCTCAGCGACCAGGTCCGCGGTCGGCGAGTCGAGAGCGCCCCGCACCCTGCCGTCCGCCAGGAACAGCACACGGTCCGCGTACGACGCGGCCATGGGGTCGTGCGTCACCATGATCACCGTCTGTCCGCCGTCGACCATGCCGCGCAGCAGGGTCAGGACCTCCCGGCCCGTCCGCGAGTCCAGCGCCCCGGTCGGTTCGTCGCCGAACAGCACGTCGGGGCGGGTGACCAGCGCCCTGGCGAGCGCCACGCGCTGCTGCTGACCGCCGGAGAGCTCGCTGGGCCGGTGTCCCGCACGGTCGCGCAGTCCCACCCGCTCCAGCACGTCGAGTACGGCGGCCCGTCCCGGTCTGCGGCCGGCCAGTCTCAGCGGGAGCGCCACGTTCTGTTCGGCGGTGAGCGAGGGCAGCAGGTTGAACGCCTGGAAGACGAAGCCGATGCGTTCGCGCCGCAGCGCGGTCAGTTTGTTCTCGCTGAGCGCGCTCAGGTCGTGGTCCCCGAGCATCACGGTCCCGCTGGTGGGCCGGTCCAGTCCGGCCGTGCACTGGAGCAGGGTGGACTTGCCGGAGCCGGAGGGCCCCATGACGGCGGTGAAGGTGCCCTTGGGTATGTCGAGGGTGACCCGGTCGAGCGCGGTCACGGCCGCCGCGCCCTTCCCGTAGGACCGGGTGACGGAGCGGAGCCGGACCGCCGTGTCGGTCGTGACCGCGCCGCTCCCGGCGGTTTTGCCCGTGGCGCCGCTGTTGCCGGTGGCGTCGTTCATGGCTGTGTGGTTCATGGTGATCACTCAAGTCGCGCCGGGCGCCCCGCACATCGCAGCAGGACGGCATGCCCGTGGTGGAGCTGGCTCCACCCCCCGGCGGGTGGAGCGGGTCGGGTGGGGCTGAGTGCGGGGCGAATGGTGGAGCTGGCTGGGTGGCCGCGCCGTACGGCGCCCGCCTACCGTGCGTCCATGCACTCCCCCAGCCTCTGGCAGGCGCTCCGTGCGCCCCGTTATCTGCGCGGCAGCTGGCCGTGGCGCGCCGCGGCGTATCTGCTGAGCGGCGTGTGCGCCGGTCTGGCGACCCTGGTCTCGCTGCTCCTGCTGGCGGTCGTGGGAGGCGCGCTGGCGGTGGTCGTCGTCGGTGTCCCGCTGCTGGTGATGTTCGCGCTCTCGGGCATCCCGCTGGCCGCGCTGGAACGCCGCCGGCTGCGGCTGGTCGACCCCGTCGTACTCGCCGATCCGCACCGCGAGCCGGACGGTGCGGGCCTGGCCGCCTGGGTCCGCGTCCGTCTCAAGGAGCCCGTCACGTGGCGGGAGTTGGGGTACGCGCTGCTGTGCGCGTTCGTGCTGTGGCCGCTGGAGGCGCTGGCCCTGGGAACGGTGCTCGGCGTCTGCGGCGGCCTGCTGGCCACACCCGTCGTCATGGCCACCGTCGGCGGGGGCGAGGAGGTCCGCGTCATGAAGCTCTGGCTGGCCGACTCCTATCCGCAGGCGTTCGCGGCGGCGCTGGCCGGCGCTCTCCTGCTGCCTGTCCTCGCCTATCCGCTGGGCGTGGTGGCCGCCGGGCGTGCCGCACTGGCCAGACAGTTGCTGTCGTCCCGTGACGCCGCGGTCGATTCCCGGATCCAGGAGCTCGGCCGGTCGCGGATGCGGCTGGTGGACGCCTTCGAGGCGGAACGCCGCAGGATCGAGCGTGATCTCCACGACGGCGCCCAGCAGCGCCTGGTGGCCCTGTCGATGACGCTGGGCCTGGCGAGGCTGGAGAACCCCGGCGAGCCGCTGGGCGGCCTCCTGGCCAAGGCACACGACGAGGCGGGCACGGCGCTGGTGGAGATCCGGGAGCTGATCCGGGGCATCCACCCCCAGGTGCTGACCGACCGGGGGCTTAAGGACGCGGTCGAGGACGTCGCCGACCGGTCGGCGGTGCCGGTCGACGTGCGCTTCGAGCTGCCGGGGCGGCTGCCCGAGGCGATCGAGACGGCGGCGTACTTCGCGCTCTGCGAGGCGTTGGCGAACGTCTCAAAGCACAGCGGCGCCGACCGCGCGGAGGTGTGTGGCAGGATCGCCGGCGGCGAACTGGTCGTGGAGGTCAGGGACGACGGGGCGGGCGGGGCGGACTTCTCCGGCGGCTCCGGTCTGCAGGGGGTCGCGGACCGTATCTCGGTACTCGACGGCCACCTGACGGTCTCCAGCCCCGTCGGCGGTCCCACCGTCTTCCGCGTACGGATTCCCTGCCCGCCCGGCCGGGCCGCCACGGACACGGCCGCGACAGCCGGCACGACCACCGCCCCCGCCTCCCGTACTCCGACCCGAACGAGGACCTGATGTCGCGCATCGTGCTGGCCGAGGACAGCGTGCTCCTGCGGGACGGCCTCACGGGTCTGCTCGAACGTTTCGGGCACGAGGTCGTCGCCGGGGTAGGGACCGCCGGCGAATTGATCGCGGCGGTGGCCGAGCACCGGCCCGACATCGTGGTGACGGACGTGCGCATGCCGCCGGGCTTCTCCGACGAGGGCCTGCGGGCGGCGCTGGAGCTGCGCGAGCGGCGGCCGGAGCTGCCCATCCTGGTGCTGAGCCAGTACGTGCAGCGCGCGTACGCCGAGGAGTTGCTCGACTCCTCGGACGGCACCAGCGTCGGCTATCTGCTGAAGGAGCGGATCGGGCACGTCGAGGAGTTCGTCGACGCCGTCCGCCGCGTCGCCGAGGGGGCCACGGTGGTGGACCCGGAGGTCGTACGGCAGTTGCTCCGGCACCGCCGCGATCCTCTGTCGAGGCTGACGCCGCGCGAACAGGAAGTACTGGCGCTGATGGCGGAGGGCAGGTCCAACGCGGCCGTCGCCGCGGCGTTGCATGTCAGTGAGGGGACGGTCAGCAAGCACTTCGGCAGCATCCTCACCAAACTGGACCTCTCCCTGACCGACGCGACGAACCGCCGCGTCCTGGCGGTGCTCGCCTATCTGCGGGGCTGACGCCCGGCCCCCGGGGCCCGCCCCGGCCGTCAGGCGCCGCTCTGCGGGCTCGGCGGCCGGGGCGGGCGCAGGCGGGCGCTGCCGCGTCGCAGCGTCCGGCGTATCCGCGCCAGGGTCCGCCCGCTGCCCCGCCGCCGGTGGCCGTGCACGCGCGGGTCGTCCGTGACGTCGTAGCGCTTCACGTACGCCCCGAGGAACGCCTGCAGCGTCGCGACCGCGGGGATGGCGATCAGGGCGCCGACGGCGCCGAGCAGCGCCGTGCCGGCGACGACCGAGCCGAAGGCCACGGCGGGGTGGATGTCGACGGTCCTGGCGGTGAGCTTGGGCTGGAGGACGTAGTTCTCGAACTGCTGGTAGATCACCACGAATCCGAGCACCCACAGCGCGTACCAGGGGGCGACGGTGAAGGCGATCAGCATCGGCAGGGCGCCGGCCAGGTAGGTGCCGATGGTCGGCAGGAACTGCGAGACGAGGCCCACCCAGACGGCGAGGACCGGCGCGTAGGGGACGCCGAGGATCTCCAGCAGGACGTAGTGCGCGAGGCCGGAGATGAGCGCCATCAGTCCGCGCGAGTAGATGTAGCCGCCGGTCTTGTCGACCGCGATCTCCCACGCCCGCAGCACCTCCACCTGCTTGGCCGGGGGCAGCACCGAGCACACGGTGCGCCGTAGCCGCGGTCCGTCGGCGGCGAAGTAGAACGAGAACAGGAAGATCGTCAGCAGCCGGAAGAGGCCGCCGAGCACAGTGGTGGAGACGTCGAGCACACCGCTCGCACTGTTCTGGACGTATCTCTGGAGCCAGTCGGAGTGCAGCAGGCTGTCCTGGACGGCCACTCGTGACAGCTCGGTGCGGAAGCTCTGGTTGATCCAGTTGATGAGGGAGTCGAGGTACCGGGGGAACTCGTCGACGATCTCGATGATCTGGCCCGCGAGCATCGAGCCCAGCAGCACCACGAAGCCGACGCTCGTGATCAGTACGGCGAAGAAGACGAGGAACGTCGCGATTCCGCGCCGTATGCCGCGGGTCGCCATCCGGCTGACGGCCGGTTCGACGGCCAGGGCCAGGAAGAAGGCGATCAGGATGTTGATCAGCAGCCCGAGGAGCTGGTGGAACGCCCAACTGCCCAGTTGGAAGCAGGCGATGAGCGTCAGGGCCAGCACCATGGCACGGGGCAGCCAGCGGGGCATGCGGGCCGTCGCGTCACCGTTCCCCGCCGTAGGAGGCGGCGGCGGGGTGGACGGCTGAGGGTCCTGGGCTGTTTCGTCGGTCAGTGCCACGGAGCCAGTGTCGCGTACAAATACGTCACCGTTTGTCGGCGGGCACGCCCATGGCGGCGCAGACGGCCCTCCAGACGTCCTTGGCCTCCCATCCGGCGTCGAGGGCCTCGTGCACCGTACGGCCGCCGAGCTCCGCCATCACATGGTCGCGCGCGAAGGAGTCCGCGTACGCGGGGCCGAAGTGGTCCGCCATCCGTTCCCAGAAAATCGTCAACCGCATGACCTCAGTATCCCGCGTCCCGGGAGTGCGGCCGGAGCCAGGAGGCTGCGGCCGCTATCCCTGGCTCAGCCGCCGAGGGCGCGCACCCCGGCGGTCACCGCGACGGCCGCGGCGATGACGAGCAGGAACGGGGCGCGCAGCACCAGCGCGAGCCCCGCGGCCGCGAGTCCGGCCGCTCTGGCGTCGACGACCAGCGCACCGTCGGCGCCGCTGAAGGCCTGCTGCGCCGTGAGGGCGGCGAGCAGCGCGACGGGCAGGAGCGCGGACAGTCGCTGGACGAGGGGGCGTTCCAGCGCGCCCGCGGGGACGAGCAGCCCGAGCAGTTTGACGAGGTAGCAGCCGACCGCGGTCAGGCCGATGGCGATCCAGACACTCATCGGTTCACTCCCTTCGGGTCGGTGGTCCTGCGGCCCTCGAACCAGAGGACGGCGGGTGCGGCGAGCGCGGCGACGAGCACCGGCACCCCGGCGGGCAGCACCGGCAGGAAGCCGAGCCCGAGGACGACGGCGCCGGCGGCGACCGCGCGCTCGGTCGTCGTGCGCAGCATGGGGGCGAGCAGAGCCAGGAAGACGGCGGGGCCGGCCGCGTCGAGGCCCCACGCGTCGGTGTCGCCGATGGCCTCGGCGCCGAGCGCGCCGAGCAGCGTGGTGAGGTTCCACAGCGCGTAGAGGGAGAGCCCGGTGACGGTGAAGCCGAGGCGCACGGCGCGCCGTGTGGGCTGCGCGAGCGCGACGGCCGTCGTCTCGTCGATGACCCATTGGGCGGCGAAGGGGCGTACGAAGCGTGGCAGCGCCAGGAGTTGGGACAGGCGCAGGCCGTAGAAGGTGTTCCGTACGCCGAGGAAGAAGGCGCCGGCCGCGGCGGTCAGGGGGTTGCCGCCCGCCGCCAGGGCGCCGACGAGTGCGAACTGCGAGGCGCCGGTGAAGACCAGCAGGCTGAGCGCGCAGCTCTGTAGGAGGGTGAGGCCCGCCCCGGCGGATGTCACGCCGAAGGCGAAGCCGGAGAGGCCGACGGCGATGCCGACGCCCAGGGCGTCGCGGACGACGGCCGAGTCCGGCTTCGCCTCCGGCTCGCCGCTCGCCCCGTCGCCGGGTTCGGGTCCCGGCCCGGTTGCCGGTGCCGTACCGGCACCCGCGCCGCCGCTCCCCGCGCCTGCCCCGGGCCGCGGGGTCGTCCCGGCCGCCCCGTGTGCTGCTGTCCCTGCTTCGGTCATGGGCTCCGGGGCCGACCGGTCGGGTATCCCCGCCGTGCCGGCCCTGTCCGCGGATGCTGTCTGTTCTGCCACGTCGGAGACGGTACGGGGCGGGTTCGGGCTCCGTCTTGTACGTTCTTGCGCGCCCCGCCCACCATGCACCCGGGGAAGATGCTCGCGACGCGCGCTCAGGCGCCGCCCGAGGTGCGCTCCCTGCGGTACGCGCCCGGCGGCACTCCCACGATCCGGCTGAAGTGCCGGTTGAGGTGCGGCTGGTCGGTGAACCCGACGAGGCCGGCCACCTCGGCGGGGGCCCTCCCCTCGTCCAGCAGATGCCGGGCCCGGCGCACCCGCGCGTCGGTGAGCCAGGTGTGCGGCGGCATGCCGTACGTGTCCCTGAAGGACCGCAGCAGGGCGAACGGGCTGGTGCCCAGTTCGGCGGCGAGCCGCTCCAGCGACGGCGGGTCGGCCATCCGCCCCTGGAGCACGTCACGCGCGCGTGCCGCAGTCCTGGCTCCCGCGCCCCGCACCGTACGCCGCGGCAGCGTGCCCCCGTTCAGCCGCAGGAGGCGGGTGACGACGACCCGCAGCAGTGTGTCGGCGGCCAGCGCGTTCCCCTCGTCGGTGGCACGCAGCACCTGGTGGACGAGGCGGACGGTGTACGGGTCGTGGACGACGGGCGAGACGAAGCCGGGGGCGCCGCGCAGGCGCGTCGTCTCGGCCGCTATCTCCGCGACAAGGCCGGGTGACGGGTAGACGGCCCCGTACTGCCAGCCCTCGGGCCCCTGGGCGTGGCCGGTGTGCGGGGTGTCGGGGTTGACCAGCGCGAGGCAGTCCGGGCCCGCGTACTGGTTGCTGCCGCCGTGGTGGAACACGTCCACGCCGTCCGTCACGGCGGCGATGACGAACGACTCGTGGGTGTGCCTGACGAAGGTCTTGTCGATGTACTTGGCCCGTAGGAGGTCGACACCGGGCAGCTCGGAGTAGCGCCAGTGCCGTGCCTGCTCCCGAGCCGCCATGCCCCCAGTCTGCACCGGCCGGGCCCCGTCCCACCTCCCGGTTTCGCCCACCTCGTTTCCGCAGGCCCGGGCGATTGTCAGTGGCCGGGTGCACGATGGGGAGATGGCCGGCACCGCACTCGACTCGTTCTCCCCCGCGACCCGTAGCTGGTTCTCCGGGGCCTTCTCCGCGCCCACCGCCGCGCAGGAGGGTGCCTGGCGTGCCATCGGCGAGGGCTCGGACGTGCTGGTCGTGGCCCCGACCGGCTCCGGAAAGACCCTGGCCGCCTTCCTCGCCGCCCTGGACCGGCTCGCCTCGGTGCCGCCGCCGGCCGAGGCCCAAAAGCGCTGCCGGGTGCTGTACGTGTCGCCGCTCAAGGCCCTCGCGGTGGATGTGGAGCGCAATCTGCGCAGCCCCCTCACGGGCATCCGGCAGGAGTCCGTGCGCCTCGGGCAGCCCGAGCCGGAGATCCGGGTCGGCATCCGTTCGGGCGACACCCCCGCCGCCGAGCGCCGCTCGATGGTCACGAAACCGCCGGACATCCTGATCACCACCCCGGAGTCCCTCTTCCTGATGCTGACCTCGTCGGCGCGCGACGCGCTGGCGGGTGTGGAGACGGTGATCCTGGACGAGGTCCACGCCGTCGCGGGGACGAAGCGCGGCGCCCATCTCGCGTTCTCCCTGGAACGGCTCGACGAGCTGCTGCCGCGCCCGGCCCGCCGTATCGGACTGTCGGCCACGGTGCGTCCGGTGGACGAGGTGGCCCGCTATCTGTCCCCGCAGCGCAGGGTCGAGATCGTGCAGCCTCCTTCGGGGAAGGAGTTCGACCTGTCGGTGGTCGTCCCCGTGGCGGATCTGGGCGAGCTGGGCGGCTCCCCCGCCGCCGACAGCGGGGGCGCCGGCGCGGACGGCGGCGACAAGCCGTCGATCTGGCCGCACGTCGAGGAGCGCATCGCCGATCTCGTCCAGGCGCACCGCTCGACGATCGTCTTCGCCAACTCCCGCCGTCTCGCCGAGCGTCTGTGCAACAGGCTCAACGAGATCGCGTACGAACGGGCCACGGGCGAGGCCATGCCCGAGGCGCACTCCCCCGCCGAGATCATGGCCGAGTCGGGGGCCGCGAAGGGCGCGCCGCCGCTGATGGCCCGCGCCCACCACGGCTCGGTCTCCAAGGAGCAGCGCGCCCGGGTCGAGGAGGACCTCAAGGCGGGCCGCCTGCCGGCCGTCGTGGCGACGTCCAGCCTGGAGCTGGGCATCGACATGGGCGCGGTGGATCTCGTCATCCAGGTCGAGTCGCCCCCGTCCGTGGCCTCCGGTCTCCAGCGCGTGGGCCGCGCCGGCCACCAGGTGGGGGCGGTCTCGACGGGCGTCGTCTTCCCCAAGTACCGCGGCGATCTCGTGCAGGCCGCCGTCGTCACCGAGCGGATGCGCACCGGCTCCATCGAGGCCCTGCGGATTCCCGCCAACCCGCTGGACGTGCTGGCGCAGCAGCTCGTCGCGACGGTCGCGCTGGACACCTGGCAGGCCGACGACCTCCTTGCCCTGGCCCGCCGCGCGGCGCCCTTCGCCTCGCTCCCCGAGTCGGCGTTCACCGCCGTCCTCGACATGCTCGCGGGCCGCTATCCGTCGGACGCGTTCGCCGAGCTGCGCCCCCGTGTGGTGTGGGACCGCGTGACGGGCGCGGTCACGGGCCGGCCCGGTGCGCAGCGGCTCGCCGTCACGTCGGGCGGCACCATCCCCGACCGCGGCCTCTTCGGTGTGTTCCTCGCGGGATCCTCCGGCGCCGGTTCCGGCAACGGCAAGGGCCGCGGCGGCGGCCGGGTGGGTGAGCTGGACGAGGAGATGGTGTACGAGTCGCGGGTCGGCGACGTCTTCACGCTGGGCACGACCTCGTGGCGTATCGAGGACATCACGCGCGACCAGGTGCTGGTGTCCCCCGCCCCCGGTGTGCCGGGCCGGCTTCCTTTCTGGAAGGGCGACCAGTTGGGCCGTCCGCTCGAACTGGGCCGCGCGGTGGGCGCGTTCCTGCGGGAGGTCGGCGCCCTCTCTCCCGAGGACGGCCGGCTGCGGCTGGTCGCCGCCGGCCTCGACGCCTGGGCGGCGGACAACGTCCTGGCGTATCTGGACGAGCAGCGCCGTGCCTGCGGTCACGTTCCCGACGACCGGACGATCCTCGTGGAGCGGTTCCGGGACGACCTCGGTGACTGGCGGGTCGTCATCCACTCCCCGTTCGGTGCCCAGGTGCACGCGCCGTGGGCGCTGGCCCTCGGTGCCCGGCTCTCCGAGCGGTACGGGATGGACGCCCAGGTCATGCACGCCGACGACGGCATCGTGCTCCGGCTGCCCGACGCCGATCTGCTGAGCATGGATCTCCTCGACCAGGACCCGATGTCGCCCGATCCGGCGTACGACAGCGAGCAGGCGCCGGTCGGTGCCGGTGACGTCGCCTTCGAGCACGGTGAGGTCGGCCAGATCGTCACCGATCAGGTGGGGGGCTCCGCGCTGTTCGCCGCCCGCTTCCGTGAATGCGCCGCGCGTGCCCTGTTGCTGCCGCGCCGCAGTCCCGGAAAGCGCACCCCGCTCTGGCAGCAGCGGCAACGGGCCTCCCAACTGCTGCAGGTGGCGAGCGAGTTCGGCTCGTTCCCGATCGTTCTCGAAGCCGTCAGGGAATGTCTTCAGGACGTCTTCGATGTGCCCGGACTGACCGAGCTGATGGGCGACATCGAATCCCGCCGGGTGCGGCTGGTCGAGGTCACGACCACGGAGCCGTCCCCGTTCGCCCGCTCGCTCCTCTTCGGCTATGTCGCACAGTTTCTGTACGAGGGCGACTCCCCCCTCGCTGAGCGGCGCGCCGCAGCCCTCTCCCTGGACTCCCGGCTGCTGGCCGAGCTCCTCGGTCAGGCGGAGCTGCGCGAACTGCTGGACGCCGATGTCCTGGACGAGCTGGAGCGCGAGCTCCAGTGGCTCACCGACGACCGCCGCGTCAAGGACGTGGAGGGCGTCGCGGACCTGCTCAGGGTCCTCGGGCCGCTCACCGACGCCGAGTTGGCGGAGCGGGGGTCCGAGCCGGGGTGGCCGGCGGATCTCGCCGCGGCCCGCCGCGCCATCAGGGTCCGGATCGGCGGCGCCGAGTACTGGGCGGCGATCGAGGACGCGGGCCGGCTGCGCGACGCGCTCGGCACCGCCCTGCCCGTGGGCGTCCCCGAGGCGTTCACCGAACCGGTCAAGGACCCTCTCGGCGATCTCCTGGCGCGTCATGCCCGCACACACGGCCCGTTCACCTCGTCCGGGGCCGCCGACCGCTTCGGGCTCGGTCCCGCAGTCACCGAGGGCGCGCTCCAGCGCCTCGCCGCCGCGGGCCGTGTCGTCCAGGGCGAGTTCCACCCGTCAGGGATCGGCCAGGAATGGTGCGACGCCACGGTGCTGCGCCGGCTGCGCCGCCGGTCGCTCGCCGCGCTGCGGCACGAACTGGAGCCGGTGCCACCCGCCGCGCTCGCCACGTTCCTGCCCCAGTGGCAGCATCTGGGCAGCCACAGTCTGCGCGGCATCGACGGACTGGCCCGCGCCGTCGAGCAGTTGCAGGGCGCGTCCGTCCCGGCGTCCGCGCTGGAGAAGCTGGTGCTCCCCTCCCGGGTCTCGGGATACGCCCCGACGCTCCTGGACGAGCTGACGACGACGGGCGAGGTTCTGTGGGCGGGCGCCGGAGCCCTTCCCGGCAAGGACGGCTGGGTGTCCCTGTATCCGGCGGACTCCGCACCCCTGTTGCTCCCACCGCCGCACCCTCTTGAGCTGACGGCGCTGCACGAGTCGGTCCTCACCGCCCTGTCCGGAGGTTACGGTCTGTTCTTCCGTCAGATCACCGACCAGGTACGGGCCACCACCCACCCCGACGTCACCGATCCCCAACTGGCCGACGCGGTCTGGGACCTGGCCTGGTCGGGGCGGCTCACCAACGACACCCTGGCGCCGCTGCGCGCGCTGCTCGGCTCCGGGCGTACGGCGGGCGCGACGGCCCACCGGGCCAGGAGGACCGTCCCGCGCGGGCGTTACGGCACCCTCACCGCCGCGGCC